>CAMDGQ010000020.1 GCA_945897955.1 Tepidiphilus sp. J10 | reverse complement strand
GTGTCGGCGATCACCATGCCCTGGGTGAGCAGGTGCTTGAAGGGTTCGTTGCTGCTCGGGGTCTCACCGAACAAGCCCACGTCCCGCATCAGCTTGTGGAAGAAGCGGGCGTAGAGCAGGTGCAGGATGGCGTGCTCGATGCCACCGATGTACTGGTCCACCGGCAGCCAGTGGTTGGCCCGCTCGTCCAGCATGGCGCCGGCGTTGTCGGGACAGGCGTAGCGGGCGTAGTACCAGGACGATTCCACGAAGGTGTCCATGGTGTCGGTTTCCCGCTCCGCCGCACCGCCGCATTTCGGGCAAGTGCATTCGTAGAACGACGGCATTTTCTTGATCGGCGAGCCGATGTCGATCTTCACGTCCTCCGGCAGCACCACCGGAAGCTGGTCGTCCGGCACCGGCACATCGCCGCAGGTGGGGCAGTGGATGATGGGGATGGGGCAGCCCCAGTAACGTTGCCGGGAGATGCCCCAGTCGCGCAGGCGCCAGGTGGTGCGACGATCGCCCAGGTTCAGGTTCTTCAGCACCAGGGCGATTTTCTCGATGGCGTCTTGCGACGTGCGGCCGGAGAAGTCGCCGGAGTTGAACAGCACACCCTGTTCCACATAGGCCTCGGTGAGCGGCAGGGCCAGTTCGCCGTCGACGTGTTTGATCACCGGCTTGATCGGCAGATCATATTTCTGCGCGAAGGCGAAATCCCGCTCGTCATGGGCCGGCACCGCCATCACCGCGCCTTCGCCGTAGCCCATCAACACATAGTTGGCGACTAAAACCGGCACGGCTTCGTTGGTGAACGGGTGGTAGACCACCAGGCCCGTGTCCATGCCCTTCTTTTCCATGGTGGCCATGTCGGCTTCGGCCACACTGCCCTGCTTGCATTCGTTGATGAAAGCGGCGAGTTCAGGATTGTCGGCGGCGGCCTGCTGGGCCAAGGGGTGCTCGGCGGCGACGGCGACGTAGGTGACACCGAACAGGGTGTCGGCACGGGTGGTGAAGACTTTCAGCACCTCACCTTCACCGCGCTCCTGCAGCGGGAAATGAATCTCCACGCCGAAGCTCTTGCCGATCCAGTTGCGCTGCATGGTCTTCACCCGCTCCGGCCAGCCTGGCAGGTTGTCGAGTTCGGACAGCAGTTCCTCGGCGTAGGCGGAGATGCGGAAGAAATACATCGGGATGTCGCGCTTTTCCACCAGCGCGCCGGAGCGCCAGCCGCGCCCGTCGATGACCTGTTCGTTGGCCAGCACGGTATGGTCGACCGGGTCCCAGTTCACGGCGGCGGTCTTCTGATAGATCACGCCTTTCTTGAACAACTCGGTGAACAGCCATTGTTCCCAGCGGTAGTAATCCGGCTTGCAGGTCGCCAGCTCGCGGCTCCAGTCGACCGCCAGACCGAGGCGCTTCAACTGGCCGCGCATGTAGTCGATGTTGGCGTAGGTCCAGCCGGCGGGCGCGACGTTGTTGGCCAGCGCGGCGTTCTCGGCGGGCAGGCCGAAGGCGTCCCAGCCCATCGGCTGCAACACGTTGAAGCCCTTCATGTGGTGGTAGCGCGCCAGCACATCGCCAATGGTGTAGTTGCGCACATGGCCCATGTGCAGCTTGCCGGACGGGTAGGGGAACATCGACAGGCAGTAGTACTTGGGCTTGGCCGAATCCTCCGTGGCGCGGAAAACCTGTTTGTCTTCCCAGTGCTGCTGAGCTTCCGGTTCGATGATTTCCGGGCGGTAATGAATATCCATCTGAAGGGCCGTATGTACTTGAAGAAGCGGCAGATTATAGCCGCCGCACGAGTGCGCTTTTATGCCGCCACCAAAGCGGGTTTCAGCATCCTTGGACTACAGCAGGTTTGCAGTGGCCAATCGCGATGAATCGGCATTTCCCTGCTCGCATTGGGGTGGAATTTCCGCGCGATTGGCCCCAAGTTCCCATCCGTCTGCCAACCGCACACCCGCTCCTGAAAAGTGGACCCATCGATGCCCAATTCCGCCATCCCTTTCGACAACACCTATGCCCGTGAGCTGTCGGGCTTCTACGAACCTTGCCAGCCCGCGATGGTACGAGAACCGGTGTTGCTGTTCTTCAATCATGGACTGGCGGAGGAGTTGGGCATTGAAGCGGGGCGGGACGATGCCGCGCTGGCAGCAATGTTTTCCGGCAACGCGCTGCCGGAGGGCGCGCAGCCCATTGCCCAGGCCTATTCGGGACATCAGTTCGGGCAGTTCAATCCCCAGTTGGGCGACGGCCGCGCGCTGCTGATCGGCGAGGTCATCGACCGCCACGGCCGGCGCCGCGACATCGCCCTGAAGGGCTCGGGGCGCACGCCGTTTTCCCGCCGGGGCGACGGCAAGGCAGCGGTGGGGCCGATGCTGCGCGAGGTGCTGATCGGCGAGGTGATGCACGCGCTGGGCATTCCGACCACGCGCGCACTGGCAGTGGTGTCCAGCGGCGAGCCGGTGTTTCGCGAGCGTGCGCTGCCCGGCGCCATTCTTACCCGCGTGGCGGCAAGCCATTTGCGCGTGGGTACCTTCCAGTACTTCGCGGCGCATGGCGCGCCGGAGCAGGTGCGCCATCTCGCCGATTACGCCATCGCCCGCCATTTCCCGGAACTCGCCGGCGCCGAGGAGCGCTATCTCGGTTTCCTGCGCGCCGTGGCAGAACGCCAGGCGGCGCTGATCGCGCAATGGATGCATGCGGGCTTTATTCACGGCGTGATGAACACCGACAACATGGGGATTCCCGGCGAGAGCATCGACTTCGGCCCCTGCGCTTTCATGGAGGCCTTCGATCCGCGCGCGGTGTTCAGTTCCATCGACGAGATGGGTCGCTATGCCTACGAGGCGCAGCCGCGCATTGCCCGCTGGAACCTGGCCCGCCTGGCCGAAACCCTGCTGCCGCTGATCGCCGACAACGAAGGCCGGGCGATCGAGTTGGCCACCGAGGTCATCGACGGTTTCATGGCGCACTACCAGCATTATTGGCTGGCCGGGTTGCGCGCCAAGCTGGGCCTGCGCGGTTCGGTGAAGCATGGTGATCATGTCGATACCGCCCTCGGCGAAAGCTGGCTGGATCTGCTGCACGCGCAGCAGGTGGACTACACCCTGGCCTGGCGGCGGCTGGCGGATGCTGCGGCGGGGAATGAAGCGCCGCTGCGGGCCATGTTCAGCGGGCAACCGGGGCTGGATCGCTGGCTGCAACGCTGGCGCGAACGATGCGCCGCCGAGGATGTCGAGCCCGGTGCGGCCAATGCCCGCGCCGAGTCGATGCGCCGGGTCAATCCCTGGCTGATCGCGCGCAACCATCGCGTCGAAGAAGCCCTGGCCGCCGCCTCGGACGAAGGCGATCTGGCGCCTTTCGAGCAACTGTTGCTTGCGCTGCGGCGTCCCTTCGACGAAGACCCCGCCCTTGCGCGCTACGCCGAGCCTGCGCCGGGCGCCTTCATGGCGGAATTCCGTACTTTCTGCGGCACTTGATGGCAGTCTTTGCATGCTGTGCGGTCGCGCATGTCGAGTTCCGATCAATGCAGCTAATCTGCAAGGGATTTCTGAAGCAGGATCGAGCGATATCATTCGTTCCAATCGCCGCCAACGTCGGCACCCCCAACAGTAAAACAGGAGAACAGCATGGGTTTATTTGATAGCGTGGTCGGAAGTGTATTGAACAACCTCGGCAGCGGCGGCGGAGCGCAGGGCGGCGACATCATGCAGATGGTCATGGGCCTGATGCAGCAGAACGGCGGTCTGGCGGGGCTGGTCGAGATGTTCAACAAAAGCGGCCTGTCGCAGCAGGCCGCGTCCTGGGTCGGCACCGGCGAAAATCTGCCGATCTCCGCCGATCAGATCGGCAAGGCGCTGGGCAGCGGTCCGCTTGCCGATCTGGCGAGCAAATTCGGCGTTGACCCGCAACAGCTCAGCGGCAGCCTGGCTCAATACCTGCCGGAAGTGGTCAATCAGTTGACGCCGCAGGGCCGCCTGCCCGACAACGCCAGCGATACCGATGTCCTCAGCCAGGGCCTGAACGCGCTGACCGGCAAGCTGTTTGGTTGACTCGGTGATGCGGCACGCGCTTGGCATGCTTGTCGGTCTGTTGCTCGCTTCGGCGCCCGTCGCCGCCAGGGATGTCATCACCCAACGCACGGTTGGAATGGAACTGGCGCGCGATCTGGCGCAGGCGGCGGTGGAAGCCTGTCGCGTTGACGGCTGGCAGGTCACCGCCGTAGTGGTCAACCGGGCCGGCGATATCCAGGCTTTGCTGCGCGACTCGCTGGCTTCGCGCTACACGATGCAGATCGCGCAGGAGAAGGCCGAAGCGGTGATCCTGTCGGGCGCGGCCTCGGCTGATTTCCGCCGCAACCGGCCGGACATCCGGATGGAAATGAACCATGTGCGCGGCATCCTGATGCTGGAAGGCGGCGTGCCGATTCGTTCCGGCGGCGCGCTGATCGGGGCGCTCGGTGTATCCGGCGCGCCGGGCGGCGACAAGGACGAGCGTTGCGCGCTGGTCGCGCTGGACAAACTCCAGGAACGTCTGGAATTCGCCGAGTAAAGTTCGCCTCTTTTCAACCATCTGGGCAAGCCATGAACCCCCGCATTCCTCGCTTCATCATCTTCATTCCGCTAGTCCTGTTCCTGCTCGCCGGCGGCTGGACCTGGCTGACGCTGCACTGGAGCTATGCCGAGGGTGAACGCGCCGGCTATGTGCAGAAATTGTCCAAAAAGGGCTGGCTGTGCAAGACCTGGGAAGGCGAAATCGCCATGGTGACCATGCCGGGCGCCATTCCGGAAAAGTTCGAGTTCACCGTGCCGGACGAGAGCATGGCCGAGAAAATCAATGCCATGGCCGGCCAGCGGGTTGTGCTGGCGTATCAGCAGCACAAGTTCATTCCTTCTTCCTGTTTCGGCGAGACCGAGTATTTCGTGCGCGATGCCCGCGCGCTGCCGAATGAAGCTCGACCCGCCGTGCCGCCGCCTTCGGTCGAACAGGGACAACTGCAAGTGCCGCGCTGAAACTGACCCGAGTCGCCGGGTATGATCCAGCAGTCCTCGGTCCAGGGCGACTCGATGGCCGCCAAGTCCCGGCGCTTCCTTCTTTCAATCAGAACAGGATCCAATCAAGGAGAACCGCATGAAAGCCTTACGTTCAATCACCCTCGGCCTCTCGCTTATGGCGGCACTGGGTTCCAGCCAGGCACTTGCCTCGATCATGCAGATGGTCGTATTCGGCGACAGCCTTTCCGATAGCGGCAACCTGTACAACTTGACCGGCGGCGCCTTCCCGACCTCGCCGCCCTATGCCCAGCGCTTCAGCAACGGTCCGGTGGCGGTGGAGTATCTGGCCGGCAATCTGGGCGTGGCGCTGGCGCCCTCGACCCTCGGCGGCAGCAACTATGCTGTTGGCGGTGCAGCAACCGGGCCGGTCACCAGTAATCTGGGCGCTTATGCCGGGACTTATGACAGTTATGTGGCTTTAGCGGCACCTGCACTGTCCGGCCTGAACGGCTTTACCGGGATGGATAAACAGGTTGCGGCCTATCTTGCCGGACCAATGACCGGGATTTCAGAGACCTTGTTCGTTCTTTGGGGTGGTTCCAACGATCTGTTCCTCGACCCGACCGCGCCGACCATGAGTCTGGCTGCCATCAATCTGGGCAACGAAATCAATGCACTGATTGGCGCCGGCGCAACCCGTTTCCTGGTGCCGGGCATGGCGGACTGGTCGCTGACACCGGAAGGCCAGCTCGGCACGGTGCAGCAACGGGCCTATATGAGCGGCCTCAACGCACAATTCAACAGCGAATTGGCAGCCATCATCGCAGGACTTGAAGCCGCCAATCCCACCGTAGATATCATTGGTTTCGATAGCAACGCGTTGTTGCGGGACGTTATCGACAATGCCGCCGCCTATGGCTTCAACTTCACCGCCAGTTCCTGCGTCGGCGAGGGCTGCTTCCTGACACCGGGGCTGGCCGACCAGTACATGTTCTGGGATCAGGTGCATCCGAGCGCACGCATGAACGAGATCATCGGCGCCGCCTTCGCCCGTGCCGTGCCCGAACCGGCCAGCATCCTGCTGCTCTGCGCCGGTCTGCTGCCCATGCTGTGGATTCGCCGTCCCGTCGCGCGACGCGAACACACTCCGGTCTGAAAGTCCACGCCGGCGCTGGATTCGACAGCGCCGGACAAGGCCGGCCTGCAACCCGAACTACGCACGCAATGTGCTACATCGCGCCGAAGATCGCGGATAATCGCGCGGTTTCACCGGATGCATCGGCCATGCAACGCCTGGAAATGCTGCGCGACATGAATCGCCAGCAGCGCCGCGTGCTCAACCGCATCCGGACGGAGATCAAACTGCGCTGAATCTGTTCGGGAGATCAACCCATGTTGCTGGGTTTCGTCATTCTCTATCTGGTTGTTTCCATCGGCATCGGCATGTACGCGGCGACGCGCGTGCATAACGCGCGCGACTACATTTCCGCCGGCCGTTCGCTGCCGTTGTATATCGTCATGGCCATGGTGTTCGCGACCTGGTTCGGCGCCGAGACGGTGCTGGGCATACCAGCCACTTTCCTGGAAGAGGATCTGGGCGGACTGATTTCCGATCCGTTCGGCGCTTCGCTGTGCCTGGTACTGTTCGGCCTGTTCTTCGCGCGCAAGCTGTACCGGATGAACCTGCTGACCATTGCGGACTTCTACCGGGCACGCTACGACCGTCGCGTCGAAGTCATCACCGGCATCGCCATCGTGCTGTCCTATCTGGGCTGGGTGTCGGCGCAGATCACCGCGCTGGGGCTGGTGTTCAACGTACTGTCCGACGGCCAGATCACGCAGGCGCAGGGTATTCTGATCGGCGCGGCGGTGGTGCTGATGTACACCCTTTATGGCGGCATGTGGTCGGTGGCACTGACCACGTTCTTCCAGATGATCGTCATCGTCCTCGGCCTGGTCTACATCGCCTGGCTGGTTTCCGGCCTGACCGGCGGCGTCGCGCCGGTGATCGAACATGCCGCCGCGAGCGGCAAGTTCCGCTTCTGGCCCGAGTTGAACGCGGTGGCCATGGTGGCGTTCATTTCCGGCCTGCTGACCATGGGTTTCGGCTCGATTCCGCAGCAGGATGTGTTTCAGCGCGCCAATACCTCGAAGAACGAAAACATCGCGGTCTGGGGCACCGTGCTGGGCGGCGTCGCCTATTTTCTGTTCGCCGCCGTGCCCCTGTTCCTGGCCTATTCCGCCAATCTGATCGACCCGGCGCTGGCGACCAGATGGTTGGCCGAGGACAGCCAGAAACTGCTGCCGGAACTGGTCAAGAACCACTTGCCGCTGTTCGCGCAGGTGATTTTTTACGGCGCGCTGCTCTCGGTGATCATGTCCACCGCTTCCGGCACGTTGCTGGCGCCTTCGGTCACGCTATCGGAAAACGTGCTGAAGGGCTTCTTCACGCATCGCAAGCATCTGACCGACAGGAAACTCCTGCTGATGACGCGCTGGGTCGTGGGCGTCTTTGCTGTGCTGGTCACGCTCTATGCGCTCTGGGCGCTGGGCGAGGAAACCGGCATTCATGAAATGGTGGAGAACGCCTACAAGGTCACGCTGGTGGTTGCTTTTGTGCCCCTGGTCGCCGGTCTTTACTGGTCGCGCGCCAGCACGACAGGCGCGTATCTCGCCATCGGCCTGGGCTTGCTGACCTGGATCGGGCTGGAAATCACGTTCCCCGAAGGCGAAGGATTCATGCCGCCGCAATTCGCCGGTTTTCTGATGGCTTGCTGCGGAATGATCGCTGGGTCTTATACTGCGCCCCGGCCCCAGTCTTGAATGACATTCAATGTCCTGTTTTGCACGTCATTTGCGCAATGAACATGATCCCCTCATCCCCCACCCTGCCAGAATCCGTTGACGTCAAGTGCAAGTACTGCGGCAGCACGCAGGTGCGCCAGTCGCACAAGTCATCCGGCAACTCGGCATGGACCACCTACCGCTGCCAGTCCTGCAAGCGGCACTTTCGAGTAGGGGCCGCCGGCAAGTCGATCTGGTCGAACAAACAATTTCTGACCGCCGGCGCAGCGCTGCTGGTGTTGATCCTGGCCGGCCTGTCATGGACGTTGCTCGGACGCGGGCCGGCTGATGTGGCCGTGCAGCCCAGGATTGATCAAATCAAACAAAGCGCACAGATAAAGAATCAGGATGCGGCAAAGAAAGGCGATGCACAGGCTCAATATGAACTGGGCTGGACTTACTGGCGAGATGCCGACTACCAAAAGGCTTTTCCCTGGATCAAGGCTGCGGCCGACCATGGTCATAGCGAAGCCGGATACCTCCTCGGCATGGCCTATCTGAATGGACGCGGCACGTTGCAGAACTATCGCGCCGCGCTGGAACAATTCACCAAGGCGGCCGAGCAAGGCCATCTGGAAGCGGAATATCGTCTGGGCATCCTGTATCGGGATGGTCTGGCATCAGCGCCGGACAAGGAGTCCGCCTACCTCTGGCTCAACATTGCTGCAGCCGGAGGCCATGAGGAAGCGTTGATGTATCGCGACAAACTCGCCGCAGTGATGACGACCGAAGAAATTACCCGCGCCCAGGAAATCAGTACGCAGACACACGCCAAGTTGACGAATTCGCCTGCAGCAAATCGGCAACCGTGACGTTATATTCGTTCCAGTAGCCGCATAGTCGGCGGCGACGTTGTTGCAGGTTCCCGCCAGGAAGGCGGGTCGGAATCGCACAGCAGAATTCCGGCCCGACTTGCTCCGGAACTTGTCCACGAAGAAGGCGCGACCGCTCATGGCAGACCTCTCCGCGAAGAAGACTCGGCTGAAGGCATTCATTGTCTTCTATGCCCTGTTTCTGGCTGTCGGCAGTCTTTATCCGCTTTCCGGTTGGTCGCCGCTGGCCAACTGGTCCGCCGGTTTCCTGACCGAAGCCTGGCCGCGCTTCATCACGCGCACCGACCTGGCTACCAATCTGCTGGTCTATGTGCCTTTGGGTTACGCGCTGGCCAGGTGGTATGCCCAGCCCGGACACGGCGCGCGCGGCGTCATGGCCGGAGCGCTCAGCGGCCTGGCGTTGAGCCTGCTGCTGGAGAGCGGCCAGGAATTGCTGCCGGGCCGCATCGCCTCGAACCTGGACATGCTGGTCAATGGACTCGGCGCACTGACCGGCGCCTTGCTGGCGCTGCATCATGGCCGCTGGCTGCGCGCCGGTCGCGCGCTCCTGCAATGGCGCAATCGCTGGTTCAATGCCGGGCTCGCGGCCAATATCGGGCTCGCCCTGCTGCTGCTCTGGTTCCTCACCCAATTCGCATTGCTGCCGCTGCCCGGCCTGGGCTGGCTGGATTTGCATTTGCGCCCGATCGACATGCCGCCTGGCGGCCTTGATCAGATCAACCTGCGCTGGTTTGGCGCCGTTTTTCTGGAAATGGCCACGCTTGGCGTTTTTGCCGCAAATCTGCTGCGTCCGGGGCGCTATGTCAGCGCAATGCTGTTGCTGATGGTTCTGGCCTTCATCATGAAGCTGTTTGCCGCCACCATCCTGCTCAAATTGAAAGTGGTCGGCGGCGTGCTGTCCCTGGAAACGCTGGCCGCGTTCCTGCTGGCATTCTGGTTCTTGCTCAATCCGGCGGTTTCGCGCCGACGCTGGCGAGTCGCGCTGCTGTTGCTGCTGGCAATACCGCTGATCCGCCTCGGTCTGGCCGGTTTTCACTGGTGGCCGGCGGTCAGCGTGCTGAATATCGTCGGGCTGGCCAAGGCGGTGGCGGTCCTGTGGCCATTGCTGGCGCTGGGCGCGTTACTGCTTGCCGACCTGCGGCGTCGATCGCTGAATTCGCCGGTTTCACGCCTGCTCTGACTGACCCGACCCTGCGGGTGACTGCAAGGCAACTGTCGGATTACTTTACAGTGGCGCTTGTCCATGGTTGATGATTGTGTTCAACGCATTGATTGCAAACAATATAATAGTATTGGCACAGCAATTGCTAATTGTTTGTCAACACTTGACAAAAAAGGATTCCATCATGACCAGCAAACTTGCTTCAACGCTGATACTTGCCCTCGGCCTCGGCGCCACCTCGCTGGCCAATGCCGGCTTTATTGGTCAGACCGTATCCGGCGCGCATCTTGCTCCCACCATTAACGACGTCGTCGATGGGCCCTTCTCCGCCGTGGTTGGCGCAGGGGTCGAGTTCCCCGGCAACTTGGGGCCCTACAGCGTGGATGTGTCGGATACCAATCTGCTGTTGACTTTTCTGAGCACGGCAACCGCCTTGCCGATGACTTTCAACGGTTTCCGGTTGTCTGATGGCAATTCCAGCATCGATGCCATCACGGGCGTGACAATCGCAAGCAACCAGTGGGCCGGTTTTGATATCTCGCGCCTCAGCTTCGATGCCAACAACATCTGGGTCAACATGCAAAGTCTGTCATTTGTCGATGGCCAGGCCTTGTCGCTAGACGTGACTTTTGCCACCACGCAACAACCGCCCAATCCGACGCCGGAACCCGCCACGCTGGCGCTGCTCGGGCTTGGCCTGTTCGGTCTCGGCGCCATGCGTCGCAAAGCCTGAGCGAGACTGTTCAATGCCAGCGGCGACCTGCGGGTCGCCGTTTTTTATTGGCGGGCTGAATTTGCCCGCCCTTCCCAGCGGTAACCGGCTCCCAGCAGCAGCAACGCAACCAGCAACGCCGACAGGCGCGGCGCGTCGAGCAGGCTGTCGAACATGCCGACGCTCAACAGGCCGGCCAGCGATGCCAGCCAGGTCCAGGCCAGGCGATGCCCGCGCCAGCCCGCGCGCGCCAGCCGCGTCAGTGCCAGCAGCGTCAGGCCGGTGAAGGCGAGCAGTCCGAACCAGCCTTGTTCGAACAGCACATGTACCCAGACATTCTTGATGTGCCAGGGTAGATGGCTGTGAGTCTTGAAGAACCAGCAGTCACCGCCCCGGCTGAAATCGCCGTTGCACAGCAGGTCGCGTCCCTCCGGGTCGATCAGCCGCACATTGTCCACTTCGGCGACCGTGCCCTTGTCCGGGTTGTACAGAAACAGTTCCACCGGCGGCCGATGCAGCCAGTCGCGCGCGCCCACTTCCGCACTGGTGAAGTCGCGGCTGTAGCGATGCCATTGGCCGTCGCCCGGCAGGGCAAAGTCCATCCAGGCGCACTGGCGGGAATTGAGCAATTGCTTTTCGCACACCGGGGTGTTGAGGCGGCTGACGCTTGCCGCGCGCGCATCGAGCTCCAGCCGGTAGTTCCTGCCCGCCGTGAAGGGCACACGCTGAGCGTAATACACCGTGGCGCCGGCGCCGAGACGGAAGTAGGAATTGTCGCCCTGGCTGGCAAAACCGAAGGAAGCCGGCTGTGTGTCGGCCGGTCCGCGCTCCAGATAGACCCGGGGAAAACTGCCCAGCCCCATGCCGAACAATTGCGCCAGAGGGGTGTCATCCATCATGTCCAGGGTGCGCGCCCAATGCGTTACGCGGGTTTGCCAGTCCTGTCCGGATTCGGCAAAGCGCTGCTGGAAATAACCGCCGCCAATGCCGGCCGACACCAGCAGGCCGATGCCCAGCAACATGCCGACCGGGGCGAGAAAACGCCGACCGCCGCTGCGAACAGCAAGCCGGCCGCTTGCCAGCAGCAGAATCAGGATCGCTATGCCGAGCGCAAGCACGCCACCGCGGGCTACCGTGTAGAGCATCACATAGGCGGTGAGCACGGTCAGCGGGCCGGTGATTGCAAGATGCCGGAGTTTGGTGGTGTTCTGCCAGAGGAACGGCAGCGCAACCACCAGATAGGCTTCGATATGGCCGCCACCGGTGTGCATGCTGGAAAAAATGCTTGCGATGCGGTAGGTCTCGAGGCGGCTTTGAAAGCCCACGAACAGGCTGTGTTCCCAGGCGCCGATCAGGCCGACGCCGAGCAAGCCGAGACTCATGCCATAAGCGAGAAGACGGGCGAGAGCATGCCGGTCGATCCGGCTATGGCTAATCCATAAATAGATCATCCCGGCCCAGAACACGCCCTTGGCCAGCCGAGGGCTGTTGTAACTGCTCCAGTAACCGGCCAGGGCATTGGCATCCAGTGGGGCCAGTGGCAGCAGGCCGATAATGCCGCTGACCAGGCATGAAGCGAGGAACAGCAAGGTCAGAGGACGCGCCAGAGGCGGCGGTGGCGCTGCTGGTGGCATGCGGGCGCGCAGCATCAACATGCCGCTGGTGACCAACATCAGCAGGTCGAATTCGTCGAAGAAGAAACGACCTGTCCAGGGCGCGAGATCGAACAGCGGTATGGCTGCGGGTACCACGATCAGCCAGGCCTGAGGCCGAAACCAGAGCACGACCAGATAGATCAGCAGCCCGGCGCCGATGGCGAATTGCCAGCGCGGGAAGTCGATCAGCGCTGCGAGAGCAATGCCGAGCAGCGCCACGCCGCCAGCCCGCAACGCAATATTCGGGCGCTCCGATTTCGGCTTCAGCCTGCCGCCGGAGCGATGGTGTCGGCGATGAGTGGGCGCGGCTTCGGGCGCGGTACTTTCCGAGGTGCCGGAGACCGATGTGGCGCGAGCGGTTTCAGCGGTTTCGGTCTTTGGCGATGGTTCCACCATGCCTGTCAGGCGGGTGCGGATGCCCAGCCAATATCCAGCCGCAAGGCCTGGCAGCATGCCCAGAATTTCCAGGACATCGAGAAATCGCGGCTGCGGCTGCAAGGGTAGCGCGATCAGGCCCAGTCCGAGAATGCCCGCCATCGGCGCGATATATCGTCCGCGCCCGCGCAGGCCGGTTATCCCCGCGAGCAGCCCGAGCGGCACCCACAGGATGCCGGCCTTGAGCAGAAGGTAGAAACGCCAGGGCAGATCGAGTAGGTAAGCTGTCGGAGACTGCGCCCAGACCGGTGAGGCCAGCGTGCCATTCGGATCCAGCGGCAGCAAGCTGCACAGTACGGCGAACAGCAGCAGCGCGCGCCAGGATGTGGCGAGCCTGCCTGCACGTGGGTCGCCGTGGTGCGAATGTTCGCGTCGAGGTGATCGAGAGGCGGGCGAGGTCAATCTGCGTTCCTTTCCGAGACCCGCTCGCGCCGAGGTGGTGCCTGGCACGAAAAAAACGGGAGGCCCGGATTATCGGGGCTCCCGTTGGCGCGCGTCGAGCCGACCTCGACCGCTTGGCTTCAGTTCATCGCTGGATCTTGCAGGTGCGGCGACGCCGGAGAGCGAGGCCGGCCATACCCAGCACACCCGCGAAGATCAACAGGGTGGTGTTCGGCTCGGGAATCTGGTTGGGAAGCGTTTGTGTGGAAATATGGTAGGTACCGTTGAAAAGGGTTGTTCCAAAAAAGCCCGAGCCGGTTGAGATCGATACCGTGCGCTGGAACGGTGCCTGGAAGGTCGGAACCACGGGATTCGGGGCCTGGTAGTTCGGATGCGGACAGCCCGCCGCGCCGGTAAAGGAAAAGGCCAGGGTCAGGCCGGCCTGTGTCGCCCCGCCGGTCACGCCGGACAGGTTCAGGCCCTGGTCCAGACATTCGCTATTGCCGCCGGTGCCCGCCTTCACCATGGTGACGGGTACGACGTTTTGCACCACGTTGCCGCCGGTAAACACCAGATCGGTCGTGGTTGTCGGGATGGTGGCGCAATCGCCGGTGGTCGGCTTGGTGGCTGCCGGATTGCTCAAGGTCATGATGAAGCCGCTGCCA
Organism: Tepidiphilus sp. J10; assembly: GCA_945897955.1. Lineage (GTDB taxonomy): Bacteria > Pseudomonadota > Gammaproteobacteria > Burkholderiales > Thiobacillaceae > PFJX01. Next base: position 43,006 of record CAMDGQ010000020.1, on the reverse strand, counting down.
TCGCGGTTGATGCCGCCGTAGCCGATTATGCCGCCCGGGTTGCTGCTGGCGGAGTTGGTGCAGACATTGCCGAGACTGTCTTTCAGCCAGATGGTGTTGGCCAGAGCGCCCTGGGCGAACACGGCCAGTCCGATGAATGTGATCAATCGCGTTGCATACATGGGTCTTTCTCCAATAAGAGTCACTCGTTCCATCCTGATGGTACGAGTCGGTATAAGCATATATTAGCAATATTCGTGCCTATATTAATAATCATGGACTTACCGAAAAAACCTGACCGAAATGGGTTGGAATGTAAAAAATATCGACAAACTTTCAATGACTTCACCCCGCTCCGATTCGGTTTCGGTGCGTCGGCGACAATCCCGCAAGCAACGCAGCGAGCGCGACCAGATGGTAGGGCAATTCCCAATAGGCGATGCCCAGGGTGGCACCGCCGACCAGATAAGCCAGCAGTGAAGCCTGCAACATGGCGGCATAGTCTCTTTGCCAGTCCGGGCGATTTCTGCCGCCCCGACTCAAGCTGAGCAGTGTCGCGGACAGCAGGCCCGCCCACAGCAACAGGCCGACATAGCCGTGTTCCGCGAGCATTTCCACGTAGGCGCTATGCCAGTCGAGGCCGCTGGCGGAACTCAGCGTAAGCGCGGGCCAGGCATTGAAACCGCCGCCGGTGACCGGGTTCCGGGCGGCGAAATCGATGCCGACCCGCCAGGCATCCATGCGTCCCTGGGCGGATTCGTCGGCTTGATAGGCGGCAACGGTTTCCATGCGGCCGAACCATTGTTCCGGCAGCTGCACGAACAGCACTGCGGCCAAAGCGATCAGCAGGGGTATCGCCAGCAGCTTTCTCCTGCTGTGCAGGACGAGCAGGAGCGTCATCGCACCCAGGGCGAGCATGCCGCCGCGCGACCAGGACGACACCACGGAGGCATAAGACAGCGCGATGCCAACCAGAAGAACGATGCGCAGGCCGCGATCGCGCGTTTCCCGCAGCCACAGGAGCATCAGCGGGATGGCCATGGCCACCGCCACGGCAAATTCGTTGTTGCCGCCATACTGGCTGCCGGGCGGGCCGTAAACCCGATCCTGAAAGCCCGATAACACGGCCCAGTACCCGCCCTTGAGCGCGACCAGCAGAATCGACAGCGCAATGGCGACGAGCAGGTAATACAGCTTCTCGCGTGTGTCGATCAGCAGCAGCGCGAGAACCATGGGTGGCAGGATTTTCAGTACATCGTGGTATTTGTCCCAGGCTTCCCAGGGCGCAACAGAGAAATAGCTGGTTACGCCGAACCAGACCCACAAGCCCAGCAGGCCGTACAAACGCCAGTCCAGCAATCGTTGCCAGGGCAGCGTGGCCCAGGCTTTGTCGCGCCAGAGGCGGTACACCACGGACAGGCTGACCCAGACGAACAGGGAAAGATAAATCGGCGCATTGCGCATGAATCCTGTTGCGTAGCCTTGCGGATGCATATAGCTCAGCACAGCCAGACCGAGCACGCCCAGCCAGGGTCGCCACCAGGCCGCCCCGGCCAGCCCGAGCAGGATCAGCAATATGGAAATGTCCTTCATTTTCGACGCTCCCTTTTTCCGGCAAGGCCCCGGTTTCCGCCTATCGCGCTGCGAGAACCTGGCAGGCGCGCCCGGACCAGGCGAAACAGCGCATAACCCGCCATGCCGCCAAGACTCTCCAATAACCAATCGGTGGTATCGGGATACTTGCCGGGCAACATGACCTGCCCCAGTTCAATTCCCAGCGCCGTAAAAATAATCGCCAGAAACGATGCTGCCGCCGCATAGCCTCGCCACATCCAGGGCAGACCGGAGACGAACCAGGCCAGCAGCGCGCCCAGAGGGGCGAAGAACGCCGTCTTGTGGAAGACCTCGGTGACTGCCCGGAATTCGGTGCCGTAGTAATACACCTCGAACGGCACGCGTTCCAGGAAGGTCAGGCGTTCGCGAATGAATGCACCATCGGTGCGGAAGTCGAACGGGTACCAGAACAGCAGCATCAATACGGGCAGCCAGGCGCATGCCAGCAGCAACGGCAGCCATTTGTCCATCACGCTGGTGCGTGTTCCCGGCCGAGGCCTGATGCCGCGCCGGCCCGACCAGGCGCCCAGCAATGCGCCAGCCCATGCACCCAGGGCTGCGGTCAACAGGTCGGTAACGTCGCTGACGCGGGAATAGACGAACAATTGCAGCACCTCAAGGAGCAGCGCGGCGGCGAAACCCAGCCACCATGCGCGTGCGGTAGTGCGCCCGCCGCTGAAGCGCCAGAAAAAGGCCGGGGGTAGCCAGATCAGGGCATCGGTGACCACTTCGTACAGAGCCAGCGCGGGATCGGGCGGCAGGCCGGCGAAAGGGACCAGGATCAGCTTGCCTTCACGCCATTTGTGGAAAATTTCCACCGCGCTGATGGTCAGGTCGAGCGGCAGCACGTTGTAGGCGAACACAAAGGCGAGATAACCCCAGACCAGTCGCGCGGACCACGCGGCCGGTTCGCGCACGCGCAGCCAGGATTCGTACCCGCCGAGGAAGCGCCCGCCGAACAGCCACCAGGCGACGACGCCAATCACCCCGCCCAGGCTCTCCGCCGCGATGTCGTTTTGCGATACCGTGCGTTGCGGGAAATACAACTGGGTGAATTCAATGCCCAGGCTGAGGCCGATTGCGGCCGCCAGCACGAACAACGAGGCGAACAGGAGAAAAGCGATGCCGCGCCCGTGCGCCAGTGCGCCGGTAAAAATAAACGCGAGCGGGATGAACAGCAGCAGATTGGCCATCCAGTCGGCGCGCGATCCGATGCCGAGTTGCAGCCAGGGGATTTGCCGGAACGCGCTGATCGCGGTGTCCAGCGGCATGGCTTTGAATTCGAGCGGCACCAGGCTGCCGTAGATGACAAACAGCAGATAAGCCAGGCCGGCCAGCCAGAGGTGCGAACGGGCGGTGGCGGACTGGTTCATCGCTGGTGTGGCGGGAGCGGTATGCCGAGCCTGCCAGGCAAGCCGATGGGAGCAGACGTGAACTCGGGCAGATCGGTGCGCCATTTCGCAGCGATGACGGCTGGCACCGGAAGGCGGCCCTGTAGCGGTGTCAGGTCGATTTCGTCTAGTTCCGCATAAGGACGAGCCAGGAAGCGTGGCGCCGCATCGAACCCGCCGGACAGATTGCGCACCTGCATGCCGCCCTCCAGCGGCCTAGCGGCGAACACCCTGTTGCCGGCGACAACCTGCTCGAACGTGTTGTTTTCCGGCACGCGCACCGTGATGCCGTTGCCGCGTGCGATGATGCTGTTGAACAACACGCGGACTTCGCGCGGCACGCCGTTATGCGGCTGGATGCGCAGCGCATCGGGTCCGCTGGTGACGAACAGGTTGTTGTACAGCGCCAAGTTTCCTTCGCCCTGGAACAAGGATTCGCCCGGATTGCGCCAGAACAGATTGGCATAAACGAGGATGCGGTCATCCGCGCCCTGCCCGTTCAACGGCATGTGTCCGACCAGGACATTCGGCCGAGCCATCGGACCAGGCGGCGCGGCACCGGATTTGTCGAACAGATTGCGACGAATGATCGTGTCGTGCCGCGTATCCGGCTCGGGCAAGCCGTCCGGCCGGGTTAGCTGATGTTTGATTTGCAGGTTGTAGCCCAGCGTTGCGCTGATGTGGTTGCCCTCGATCAAGCCGGCGACAAACGGATCGGAACCATCCGAGTCGCCAAGATAAATCCCTGTGCCGACGCGCTCTATCCGATTGTTCCGGATGATCCAGCCGAAAGCCGGGCATTTGGTCGAGATGCCGACGTTCTGCTGGTTGGCGGCATGCTCGTGGATAAACAGATTCTCCAGCGTCACGAAATGCGCATAGCGGCCGTGCCCTTCCGCCTTTACCGCATCCACCGGCAGGTTGCCGCCATAAAGTTCCAGATTGGCAAGATGGATGTGACGCACATCAACCAGGCTGATGGTGTTCGCGCCCGGCCGGGCAACAAGCCGCGCCGGCGCGCCCGTTGCGGGCCCCTCTATCCGCACGGGTCGGCCCGGCTCTCCGGCAAGGCCGCGCAACGCCAGTCCATGCCGATAGTCTCCGGCTCGCAGCATCAGGCGATCGCCGGCGACGAGGCGAGGCAGGATGCCGCGATAATCTTCCGGCCCGGCGCTATATTCCGTGGCGAGCGCCTGGCCCGTCAGGCCCGCCAGGCCGAGCGCGGCAATGCAGGACTTCAGGAAGGCTGCAAGGCGGTGCATGGAATGTTCGCCCCGATCGCGGACAGATTCAGGCTGTTTTCCAGTCGGCGCACCAGGGCATGCGAGCTTTGGCGGCCTGAATCGAGCACGATGTCGGCGGTATCCATATAAAGCGCATGCCGCAGGTTGTAGAGCTCCTTCAGTTTCTTCAGCGGATCGTCGGTCTGCAGCAACGGCCGGTTCTTGTCATGCCGAGTGCGCAGGTATAGCTCCTGCGGCATGCAACGCAGATACACCACGGTGCCGCGCGCCTTCAAAACGGCGCGGTTTTCCGCTGCCAGAATTGCTCCGCCGCCGGTGGCCAGCACAATGCCCTGGCGCTGGCTCAATTCATCAATGACGCAGATCTCGCGGCGGCGAAAACCGGCTTCCCCCTCGATCTCGAAAATGGTCGGAATGGACACCCCGCAGCGGGCGACGATTTCATGGTCGGAATCGAAAAAATCCAGGCCGCGATGACGCGCCAGGATTTTCCCGATTGTGGTCTTGCCCGAGCCCATCAGGCCGACCAGAAAAATATTGCAGCTAGGATTCATAGCGAAATTGTAACCGGGCTATTTGCGCCGCATCATGCGCGCCGCTCAGCCTCCGCGCCGCCGGTTGATCAGGCGTTCCAGCGCGGTTTTCAGATCGCCGGCAGGGAGGCTGTCTTCCAGCGCCTGGAATGCATTCAGGCCGGCGACCGGAATGTCATGCTTTTCCGGCGGAGGGGGTACGTTCCAATCGGCGCGAATCTTCACCTTCAGGCCGCCGACAGGCGCATCCGGGCGACTCAATGCGGCGGCCACACCCTTGGATTGCGCACGCACCCGGCTGGCGGCAGCGCCGTTGGCACAATAGATCAGTGCGATCTCGTCGCGCACCGCCGCAATGTGGCAAGCGCGGGCCACTGCTGCAGGAACGATGCCGGCAAAGCGTCGATTGAGGTCGAACAACTGCTCCGCCTCCGGCAGTGCCACCGCGAACTGTGGTTCCGCCCGCAACAGGCCGCGCAGGCGCAGAAGTGGAAACGGACGCATCAAGGAAGCGCTTAAGGAAGGCTGAAACGGCGGCATGGTAGCATTCGCGAAATCCGCGTATTCCGCCCAATTTCGTCCAAGCCCCATTCATTTCCCATGATTTCAAACCTCCTGAAAAAAATCTTCGGCAGTCGCAATGATCGACTACTGAAACAGTTGCGTGGCGCCGTCGGCAAGATCAACGCGCTCGAATCCGCCTACCAGCAACTCTCCGACGAGCAATTGCGCGGCAAGACGGACGAATTCAAGACGCGCATCGAGAAGGGCGAAAGCCTCGACGCGCTGCTCCCGGAAGCTTTTGCGGCAGTCCGTGAAGCCGCCGTGCGTGTGCATGGCATGCGCCATTTCGATGTCCAGATGATCGGCGGCATGGCGCTGCATCAAGGCAAGATTTCGGAAATGCGTACCGGCGAGGGCAAGACGCTGATGTCCACGCTGCCGGCCTATCTGAACGCGCTTTCCGGCAACGGCGTTCACATCATCACCGTCAACGATTACCTGGCCAGCCGCGATGCCGACCAGATGGGCCGCGTGTTCAACTTCCTTGGCATCAGCGTCGGCTGCAACCTGTCGCAGATGTCGCACGAGGAAAAGCAGGCCGCCTATGCCGCCGACATCACTTACGGCACCAACAATGAATTCGGCTTCGACTATCTGCGCGACAACATGGTGTTCCAGCCGTCGCAACGTGTGCAGCGGGGCCTGAACTACGCCATCGTCGATGAAGTCGATTCGATCCTGATCGACGAAGCGCGCACACCGCTGATCATTTCCGGTCAGGCCGACGACAACGTCGCCATGTACCACCAGATCAATCTGGTGCCGCCTCGCCTGACCCGCATGGAGCACGAGCCCAAGGTCGACGAACCGCCGCCGCCTGGCGACTACTCGGTCGATGAAAAGGCGCATCAGGTGCTGCTGTCCGAGGCTGGACACGAGAAGGTCGAGGCCATCCTCACCGAAATGGGCATTCTGGCGCCCGGCACCAGCCTGTACGACGCGGCCAACATCTCGCTGATGCATCACATCTATGCCGCGCTGCGCGCGCATGTGCTGTATCACAAGGATCAGCATTACGTCGTGCAGGATGGCGAGGTCATCATCGTCGATGAATTCACCGGTCGCCTCATGCAGGGCCGGCGCTGGTCGGATGGCCTGCATCAGGCGGTGGAAGCCAAGGAAGGCGCAACCATTCAGCGCGAGAACCAGACCCTGGCCTCGATCACCTTCCAGAACTACTTCCGCATGTACAGGAAGCTGTCCGGCATGACCGGCACGGCGGACACCGAAGCCTACGAATTCCAGCAGATCTATGGCCTGGAGACGGTGATCATTCCGACCAACAAGCCGATGATCCGGATCGACAATTCCGACCGCGTCTATCGCACTGCGGATGAAAAGTGGAAGGCGGTGATCGAGGACATCCGCGATTGCCACCAGCGCGGCCAGCCGGTGCTGGTCGGTACCACCTCGATCGAAGTGAACGAATTCCTGTCCAGCCTGTTGACCAAGGAAAAACTGCCGCATCAGGTGCTCAACGCCAAACAACATGCGCTGGAGGCGCAGGTTGTCGCTCAGGCTGGCCTGCCCGGCGGCGTCACCATCGCCACCAACATGGCCGGTCGCGGTACCGACATCGTGCTGGGCGGCAGCATCGCCAAGGAACTCAACGCCGTACATGAGGACACCAGCCTCGGCGCCGAGGAAATGGCCGCCCGTATCGACGCCATCAAGGTCGAATGGGCACCGCTGCACGCCGCCGTGCTCGCCGCCGGCGGCCTGCATATCATCGGCACCGAGCGGCATGAATCGCGCCGTGTCGACAACCAGTTGCGCGGCCGTTCCGGTCGTCAGGGCGATCCGGGTTCTTCCCGTTTCTACCTCTCGCTGGATGATCCGCTGCTGCGCATCTTCGGCGGCGAGCGCCTGAAGATGATCATGGAAAAGCTGAAGATGCCGGAGGGTGAGGCGATCGAACACCCGATGGTCAACCGCTCCCTGGAGTCCGCGCAGCGCAAGGTCGAGCAACGCAACTTCGATATCCGCAAGCAACTGCTCGAATACGACGATGTCGCCAATGATCAACGTCGCGTCATCTACCAGCAGCGCAATGAATTGCTTGAAACCGACAACATCGCCGAAGGCATCCTCGGCATGCGCGCCCAGGTGCTGAACGACACCGTCAATGACCACATCCAGCCTGGCAGCATGGTTGAACAATGGGATGTCAGCGGTCTTGAGCAGGCCCTGGCCAGCGAATTCCTGCTCGAATGTCCCCTCCAGCAATGGCTGGCGGAAGATCAAGGCCTGAACGAACATGGCCTGCGCGAGCGCATCGTCGAGACGGCAAACCAGGCCTACGAGGCCAAAGTGGCCATGGCCGGCGCTGACAACATTCGTCAATTCGAGCGTTCCATGCTGCTGCAAAGCCTCGATAGCCATTGGCGCGAACATCTGGCGGCAATGGATCATTTGCGCCAGGGCATCCACCTGCGCGGCTACGCGGCGAAGAACCCGAAGCAGGAATACAAGCGCGAGGCGTTCGAGTTGTTCGAGCGCATGCTGGAAACCATCTCGCGCGAAGTCACCCAGGTTACGCTAACCGTGCAGATTCGCAGCGAAGCTGATGTGGAAGCGGTCGAGCCGCAGGAAAGCCTTTCCAACGTTCGTTACCAGCATGCCGATTACGATGTTGCGCTGATGCCCGATGATGCGGCTGATGCCGCAGCCACTCAGCCGATCGAGCGCCAGTTCGCCAAGGTTGGACGCAACGACCCCTGCCCGTGTGGTTCTGGCAAGAAATTCAAGCATTGCCACGGCAAGCTTGCTTGATCGGACACCATCATGCCGTACTACGTTTACAAGATCGGTCCGCTCAACATCCTCGACAAACTGGGAATTGTGGACAGCTTCAAGGCGGCGAAAAGTCTCGCCAACGAGGAGCGCAAGAAATTGCTCCCCAATGGCGGACAAACCGTAAAGATGATCTTTGCCGATAACGAACTCGCCGCCGAAGATATCCTTTCGCAACCGCGTGAAGGAGAAGTCGGTTTGATCGGGGACGATTACTAAGCGGCCCTGGGGCAGATACATGTCCGGCTATAACGAATCCGCCTACAAGCAAGCGCGCGATACCGCGATCGCACTGCCGTGTCCGTTCGAGCGCGCACTGCTATCGCTCTGTGCGCACTGCCACAAATCGAGAAAACTGTTGCTGGCCGAACGCGAAGCAATTACCTGTACCGAGCAGCGTGCCAATACCCAGTGCCACGCTTTTCATCAAGCCCTGCACGCCAACGCGCGTTTCGCACTGCACATGGACCCGCAACAACCCTGGCCTTTCGGCAAGGAAATCCGCGCCCAATGCGGCGGCATTCTGGGGTTGCGCGACATTCTTGGGCTGCCTGAAAGTGATCCCGGTGTCGATATCGCGCAATTGGTCAGCACCGCTTTGGCCAAACATGGGGACGTATCCGATTTCCCCTATTCGGAAATCATGCGCGCCATCGTGCATTACGAGCCGCGCAAGCGGCGGGGCGACTAATCCGCTGTCCGTTTTGCAGGCAAATCGATCCCGACGAGAGGAATCCGGCGAGATTGATCGTGGGCTTATCCGTTCAAGTGAAGCCACAGCTTTGGCACAGCGGCAAAGAACATCCTTGCGCCGGGGTTTATTTCAACCCGAAACGGTTCATCAAGTCGTAAAGCGTCGGCCTTGATACGCCGAGTAGTTCCGAGGCTTGGGAAACGCTGCCATTGCAACGAGCCATCGCTTTGAGCACAGCCCCGCGCTCCGCGTCGTCGCGGACCTGGCGCAGATTGAGCGGTTCATTTTCAGGTTTGCCGCGCTGTGGCGCCAAGCCAAGGTCGGCCAGGCTGATCTTGGGTCCGTCCGACATGATTACTGCACGTTTGATGGTGTTCTCCATTTCACGCACATTGCCCGGCCAGCGATGGGCTTCAATGGCGTGAATGGCTTCCTGCGAGAAGCCGCGCAAGGTCCGGCCCTGGGTCTGTGCCATGCGATCAAGAAATGCATGCGCCAACAGCGAGCTATCGCCCTGGCGCTCGCGCAGGGGCGGGATATGTACGGAAATTTCGGACAGGCGGTAGAACAAGTCCTCGCGAAACCTGCCGGTCTTGATCTGTTCAGCCAGATTCTGATGGGTTGCCGCCACGACACGAACATCCACCGGAATTTCGCCGCGCCCGCCCAGACGCTCGATCACGCGTTCCTGCAGAAAGCGAAGCAGCTTGGCTTGGAGAGACATCGGCAGATCGCCGATTTCGTCAAGAAACAGGGTGCCCCGGTGAGCGTATTCGATCTTGCCGACTGTTTGCTTGGAGGCGCCTGTGAATGCCCCTTTTTCATAACCGAAGAGTTCGGATTCGAGCAGGTTTTCCGGGATCGCCGCGCAATTGATGGCGACAAATCTTTCCTTGATGCGCGGTGAAAGTTCATGCAGTCCGCGCGCCAGAACTTCCTTGCCAGTGCCGGATTCGCCAAGCAACAGGACCGATGCATTGCTCGGAGCGACCTTTTCGATGGTTCGGCAGACCTTGAGCATTTCCGGGTCGCTGGTAATCAAACCCTGCAAGGGCTCGGAACGAGTCCGCATCATCAGGGCGCGATTTTCCTGCTCCAGTTCATAGACTCTGAAAGCGCGGGCAATGACCAGTTTGAGAATCTGCTCCTCAAACGGCTTGTGATAGAAGTCGAACGCACCCATGCCAATGGCTTGAATGGCATTGCCTCTGTCCTGATTTCCGGTGACGACGATGATTTTTGCGCCCGGGCTCAATTGCAGAATTTGCTGCAAAGTGGCCAAACCTTCCGTAGCGCCATCCGGGTCAGGGGGTAATCCAAGGTCAAGCAGGATGACGGCGGGCTCAAAGCGGCGCAATTGAGCAAGCGCGGATTCGCGATCGCCGGCTATCAGGATTTCATATTCATCCAGGCTCCATTTGATTTGCTTCTGGAGTCCGATATCGTCCTCGACCAGAAGGATCTTCGGGGTCTTGTCGTTTGCTTTATCGCTCATGGTGTCGATTCAATTATTAGCGGTAGGCGGACGACGAACACGGTTCCGCGTCCCGGGGTGCTTGCAACCTGAATACTCCCATCCAGTTCCTGCACATACTCCTTGCACTCGTACGCGCCTATGCCCATACCGGTACCCTTTGTTGAAGCAAATGGGCGGAACAGACGCTCCCGGATAAAGTCGGCATCCATCCCGGCGCCGGAGTCGGCTACGGTCAAGACAGCCGAATCATCCGTTCGAGCGAGTGTAACACTCACATTTCCGGTGTACGGTGTTGCCTCGATGGCGTTCTGGACCAAGTGGCCGATGACACGAACCAGCTTTTCTCGTTCCGCCTTGACCCGCATGCCAGGCGACTCGATGCGCAACTCCGGTTTCAGGCTGTAGGCGCTCTTGGATTGCATGACTTCATGCAATATTGCGCTCATGTCTACCGTGCTCTTGTCGCTGGACTCGGAAGCATCGCTCAATTTGAGCAGCATTCTGTTCATCCGCGCCACGGAGCTCTCGATGGTTGCCAGCATGTCTTCCTGGAAGGCGGGTTTGTGCTTGTGTTTTTCCGCATTGGCCAGCAGCAGGGAGAGTTGGGCCACTAAATTCTTGATGTCATGCACGACGAAAGCGGCGGCCCGATTGAATGACTCGAACTGTCGCGCGACGGTAAGCGCCTCGGCCGCCTGCGCCTGTGCCAGGTGCGCGGCTGCCTGGCGCGCTGCGGTTTTCAGCAAGTCATTGATTTCCCAATCCATGCCGGGTTGACTGAGTGATTTTGCCAGGACGACGAAGCCCGACAGGTTGTCATGCCAGAGCAGCGGGATGACCAGCCAGGCTTTTTCGCAGCCCAGCAGCCACGCGGGTATCTTCGCTTCGGCCAGCAGGTCGGGTTGTTCCTTGCAGTCCTTCAAATCCAGTACCCACTGGCGAGCTTCAAGAAAAATCGGAAAGGGATGACCGGCTTCGAGCTGCCCTTCGAGTTCCGGGAAGTACCAATGCGCCACCCGCCGATATGAGGCTTGCGCGGCGCCGCTCTCCTGCTTCAACCATAGCGCAGCCGCAGGACTGTCCACCAGGCGGGCCATGGCTTGCAGGCTGCGATCATAGACCTGGGCGTCGGGTTCGCCTTCCGTCAGCATTGAAGTGAATCGCAGCCATTCCTCGCGGTAATCGTAGCGATAGCGAAAGAAGTGTTTCGCCAGCAGGACGCGCAGCTTGGCACGCACCGTGCTGGAAAATACCGCCAGCAACAGGACCAGCGCCGCGCCGAAAAGGAAAATGGTTTGCAGGATCGCACCCCATTCGCCGCCGGCAAACCGGATGTAGTAGCCCGCCAAAGCCATCAACATGAGGTAAAGGCCGGAACCCATCAACGCGGCGCTGTGGAACGCCATGCGATGCGAGATGGCAAGCTGCATATCGGTATTCGCGCGGCGCTTCAGCGATATCCACAGCAGCGGCACCAGCAACGCATTTACCGCGCCGCGTGCAATCCAGCCATCCTGGGAAATGGCTGCGAACAGCATGGCTTCCGAGAATAGATAGAAATCGAATACGAAGATGCCGCCCAGGGCAAGGCAAAGGTGCTTGATTCCCCAGCGTTCCTGCGCGCTTGAATTTCGGTAGAACTGTTCGACCAACACCATGCCGGCAACCGCGAACAGCGCCGGAAAAACCGCGCCGATCCAATAGATAAACCGGCTGTCAGGCAAGGCCAGTGCAAAGGCATGGCTGATGACGGCCAGTGCACCCAGACCTCCGAGGATGCGGCCGAGAAAGGCCAGCGTGTCCGTGCTCTCGGTTTTCGCGCGCAATGCCCGCAGATTTCGCCAGAGAAACCACACCCAGACCAGATTGCGGCCCAGTTCAGCCAGGGCAGCCATCTCCTGCCCCGCGCGCAGGAGTGCATGCATGGCCAGAATGCCTGCCCAGAGGAAACTGGCGGCTGCGGGTACCGCCAATCCGGGGACGCCAGGAGGGCCGTCTCGGCCGCGCGAAGTCAGGGCGAGCAGCGCAAACGCGATTGCCGCCAGGCCATAGCAGATAGCGGCGATCGTGGCGCTAGACTCTACGGGCATTGTGCTGAAAGTGTCGTGTGAAGGCAGGGTAAACGCGAACTCGGGACATCACGCCCCGCATTAGCGAACCCCTTTACCCAGCACGACGACCTGGGTGGTCTGGAGCAGAACCATCAGGTCAAGAAACAGGCTGTGGTTCTTTACATAGTAAAGGTCGTACTGGAGCTTGTTCATGGCGTCCTCGACACTGGCGCCATAGGGAAATTTGACTTGAGCCCAGCCGGTGATGCCGGGTTTTACGCTATGGCGCGCATGGTAATAAGGAATCTGCGCTGCGAGTTCGTTGACGAAATATGGCCGCTCCGGGCGTGGGCCAACGAAACTCATGTGCCCCAGGAAAACGTTCAATATCTGCGGCAACTCGTCAATTCGTGCGCGCCTGATAAAGCGGCCGACCCGCGTTGTTCTGTCGTCTTTCAATCTGGCCCAGACCGGCAGCCCATCCTTTTCCGCATCGGTGAACATGCTGCGGAACTTGAAGATCGTGAACGGATGGCCGAATTGGCCGATGCGCTCCTGGGTGTAGAACACGGGCCCCTTGCTTTCCATGCGGATCAGGGCGCCGGTAAACAGCATGACCGGCATGGTAAACAGCAGGAATGTGCCGCTGACCATCAGGTCGAACAGGCGCTTGACCACATCTCGTGTTGATCCTTGCGTAAAGCCTTCCGCGAAAATCATCCAGCTGGCATTGATTGCTTCCAGGGGCAGGATGCCGGTCTGACGTTCGAAAAACGCCGGCAAGTCAAGAATGTGGAGGCCACGCAATTTGCATTCAAGCAGGTCCGCCATCGGCAAGCCACCGCCACGGCGTTCCCTTACCGCGACAACGATCTCGCCAACGCGCATGCGAGTCGCCAATTCGAATAGCGAGCCGCCATCCTCTTCGAGAACCCGATCATGCGGAACGTAGTGATGCGAGGAACCCAGCGGCAAATACCCCACGATGCACATGCCCTGCGCTTCGCCGGTTGTCACCATTTCCTCGATTTTTGCGGCGCGGCTGCCGGTGCCAAGCACCAGCACGCGCTTCTTGAACAGGTCGGTCTTGCCCCATTCCATGAACAGCAAACGAATCAGAACAGAGGCAAGCCCGGCGATGATGATTCCTGCCAGGAACTCGGCGCCTACCGGAAAAACCTGGGGCAGTAGTTGAGCGCCCAACGCCAGGATGCCGGCGGCAACCAGAAAACTGCCCCCGACGCGAGCCAGCAGGCTGATCAAGCCCTTGGTCCACTCCCAGTCATAAAGGCCGAACGTGGAATTGAGCAGGGTAAGAATCGCGGCAAACAGCCAGGGCTTGTAAAGCGAATCGGGAGACGGCGAAAAAAGCGAGACAGAACCATAGCGCTCAGCCACAAATCCACTGATGTAATAGAAAACCAGGAATTCGACCACCGTGAGCATCAGCATGCTCATGGGGATGTAGTGGCGGAAGAATCGGATCATGTCTGCTCAGATTCGGAATGGAGTCGTAGAGAAATTTGGCGCCGGAGCATTGTTTCAAGCAAGAACATTGTAGCCGGCCGAGCTTGCGGCAACCGTATTCGATGGCGCCAACAACATTTCCAGTTGCCGGGCGCTCAGTCTGATGCGCGCCGAGCCGGATGAACGATGCGTTTCGCCGGGATTGATGCGTACCAGCACATCGGTGGGTTCGGCGTAAATCAGATATGCCATGCGACCGGCCTTGTCCTGAACCTTGAACTCGATATTCTGGTTGACCAGAAACTGCTCGAAATCCTTGCTTGAATCGGTGTCGATATCCAGTTCGATCAGGCTGTGCGCGGAAACCGCGCCGCTTGCGACCATGCCGGTCAGGCTGGGATTGAAATGTTCGAACACACGCATCACTGCAAGCGCCTGCTGTCGCAAGGCAAGCAGCAATGCAGCCTGCTCTTCGGGTTCGTAAAGGGACTGTCGATAGATCAGCGCGGCATCCACTTCCTCATTGCTGGGCAAGCCGCGCCCGTCCGTCAAGCCAAGACTGCGCGCCGCCTTTCGCTTGGCCAGCGCATAGTCCTGAATGCCGCTTTCGGCGATCAAACGCGCCGCAAGATCGGCGATACGCGCCCTGTCATGCAAAAGATGAGCGTCTCTCATGGCGCTTCAATTCTGCCCCGGAAGGGCAGGGATGTTTTCTGTCAGTGGGGGTTCGATCGCTTGCGCGCCGGGTGCGAACTCCTGGAAGAAATATTCCGTGACGCCTTGGTCGGGTTCAACCGGCACCCCGGTTGCCGGGTCGATTTGCGCGGTAACGACGCCGGCCGGCATCGTGAATGGCATTTCCGGCGTTGTGCGCAGGGCTTCGCTCATATAGCGCACCCAGATAGGCAATGCGGTCCCGCCCCCGGTTTCACCCGAGCCGAGCGGACGCGGTTGGTCGTAACCCATCCAGGCAACGGCAACTCGCGTTGCCTGAAAGCCGGCGAACCAGGCATCGTGATGTTCGTTAGTCGTGCCGGTCTTGCCGGCAATATCCTGACGGCCGAGAGACATTGCGGCAGTAGCTGTACCCCGCCGGATAACGTCGCGCATCAGACTGGTGGTGATGAATGCATTGCGCGCATCAATTGCGGGTCGCAACGGCGGCGGAGAAAATTGCTCAAGCACATTTCCATCCTTGTCTGTGACACGCAACAGATGCCATGGAGTGACCGCGTGTCCGCCATTCGCAAAAACAGCATAAGCGGCAGCCAGGGACAGCGGGGTAACCTCGCCCGCACCCAACGCCATGGTCATGTATGGCGGTATCCGGCTCATGTCAAAACCAAATCGGGCAACATGCGCATGCGCGAACTCAGTGCCGACGCTTTGCAAGACGCGGATGGAGACCAGATTCTTCGATTTGGCCAGTGCATTGCGCAGCGTAAGCGGGCCTTCCATGGTTGCGTCGTAATTCTTGGGTTCCCAGCTCACGCCGCCTGTTTCCACTGGGTCGACCGTGATCGCCGCGTCTTCGAAAACACTGGCCGGCGTAATGCCGCGCTCCAGCGCCGCCGAATAGACAAACGGCTTGAAGCTGGAACCCGCCTGGCGCCAAGCCTGAGTGACATGGTTGAATTGTTTGCGCGAGTAATCGAAGCCGCCCACCATCGCGCGAATCGCTCCATTTGCCGGGGCGAGTGCGACAAAAGCCGCCTCGACTTGCGGCAAGTAGCTCAATTGCCACGGGTCATTCGGTTTTGTGCGTGTCACACGCACGATGCTGCCGCGCGCCAACCGTTTGTCCGAAGCCGATTTCTCGGTCAGGAAGCGTTTTGCAAACTTGATTTCACTGCTGCCAAGATCGACATCATCGCCGTTGCGCAAGCGAACGCGGATGCGGTTCTTGTCCAGGTCAAGGACAACTGCGGGCAACAGGCCGCTGGATTCTTCCCTTTCCAGCAACGTGTCCTCGATGATCTTGTCAGCGTCTGCCGCGTCATCCGGCAATTTGACCTTGCCCTCCGGGCCCGTGTAACCACGTCTCCTGTGGAACTCGATCATGCCCTGACGGACTCCGTTCAAGGCCGCTTTCTGGTCAGCTAACCGGAGTGTGGTGAACACTTTCATACCGCTTACATAAATCTGGTCGCCGTATTTCTCATGCATCCGTTGGCGCACAAGCTCGGCAAGGTGGGGGGCATCGGCCTCGAAACTCTGTGGCGAATACTTGATCGGCAAACGTTGTGTTTTTGCCTGCTGAAAAGTGCTGTTAGAGATATATCCCAAGGTCTTCATGCGCCCCAGAACATAAAGCTGACGTGACTTGGCGCGGGTGGGGTTGACGACCGGGTTGTAAGCGGAGGGGGCTTTGGGCAGCCCGGCCAGCATGGCCGCCTCTGCGACATTGATCTTCGCAAGCGGCTTTCCAAAATAGATTTGCGCGGCAGCCGCAAAGCCATAGGCGCGCTGGCCGAGAAATATATGGTTGATGTACAGCTCCAGGATTTCATCCTTGGATAGAGCGTGTTCTATTTTGATTGCGAGAAGGGCCTCGTTCAGTTTGCGTCGGAATGTTTTTTCCGAGCTGAGAAAAAAATTGCGCGCTACTTGCATGGTGATCGTTGACGCCCCTTCCTTGGCACCACGGGACATCAGGTTGGAAACCGCTGCCCGCAGGACGCCCAGCGTGTCGACGCCGCCATGACTGTAAAAGCGCTCATCCTCAGCAGCCAGGATGGCCTGGGTCAGGGCCTTCGGCGTGTCCTTCAGCCTGACGACTGCTCGTCGTTCTTCACCAAATTCACCTATCAGTGCGCCATCCTCTGTATAAATGCGCAATGGTTGCTTTGGCCGGTAATCCTTGAGCGACTCCAGACTGGGCAGATTCGGATAAATTACGGCGGCGGCCAAGGCGACTATTGCGCTTGAAGCTACCGCAAGGCCGGCAACGATGGCCAGCGTGATGTACCACCAACGGGTCATTTCAGGCTCGCAGGGAAAGCGGAGAGGTAAGGCGGAAGCAAGGTTAAGACCAAGCCCGAGGCCAAGGCAAGGCCAAGGATAAGGGGAAAAACCTTGTAAAGATTAATAAGTTGTTGCTACGATTTAACGTAGATTATTAAATAAGCGCCTGAAGCGGGTGTCTGCGAAGGGGAATTTGTTTGAGATTTGCTTTATTTGGCACAGGTTCACGCCCTTTGATCGGTGTTGATGTTAGCTCATCGGCTGTGAAGATGCTCGAACTGGCCGATAGTGGCAACGGCATGCGCCGCGTTGAGCGTTATGCCATTTCACCTTTGCCCAGAGATGCGGTGCAGGACGGTGCAATTGCCAAGATCGAAGTCGTCGAGTCGGCAATGCGTGATGCCTGGAAGGCGCTTGATACGCGTACGCGTGATGTGGCAATGGCCTTGCCGGCTTCATCGGTCATAACCAAGAAGATCATGTTGCCCAACACCGCGACCGAGGCGGAAATCGAGACGCAAGTTACGGCTGAGGCGAATCAGGTTGCCTCATTTCCCCTGGGTGATATCAGCCTCGATTACCAGATACTCGGGCCGAGCGTTAAAAATCCCAACGAAAACGACGCGTTGCTGGTGCTGGCTCGGCGTGAGCGGGTTGAAGAACGGGTAGCGCTTGCCGAAGCGGTCGGCCTCAAAGTGGTCATCATGGATGTCGATGCATTTGCGACCCTGACCGCCTATGAACAGATGGCGTTTCAATTACCCGACAACGGCAAGGGACAAACCATCGCCATCATCGATATCGGCGCCCACACCACGCATGTCAATGTGTTGCACGACGGCCAGAACGTCTATCAACGCGAACATGCACTTGGCGGGAGCGCATTGACCAATGAAATCAGCCGTCGCTTTGATCTTCCTGCCGAGGAAGCCGAAGACGCCAAGCGCAAGGGCTTGCTCCCCGACAGCTATGAATCCGAAGTTCTGCAACCTTTCCTTGACTCGGTCGCTCAGGAAATCGGACGCGCCTTGCAGTTGTTCTATTCCGCGACATCGTTTCAACATGTCGATCACATATTGCTGGCCGGCGGGTGCGCGGCCATTCCGGGGCTGGACGATGTTGTGCATGGCCGCATACAGGCCAGCACGCTGATCGCCAACCCGTTTGCCAAGATGGCCGTCTCCAGCCATGTCAAAGCGCGTCAGCTTGCATCCGAAGCCCCCGCGTTGTTCGTGGCTTGCGGGCTGGCATTGCGCAGGTTCGATCCAGCATGACAGCCATCCGCATCAACCTTCTCCCGCATCGGCAACTGCGGAAAGCGCGTCAGCAGCGCATGTTTGCGTTGCTGGCCGCCGTTGTGGCCGGAATTGGACTGGCCGCAGTTGGTGGTGGTCAGGCATACATCGCCAATCTCAAGGCCGGCCAGGATGCACGCAACGCTTTTCTGAAAGACGAAATCGTCAAACTGGACAAGCAAATTGCGGAAATCGCCCAGCTCCAGGAGAAAACGCAAGATCTGCTTGCGCGCAAGGACGTGGTCGAGTCCCTCCAGAACAACCGAAGCGAATCGGTTCACCTGTTCGATGACTTGATGCGGCTGCTGCCGGATGGGCTCTATCTCAAGAGCGTCAAGCAATCGGGGGATGATGTCGTTCTGATGGGCTACGCTCAATCCAGCGCGCGCGTATCCACATTCATGCGTTCGCTCGAAGCAACCGAATTGTTCGACGAGCCATTGCTGGTCGAAGTCAAGTCGGCCATGGTCGGCCCGATTCGAAGCTACGAATTCACGCTCAATGTCAAAATCGCGCGCCAATTGCCCGAGTCTGACAAGAAGAAGGGCGCGAAATCATGAACCTGTCCGACATCAACAATCTTGATCTGAAAGACATCACCAGCGCCCCGGCTCCGGTCAGGGCGCTGATTTTGTTGGTTCTGTTCATCATCATCCTGGCTGCCGGCTGGTATCTGGTCTGGGCCGATGCCTGGCAAAACCTGGAAACAGCGCGCGCCGAAGAGCAATCCCTGCGCCAAGCGTATGCAGCCAAGAAGGGCCAGGTCTTTCATTACGAAGTGCATAAGCGCCGACTCGTGGAAGTGGAGCAATCACTGGCCGCCATGTTGCGTCAATTGCCGGATCGTTCACAGATGGACGCCCTGCTGGCCGACATCAACCAGGTAGGTGTCGGACGCGGACTCGAATTCGAACTATTCCGTCCTGGCGTGGAGTCGCTGGCCGATTTCTATGCCACCCTGCCGGTTGCCATCAAGGTTAGCGGCACATATCACGATATCGGCGGCTTCGTCAGCGATCTGGCGAAAATGCCCCGTATCGTCACATTGCATGATGTCGCCTTGTCGCCGAGCAAGGATAAGTCTTTGATCATGGACGCACGGGTACAGACCTATCGATACCTTGACGAAAGCGAACTGGCTGCGTCCAAGAAACAGAAACGTGCGGAAGGGAAAAAATGAAGCGAAGCTGCTTGATTTCCACGCGTTCTTCAACCGGCTTGCTGTTTTTCGGCATGCTGTTTCTGGCCGGATGCGGCGAGGATCAGTTTGCCGATCTGCGCGAATTCATGGCCCAAACCGGAGCCGCCTCGCAACCGCCGCTGGAATCGCTCCCCGCAGTCAAGCCGCAGGAAGCTTTCAGTTACGAACCCGGTGAAGCGCCCGATCCGTTCGAACCGCGCAGCCTCAAGCCGGCCAAGGGTGGCGGAGGCCTCCAGCCGGATTTGAGTCGTCCCAAGGAGGCGCTGGAACAGTTCCCGCTCGATGGTCTTCGCATGGTTGGCACCCTGAGCAAAGCTGGTCAAAGGTATGCCTTGGTGCGCACACCCGAAGGCACGCTTTTTCGCATCAAAAAGGGCGAACACATGGGGCAGAACTTCGGCCTTGTCATTGATGTTACCGATACAAGCATCGAACTCAGGGAAACCGTCCAGGATGGCGCTGGTGACTGGACTGAATCGAAGGCCATGCTGGCCCTTCAGGAGTAAACCTAATGAAAATGAATCAACCCAATCCGAAATCGCCCATCTGGGTCGGCTTCGCCGCATGTCTGATGTTTTTTTCGGCCTGGCCCGGTTTTGCCGCCAACGTGCTGAACACGGTCTCGATAGCGGAAGGGCCGAACGAGAGCCAGGTCATCAAGATCGTCATGAAAGACCCGGTCGAAGCCATGCCCGTCTCGTTTACCACCAGCAACCCGCACAGGCTGGTGGTTGATTTCGCCGATACCAGTAACAGCATTGGTCGGGTGCAGGAAGCGCTCAACAGTGCAGCCATCAAAAACTATCAGATCGTCCAGTCCGGCCAGCGCACCCGCATCGTCTTCAACCTTAACGCACCCGCCAGCCACGAACTGCGCAAGGACAGGAATATGGTGTTGGTGGTGCTGCACGCCGCTACCATAAAAGCCGACTCGTCGACGCAAGTCAGCGCGCCTGCCCGTTTTGCCGACGCCGGTACGCAACGCGGTTACGGCATCCGCGATGTCGATTTTCGGCGTGGCAAGAATGGCGAAGGCCGCATCACCATCGGCCTTACCGATCCCGGCGTCGGCATAGACATCCAGCAAAAAGGCCATTCCATCCAGGTCGATTTCCTCAATACCAACCTCCCCGGCGCATTGCAGCGCCGGCTTGATGTCGCCGACTTCGCGACACCGGCCCAGATCATCGAGACCTTCGAACAGGGCAAGAACACCCGCATGATCGTGAAGGGCTCGCAAAAAGGTAAGTGGGACTATTCGGCGCATCAGACCGGCAAGCAATTCGTTCTGGATCTTCGTTCGCTTGACGACCCCAATCTCGCCAAGATTGACAGGCCCCAGTACAGCGGGGAAAAACTCACCCTCAACTTCCAGAATGTGGAAGTGCGTTCCGTGTTGCAAGTCATCGCCGACTTTACCGGCCTCAACATCATCGCCAGCGATACCGTTGCCGGCAACGTCACGTTGCGACTCAAGGATGTACCCTGGGATCAGGCGCTTGACATCATTCTCCGCGCCAAGGGACTCGACAAACGGTCCAGCGGCAGCGTGATCTGGATCGCGCCTCGCGACGAGCTTGCCGCCAAGGAAAAGCAGGAACTGGAAGCCAGAAAATCCATGGCCGAACTGGAAGCGTTGACAACGCGCAGCTATCGCCTCAACTACCTGCGTGCCGACGAGGCGATGGCCGTAATCTCCGGTGACTCGCGCGCCCTCAACGCCAACCAGGAAGGCGCTTCCTGCTCCCCGAGTTCGACCGGCATCAAGGCCGACGTATCGGCTGCGGCAGCCTCGGGAGGATCATCCAGCACGACTACAGGGCAGGGCGGCACGACGACGCGCAGCTCGAATGTAAACCGCGTGTTATCGGAACGTGGGGGGGCATCGCACGACCTGACCACCAACACTCTGGTCGTGACGGATACCCTTGATCGACATGCAGCAGTGGAAGAGGTCCTGAAAAGCGTCGATCTCCCATCCAAGCAGGTCATGATTGAAGCCCGCATCGTCGTTGCGGACGACACTTTCAGCCGCGACCTGGGAGCTCGTCTCGGGTTTCAGGGCAGCGGAAAGAGCGGTGACAACGGATTCGGACTGGGTACCTACGAGAATTCGGCCACTGCGGCCATCGGCGGAATATCTGCAACTGCGCCGACCACAAATGTCAACCTCACTGCGACCGGCGCGCCCAGCCTCGGCTTCACGATCTTCAACGCATCCGCTGCAGCGATCCTGAGCCTGGAGCTTCAGGCGCTGGAAGTCGATAACCGGGGAAAAATTGTTTCCAACCCGCGTGTCGTAACAACCAATCTACGGCCGGCGGTGATCCTTCAGGGTGAGCAAATCCCGATTGTCACTCCGGGTACGGCAAACAGCCCCGCAACCACCACCTTCAAGGACGCCCTGCTTTGTCTGCTGGTCAACCCGCAGGTATTGAACAACGACTCGATCATTCTCAACGTCGAAGTTACCAAGGATGCAAGGGGTGCGATTGCGGGTGACAACGTCGCCATCAACGCCAAACGGATAAAAACCCAGGTTCGAGTGAATAACGGTGAAACAGCGGTCCTGGGCGGAATCTTCGAGCAAACCGTGCGCAATGACACGAACAAAGTCCCGTTCCTGGGCGATCTGCCTGTGCTTGGCCACCTGTTCAAGAGGAACAACAAATCCGACACCAAATCGGAAATGTTGATCTTTCTGACGCCGCGCATTCTGCAAGAGGACTTGCTCAGTAAACGATAAGGCGGCTTTGTCTGGAATCCGAATTTTTCGCAATGATGGTCGGATAACTGTCTGCTGCACCAATTCAGCTAAACATAGATGGGGAATACAACGATGTGCAGATTAAACATGATCAGAAACGCGTTTCTGATCGGCATGATAGGGGTGGCTGGATTCATAACGGGATGTGGCGGCGGCGGGGCGGGTGGAACAACGGCCACTGCAACCACGAACACTCCGGCAGCAGCAGGTGCTCCATCCATGACGGTTGCCTTGACCGACAACGCGGTGGTTCCCAATGCCATATCGACGCTTTCGGCCGGCATTACCGGCGTACTCACCGCTACGGTAAGAGACCAGAATGGTCTTGCTGTGCCGAACGCATTGGTGACTTTCAGCACGGATAGCGCTTTTGGTACCTTCAACCCGGCATCAGGAACCACTCTTACGAATGCGTCGGGTGTCGCCACGCTGCAAATCAGCGCGGGCGCTACATCCGGCGCCAGCACGGTCAATGTGGCTGCCGTCTGGAAAGAGAACGGTACGGATGTACGAGCGAGCGGCGGCGTGAATTACATTGTCTCGGCAGGCGGCGTAGTTGTGGGATTGGGGATCAACGCGCCGGTATTGGGCACCAACCCGCTTTCCGCATATGGTACGAGCAGTATCCAGGTGACCGTAACAGGCGCGACAGCACCGCTCAATGTCAGTTTCACTTCCTCATGTGCGACAAGCGGCAAGGCGATTCTGACGCCGAGCGTTACCACGATTGGCAATATCGCGTCCGCTTCCTACCGGGATAACGGTTGTGGCAACACCGACATCATTACCGCAAGCCTGACCACCGGCGTGTCCGCTTCCAGCACCTTGACCGTTACGCCCCCCAGTGTCAGCTCGATCCAGTACCTGTCTGCGACGCCCGAGGTCATAACCTTGAAAGGCACAGGCAGTGCTACTGTGCCAGAAACCTCCACAGTCAAGTTCAAGGTGCTGGATACGCTGGGCAATCCGATATCCAGGACGGTCAATTTTTCCCTTAACACCACGCTGGGCGGGATCACTTTCAGCAATGGCTTGACAACCGCCAGTGCAACTTCCGATGCCACTACCGGTGAAGTTCAGATTGGCGTCAACTCAGGCACCTTGCCGACGCCGGTTCGCGTGCTTGCCACCATATCGGGGACCACGATACAGACCCAGTCCAACCAGTTGACAGTCTCGACTGGCCTGCCTGACCAAGCGCATACATCGCTTACAGCGACCACTCTCAATATTGATGGATTGCGGTTCGACGGCGCAACCAGCGTTCTGAACATTAATCTGGCAGACCATTTCAGCAATCCCGTTCCGGATGGCACGGTGGTGAATTTTGTCGCGGAAGGCGCGCGAGTAGGTTCGTCCTGCACAACAGTGAACAGCACCTGCTCGGTCACTTTCACATCCCAGGATATTCGGCCCACTGATGGGCGTGTCACGGTGCTTGCATTCGCAGTCGGCGAGGAGTCATTCACAGACCTGAACAGCAACGGTACGGTTGACAATGCCGGCGAGATGATCAACACGAATACTCTTCCCCCCTTCCCGCCTCTGGATACGGATATGGGCGAAGCGTTTGTCGACTACAACGAAAATGACGTACGCGATGCGAATGAACCATTCTTCGATTTTGATAACGATGGGTTATTCCGTTCGGGCGGCGATGGCGCATACAACGGCATTCTGTGCACAGCGGGGGCTCCGATCTGCTTTCTCCCGCCGCCAGCTCTGCCGGGCACGCCAGCCAGAAAGTCATTACACGTCAAACAAGATTTGGTGATAGTGCTATCGGATTCACAGCCTGTATCTCGGGCGGATATCTTTAGTAGGGTGCCGGATCCAATCGACCTGGGGGGGTGTGGTGTGAACAGAGGGGCAGCCTTCCCCTTTATCTTGCTTCTGCGTGATAGGAATAACAATCCTCTTCCGGCCGGTACCACAGTGTCAGTTTCCAGTACGAATGGCCGGATTGATGTGGGCTCAAGCATGGTAGTGCCGAACAGCAACGACAGTTATGACAACACCAGACAAGATCAGTCGGCCTTCAATTTCCCCTTCACGATCGTCAATGACGCGCCGACAACCGGTGTTTGTGCGGATACGACACTTTCCGGCGTACTGACGGTACGAATTGTCACGCTGCGTGGTGAAAGGTTCGATTTCACGATACCCGTCAACAACTAGATGCCGAACGCGTGAGCGAACCGGTATGTGCCTCAAATACTTGGCCGGATTTCGCTTGAGCCCTCCGGGGGGATTGGTACCCGGCCAGTAATTGCGGCAATTTAACAATCGGCATGC
Organism: Tepidiphilus sp. J10; assembly: GCA_945897955.1. Lineage (GTDB taxonomy): Bacteria > Pseudomonadota > Gammaproteobacteria > Burkholderiales > Thiobacillaceae > PFJX01. The sequence continues at coordinate 18,677 of CAMDGQ010000020.1, read as the reverse complement.
ACCCAAAACCAGGGCTTGGCAGCCCTGGTTTTTTCATCTGTTCAATTGCCGGGCGTCTCGGACTTGGTCATGTCCCTACCGCGACGGTCATGTCGCCTTGACCAGGCTGGATGTGTAAAAGATATAACCCGGCTACCCCGGCTTACTTCTTCTGCCCGGCCAGTTTTTCGAATAGTTGGCCCAGGTTGAGTTGCGCCTTGGCGTAGCCCTGATCGGCGGATTTCTGGAACCAGGTCAGGGCTTCGGCTTCGTTCCTTTTCACGCCAAGGCCATCGCGATAGAGCACGCCCAGGTTGTGCTGGGCGACCTTGTCGCCGGCTTCGGCGGCTTTACGGTACCAGCCGGTGGCGGCGAGGTCTTTGGCGACGCCTTTGCCTTGTTCGTAGATGACGCCGAGATTGTTTTGCGCGGCGATGTCGAGGCGCTGGCGAACGGCCATGGGAATGGTGACCTGACCCTTGCTGGTAAAGGAAGTGGCTTCCATGTGCGACCTCATTCGAATGGGTAATGATTGAATGAGGAGGAACGCATGGCGACAGCGCTGAGCCGTCGGGCTTGACGGCAGGGGCCTGTCCATTGCGGTCATAGGCAAGCACTACAGTTATTTCGCGGTTACCAGCAAACCACGATATCAAACCATCATGCCGCCAGCACCACCGGCAATGGCAATTTGAATCGACCTTCGACCACGCCACGCACTGTGATGTCCTGCGTCGTTGGCAGCCCGCCGCCGGTCTGTCCTACTTTGTCAACGCCAAAAACAGCTCCGGCAGTTTTTCCGGCAGGCGCTGGATGTTGTCGATGACGGTGTATTGCCGGCCGAAGATGCCGCTGACGTATTCATCGGCATTCGGGTCGAGGCTGATGCAGTAGGTGAAGATGCCGTCGCGGTCGAGTTCCTTGACCGCCTGGCGGGTGTCTTCGATCAGCAGTTGATCGTCGTTCGTGTCGATGTCCGACGGCTGGCCGTCGGTCAGGATCAGCATCAGTTTTTTGTCGGCGGGGCGGGCTTCCAGGTAGTGCGCAGCGTGTCGCATGGCGGCGCCCATGCGGGTCGAATAGCGCGCCTGCATCGCGGCGAGTCGGCCTTTGGCTTCGTCGCCCCACTGTTCGCCGAAGCCCTTGATATGCAGATAACGCACGTCGTGGCGGGTGTTGGAGTGGAAGCCTGCGATGGCGAACGGGTCGCCTAGTTGTTCCACCGCCCAGGCCAGCAGGGAGACGGCTTCCTGACTGAGTTCAAGGATGGTCTGTTCGCTGCCGCCGGCTTTTTCGTTGAGCGATTCGGACAGGTCGAGCAGCAACATGACGGCGATGTTGCGGCCGTCGGTGCGGTGGCTCATGTTGATGCGCGGGTCGGGATTGGCGCCGCCCTTGAAGTCGATGAGGGATCGGATGGCGACATCGAGATCAAGTTCGCTGCCTTCTTCCTGGTAGCGAATGCGGACTTTGTCCTGCGGTTTGAGCAGGTCGAGGATGCGTTTGAGGCGCTTGGCCAGCGCAGCATGTTTTTCCAGCAGTTTGTCGATGTCGGCCGGGTTGCCTTTGGGGTGCAGGGCTTCATAAACGCTGACCCAGTCCGGTCGGTAGGTCAGGCTCTTGTAGTCCCATTCCGGGTAGTGGCGAGGCGGCAGGCCTTTCACTTCCTCGCCGGGTTCGCGTTTTTTCTCCTTTTCGAACATCTCTTCATCGTCGCTTTCCTCGATGAATATCCACATCTGGCGGTTGTCGTCGCGGTAATCGACGACAGTGTCGGTGAAGTGAACCCTGGCGTACTGGTCGCTCTGGCGCCGGGTCTTGGCAACGTAGCTCAGCGCCAGCGTTGCAATATCCCTGGTGTTGGATTCGCCTTCGGCCAGCAGGGTGTGGAAGCGTTCGGTGAAGGTGAGCAAGTCCGTATCTTGATAGCCATGCTCCGGGTCGAGCAGGGCGCGCGACAACATGGCCATGCGGTGACGCAGGCAGGAGGTGGTTTCCGGGTTGCAGGCGTCTTCGACGGGTTTGGGATGCAACGCCAGGAAGATGCGCTTGAGTCCGGGATATTCGCGGCAGAGCAGCGTTTCGATGCGGCAGTCTTCAAAGAACTCCACGGCCATGCGCTGGAATGGGCTCCAGTTGTCGGCGATCAGCGGTTGTGTCCAGCGTCGGTGGCCGACCATGTGGGCCAGGGTGGCGCGGTAGCGGTCGAGGCCGGAAACATGCTGGGTTTCGCAGGGTGCGCCGTGAGCAGCAGCCTCGGTGCGCACGGCGCACCCTACCGTTACATCGTCGTAAACGTCGGGAATCCGCATGCCCAGTTTGTCGTAATACGGTACCGGCTTGCGCAGTTCGTCGAAGGCGGTGGAGTACGGCACCAGTTGCTGCGCGTCCTGCCAGAGGCCGCGCAGGTAGAGGTCGAGCTTGCGTTCGACATCCATGAACAGTGTGCCGTGGCGTTCGCGTTGCAGCACGGCGCGGCTGTCGGCGGACTGGACGGTGAAGTAATCCTTTTGCCGCTCCGGGTGTGTGCGGTAGTTGCGAATGCCGTAATCGACCCAGTTCTTCAGGCCTTCCAGGCTGAGCTGAGAAAGCAGGAAGGGCGCCTGCGCGAAGAAGTCCGGCAGGCCGGGGCTGGGGAAGGTGGTGTGATGGCCGTGGATGGAGCCGGTGGTGCGCTCCATCAAATCTTCGGCGACGCTCAGGTAGTGCCGGCATTGTGTGTTGGCGTGCAGGCGCCGGGCCACCGGGGCGAGGGTTTGCAGGAAAGGGGTGATGGCCTTGCCGTTGGGCGACTTCTGCATCTTCATGACGAAGCCCATGACCTGCGGCAACGCTGGTTCGCCCACCACCTTGGCGACCGACGGCCATTCTTCCAGGAATGCCAGCATCGGTTCGACGCCACGCCCGAGTTTGCCGATGACGCGGGCAGCTTCGAGGTATTGGTGAATGCCCTCGCGCGTCAGGATGGCGAGCGCTTCCGCCATGACGTCTTCGAATACGTCCTCGACCGGCTTGAAGCGGGTGTCGAGGATGGCCCAGTAGGCCTTCATCAGGGGGTGTTGGTATTCGGTTTCTGTTTCAGTCATGGGAACTTCGATCATCCACAGGTAGGGTGCAATAAGCGGAGCGCATTGCACCGTCCATCATTCGGCGCAATTCGGCAAAGCCTTGTTGCGCCCTACGACAGCTAATCAGGCAAACGTCGCATCAATCGCGTGGTCCAGCGTTTCGCGGATGTCGGCGTCGTCGGTGATCGGGCGCACCAGGGCCATGCGGCAGGCGTCCAGCGGGTCGACGCCGTCCTTGATCAGGGTTGCGGCGTAAACCAGCAGGCGGGTGGAGATGCCTTCGTCGAGGCCGTGGCCTTTGAGGTTGCGCGCGGTCTGGCCAATCTTCACCAGCTTGCCGGCGATGGTCGCATCGAGGCCGGTTTCCCTGGCCAGGATGGTGGTTTCCAGCGTGGCGTCCGGGTAGTCGAAGTCGAAGGCGGTGAAGCGTTGCTTGGTCGATTGCTTCAGATCCTTCATCAGCGACTGGTAGCCGGGGTTGTAGGAGATGACCAGCTGGAAATCCGGGTGGGCGTGGATCAGTTCGCCCTTCTTGTCCAGCGGCAGCGTGCGGCGGTGGTCGGTGAGCGGGTGGATGACCACGGTGGTGTCCTGGCGCGCTTCGACGATTTCGTCCAGATAGCAGATCGCGCCGATGCGGGCGGCGACGGTCAGCGGGCCGTCCAGCCAGCGCGTGCCGTTGGCTTCCAGCAGGTAACGGCCGACCAGGTCGGATGCGGTCATGTCTTCGTTGCAGGCGACGGTGATCAGCGGCTTGTTCAGCTTCCACGCCATGTATTCGACGAAGCGTGACTTGCCGCAGCCGGTCGGGCCTTTGACCATCACCGGCAGGCGGTTGCGGTAGGCGGCTTCGTACAGTTCAACTTCCTTGCCCTGGGCCTGGTAATAGGGCTCGGTGTGGACTTTGTATTGCTCTTTGTCAGTCATTTTTGTTGCTCCAGCGATTCCGTCATTCCCGCGAATGCGGGAATCCAGAAGCAGCACTGGATTCCAGCATGCGCGGGAATGACGGCTCAAGGGTTTTTCGTTCCCGGAAGTAAAACGCCCCCAGCGAGCCGGGGGCGTTTTTACAACTTAATGCATGCAGCGGACGTTCGATTTACTTGTGCACGCCCAGCTTTTCACGCCAGCCCGGATACAGACGATCGGCATCGCCCGGGAACGATTCGAAGGCGCGAGCGAACTCTTTGTGCTCTTTCGCGAATTCGATCGGGTCGGCGCCGGCCTTCCAGCACTCGTAGGACTGACGCAGGGAGATCGCGCCGGCCGCCGGGCTGTCGATGTGGCCGTAGGAGCCGCCACCGGAAGTGTTGATGACGTTGCCGTGACCGAGGTTCTCGAAGAAGCCGGGCAGACGCAGTGCGTTCATGCCGCCGGAGATGATCGGGGTGGTCGGCTTCATGCCGTGCCATTCCTGGTGGTAGTACGGGCCGTCAGCGGAATCGCGCTCGATCATGTAGGCGATGTTGCGGTCGTCCTTGCCGCCTTCCATCTTGCCGTAGCCCATGGTGCCGACGTGGATGCCGGAAGCGCCCTGCAGACGCGACATCTTGGACAGCACAAAGGCGGTGTAGCCGCGCTTGGCCGACGGGGAGGTGACGGCGCCGTGGCCGGCACGGTGGTAGTGCAGGTACTGGCCGGGGTACTGGCGACGGGCGGTGGTGATCATGCCGGGGCCGCCGACATAACCGTCAACCAGGAAGGCGACCTTGTTGGCATCCGGTCCGAAGGCTTCAAGGATGAAGTCGGCGCGGGCGAGCATTTCGTAATGGTCGTCGGCGGTGATGTTGGCGGAGAACAGCTTGGCCTGGCCGGTTTCGTCCATGGCGCGCTTCATTGCGTCATACACCAGCGGGTAAACCTTCTTGGCCGGGCAGAACACCTGGTTGCCCTGGGGTTCGTCGTTCTTGATGAAGTCGCCACCCAGCCAGAACTGGTAAGCGGCTGCGGCGAACGGTTCGGGGCGCAGGCCGAGTTTCGGCTTGATGATGGTGCCGGCGATGTAACCGCCATCGACGCGCGGGCGGCCGAGGATGTCCCACATGTCGGTGATGTCTTTCGACGGGCCGTCGAACAGGCGCAGCATGGACCAGGGTACATAGAAATCCTGCATTTGCAGGTTCTTCACGTCGCCCATGCCCTGGTTGTTGCCGATGGCCAGGGTCAGGAAGGAGACGATCATGGCGCGGCCGTCGATGATGTTGCGGTCGAACAGTTCGTTCGGGTAGGCAACCTTCATCACACCCTTGGCTTCGTCGATGAAGTAGACCAGCGCGTCAACACCCTTGGTGAAGTCGTCGGTGGTGGAGACTTCGACGTTGGTGCCGGTGGAGGACTCGGCGGCAATGTGCGCGGCGACTTCCAGGTAACCGTAGCCGGTGGCCGGCTCCATGTGATAGGCAACGAGAATGTGCTTGTCGCCCTTGATCAGGTCTTCTTCTTTGAGGCTGAGGTCGGAATAACGTGCTGACTGATCCATTACTTGCTCCTTTAAAGATGCGTTTGTACTGATTTGAACAATTCCGGGGCCAGGCTTTTTGTGTGCTTGCCCCTACGAGGAATGGGGCGAACTATAGCGATCTCGCCACATAAGAAAAAATCATGATTTCTGATGATTGGTATAAGCGTTTGCTTATAATCAATCAATGCTGCATCTGACCTTGCGCCAACTCCAGGTTTTTGAATCGACTGCCCGCCATCTCTCCTTGTCGCGTGCGGCGGAGGAATTGCATCTGTCGCAACCCGGCGTCTCGATGCAGTTGAAGAAACTGGCCGAAGCGGTCGGGCATCCATTGCTGGAACAGACCAGCAAGCGCGTCAAACTGACCGACCAGGGTCAGGATCTGGTAGCCACCGCGCGTGAAATTCTCGGCGCGGTAAAGCGTTACGAGCTTTCCCTGGTTGCTCGTCAGGGTCTGACCCAGGGCACTTTGCGACTGGTCGCCATTTCCACCGCCAGCTATTTCGTGCCCCGCCTGCTGGGCGAATTCGCCCAGTTGCATCCCGGCGTCAAGATCTCGCTGCGCGTGACCAACCGCGAACTGGTGCTCGAATCGCTCACCGCCGGCCTTGATGATCTCTACATTCTCGGCCAGCCGCCGGAAGGGCTGGCGGTGACGGCGATTCCTTTCATGGATAACCCGTTGATCGTATTGGCGGCGCCGGATCATCCGCTTGCCAAGATGCGGCACATTCCGCTTTCGCGCCTGGCTGACGAATCCTGGCTGTTGCGCGAACCCGGTTCCGGCACGCGCAAGGCGGCGGAGCGGTTGTTCGCCGAGAACGGCCTGATCCTGAAACCGCGCATGGAACTGGGCAACAACGAATCCATCAAGCAGGCCGTGCTGACCGGCCTCGGCATCTCGGTGCTGTCCCGCCACACTCTTGCCCTGCACGATCCGGCCCAGTTCGCCGTACTCGATGTGCAGGGATTTCCTATCATTCGGCAGTGGTATGCGGTTTATCCCGCCGGGCGGCAACGCTCGGTAGTGGCCCGCACCTTCCTCGATTTCCTGCTTTCACACGGAACCCGTCATGACGTCGCAAAACCCTAGACTCCATAAACCCGGAAACGCAACCCGCGCGGGGGCCAAGGCAGGTGGTAAATCCTCCGGCAAGTCTGCCAGAGCGGAAGGGGCGGGCGGGCTCGATACCGCTCCCGCCATCGAGGCGCTGGAATTGTTGCTGGATCTGGCGCATCCGGCGGATGCGCAACTGTCCGCTTTCTTCCGCAACTACCCCAACTTTGGCGCGCGCGACCGTTCGTTCATCGCGGAGGCGGTGTATGGCGTGTTGCGGCGACTGCGCAGCCTGCAAGTCCTCGCTGCGCCCGCCGCCACGCCGCGTCGTCTGCTGCTGGCCTGGCTGGCGCGGCATGGCGGCCGCAACATGCGCGAGTTCGAGGCGCTGGAAGGCAAGGCGCAATTGGACAAGGCCGATCTGGAATGGCTGCGCGGCCTGAAGGGCGCCAAGCTGGAAGATCAGTCCGAGGCGGTGCGACTGGATCTGCCCGACTGGCTGCATGAACTTCTGGCCGCGCAATTTGGCGATCACCTGCCGACGCTGATGGAAAGCCTGAACAGCGCGGCGCCGCTCGACTTGCGCGTGAATCCGCTGAAAGCCGCGCGCGACGAAGTGCTGGTGCAGTTCAATCGGGAAGGCGTGGTTGCCGCCGCGACGCCGTGGTCACCGCTGGGCATGCGCCTGCAGGGCAAACCGGCATTGCAAAAGCACCCGCTGTTCCTGGATGGCAGTGTCGAAGTGCAGGACGAGGGCAGCCAGATTCTCGGCTTCCTGCTGGCGCCGAAGCGTGGCGAAATGGTGTGCGACTTCTGTGCCGGCGCCGGCGGCAAGACCTTGTTGCTGGGCGCCTTGATGCGCAACAGCGGCCGCCTGTATGCCTTCGATACTTCGGAAAAGCGTCTGGGCCGCATGAAGCCACGCCTGGCGCGATCCGGCTTGCAGAACGTGCAGTCATTGCTGATCGCGCATGAACGCGACGCCAAGGTGAAACGGCTGGCCGGCAAGTTCGACCGCGTGCTGGTCGATGCGCCGTGTTCCGGGCTGGGCACGCTGCGCCGCAATCCCGATCTGAAATGGCGCCAGACGCCGGAATCGGTCACCGAACTGACGCTGAAGCAGGCCGCCATCCTGGATGCTGCCGCGCGTCTGGTGAAGGCGGGCGGTCGTCTGGTCTATGCCACCTGTAGCCTGTTGCGGGAAGAAGACGAGGACATCGTCAACGCCTTTCTGAGCACGCATCCCGATTTCCGTCTGCTGCCGGTCGGCGAGGTGCTGGCGGCGCAGAACATCTCGCTGGCGGCGGAGCCGGTGGACTTTCTGCGCCTGGATACCGCCAGGCACGGCACCGACGGCTTCTTCGCGGCGGTGATGGAAAGATCGGCCTGAGGCCACAGGATGCGGCGGCTTTGTCTTGTCCTGCTGCTGCTCGCCGCGCCCCTGGCGCAAGCCGAGGAAGCGCTGTTGCTCAACGCGCGTGGCACGATACAGCTCGCCTTCACGCCGGGCGACGATGTCGCCGGTCTGATCGTGGCGGCAATCGGCAAGGCCAGGCGGCAGGTACTCGTGCAGACCTACAGTTTCACCCACCAGGACATCGCGCAGGCGCTGGTCAACGCCAGGCGGCGCGGCATCGACGTGCAGGTCATCGCCGACCAGCGCCAGATGGAAACCATCGCCACCAGCAAGCTTGAATGGCTGGCCGAGCAGGGTGTACCGCTCTGGATCGACAGCGAGCATGCCGCCGCGCACAACAAGGTGATGGTCATCGACAACGGCATGCCCGAAGCTGCCGTCATTACCGGCTCGTTCAACTTCACCCAGGCCGCGCAACACCGCAATGCGGAGAATCTGCTGATCCTGCGCGGCAATCCCAACCTGACCGAGGCGTATGCCGCCAACTGGCGCAGACATAAAATCCACTCGCTGCCATTCCGCCGCTAACGCGCATTTCGCCAGAATTTCCATGAACAAATCCGAACATTTCGACAATCTGATCGCTCCGCTCAGCGTCTATCTCGGCAACCAGGAGATGCTGATCGAACTGGCCGCGCTCGCCGGCATCGCCTTCGCGGCCTGGTTCGGCCTGCGCCGTCTGCGCCTGCGTCTGGCAACCGTCAGCGGCTGGCACGACAGTTTGACCGGCAGCGACTGGAACCGGCTGATCCTGCCGGCGGGCATGCTGCCGCTGGTGCTGATCGGCCGCGCGATTTTTTCGCCGTGGCAAAGCGTCCACTTGTTCAACCTTGCCGTGCCGCTGTTGCTGTCGTTCCTGGCGATCCAGAGTTGCTTCTTCATCCTGCGCCGCGTGCTCAAGCCGACACGCACGCTGCATGCCGTCGAACGCCTGGTGTCGTGGCTGGTCTGGGGCGTGTTCGCGCTGCATCTGACCGGCTATCTGGACGATGTCGTCAAGGCGCTCGACAGCATCGGCTTCGATGTCGGCAAGCAGCATCTGTCGCTCTATACCGTGTTCACCGGCCTGCTGTCGCTGGCCGCGACGCTGGTGCTGGCGCTGTGGCTGGCGCATACCATCGAGCATCGCCTGATCGGCTCGATGCCGTTGACCGGCAACATCAAGCTGGCGCTGACCAAGCTGGCGCGTTCCGTGCTGGTGGTGCTGGCGGTGTTGATTGCGTTGCCGCTGGTCGGCATCGACATCACCGTGCTGTCGGTGTTCGGCGGCGCGCTCGGCGTCGGCCTCGGCCTGGGCCTGCAGAAGATCGCCGCAAACTATGTTTCCGGCTTCACCTTGCTGCTCGATCAGTCGGTGCGCATCGGCGACATGGTCGAGGTCGGTCCGCATTACGGCGAAGTCAGGGAAATCGCCACCCGCTACACCGTGATCCGCAGCCTCAACGGCAGCGAGAGCATTGTTCCGAACGAAACCATGATCACCACGCCGGTGGTCAACCACAGTCTGACCGACAAGGAAAACCAGATTCTGTTGCCGATCCAGGTTGCCTACAGCAGCGATCTGGATCGGGTGCGCGGCCTGCTGCTGGAAATCGCCGCAGGTAACCAGAGGGTGCTCGACACCCCGCCGCCGAGAGTGCGCCTGAAAAACTTTGGCGAAAACGGCGTCGATCTGGAGCTCGTGGTGTGGATCACCGACCCCGAGGAAGGCGAATTCAACCTGCGCTCCGATCTCAACTGGAAAATCTGGGAAGTATTCAAGCTTGAAGGTATCGAAATACCGTTCCCTCAGCGCGTCATTCACCAAGCCAGCCCCCAAGCCTGAATGCGGCGCTAGAATGCGACTCCATTGTCTTGTTTCGAGCGTTGAATGACCTCTTATCTGAATGGATTTATCGATCTGCCCTGGTGGGGCTATGTCCTGGTCACACTGGCCTTGACCCATATCACCATCGCCAGCGTCACCATTTTTCTGCACCGCGCGCAGGCGCATCGGGCGTTGGACCTGAATCCGGCAGTCAGCCATTTCTTCCGCTTCTGGCTCTGGTTCACTACCGCTACCGTGACCAAGGCCTGGGTTGCCATTCACCGCAAGCACCACGCCAAGTGCGAGACACCGGAGGATCCGCACAGCCCGCAAATGGTCGGCATCAAAAAGGTACTCTTCGAGGGCGCCGAGCTTTACCGAGCCGAAGCCAAGGTGCAGGCGACACTCGATCGCTATGGTCACGGCACGCCGGACGACTGGCTCGAGCGCAACATCTACACCCCGCATACCAACGCCGGCATTGTGGTTCTGCTGGCCGTCCAGTTGCTGCTGTTCGGCCCCATCGGCCTGACCATATGGGCCGTGCAGATGATCTGGATTCCGTTTTTTGCCGCCGGCATCATCAACGGTGTCGGCCACTACTGGGGTTACCGCAACTTCGCCTGTGAAGATGCCAGTACCAATATCGTGCCCTGGGGCATCCTGATCGGCGGCGAAGAGCTGCACAACAACCATCACGCCTATGGCAGTTCGGCCAAGTTGTCGAATCGCTGGTACGAGTTCGATATCGGCTGGGCCTATATCCGCGCGCTGGAAGTGCTTGGCCTGGCCAGCGTCAAAAAGGTTGCGCCGAAGGTGCGCTGGGGCGAGATCAAACACTTTTGCGACACCGATCTGCTGCACGCGATCATCACGCATCGTTACGATGTTTTGACGCGCTACTCGCGCACCATGCAAAAGGTTTCCGCACAGGAACTGGAGAAACTACGCGGCGCACTGTCCGATTCCCTGCCGGATATGCGCGAAATTCGGCGCTGGCTGAATCGCGATCAGAACGAGCTACAGGCGACCGAAAAGGCCAGGCTGCAATCCGTGCTGTCACGCAGCGAACAACTCCGGACGATCTACCAGATGCGGCAGGATCTGATCGCGGTCTGGAGTCGCTCCACTGCCAGCCGCGAACAACTGGTGAAACAATTGCAGGACTGGTGCCAGCGAGCGGAATCGAGCGGCATTGCCGCGCTGTCACAGTTTTCACTCAAGCTGCGCTGTTATGCCTGACGTGTAATTGCCCTCGCAGCACAGGATTCACATGATCAATCGGCAGTACGGGGAGGCCGCGCCCGGTTGAAAAAGACGAACCGGGATTTGCCTGATGACGTTGAACAACGCGAACTGGGCAAGCCGGGCTGGCAATGTATAATCCGCGCCCGCAATGTCGCTGCAGTAGCTCAGTTGGTAGAGCAACTGATTCGTAATCAGTAGGTCGGGGGTTCGATTCCTCTCTGCAGCACCAAACAAATTCCTTAAGCAGAAATCATTACATCCGTGACCCAACCTCAGATGCTAGCCCTCCTCGAAGTCGACATGGCGGAGGTGGACAGGGTCATTCGAACGCGTTTGCATTCCGATGTGGCCTTGGTAAGGCAGGTTTCCGAGTACATCATACAAAGTGGCGGCAAGCGTTTACGCCCGGCATTGGTTGTCCTGGCCGCCAATGCGTTGGGCTATGAAGGTGCTTTGCACCATGAAATGGCTGCCGTGGTCGAATTTATTCATACCGCCACATTGCTGCATGACGACGTGGTTGATGCATCTGACTTGCGTCGAGGCAGAGACACCGCAAATGCCTTGTTCGGAAATGCGACGAGCGTTCTGGTCGGAGATTTCCTTTATTCGCGCGCATTCCAGATGATGGTGTCTGCCAACAATATGCGTGTGATGGAGGTGCTGTCCGATGCCACCAACATCATTGCCGAGGGCGAAGTCCTGCAGCTCATGAACTGCAATGACCCGGATATCGACGAAGCAGCGTATTTGCGTGTCATTCGATACAAAACCGCTCAACTGTTCGAAGCAGCCGGCCGTTTGGGCGCCATAGTCAATGGAGCGCCGCGTGAGGTTGAGGATGCCTTGGGCAGTTATGGCATGCATTTGGGCACAGCCTTCCAGATCATCGATGATGTGCTTGACTACTCGGGCACAACCGATTTGATTGGCAAGAACGTAGGTGACGATCTTGCGGAAGGCAAGCCAACCTTGCCTTTGCTGTTCGCCATGAAGCATGGCACTCCGGAAGAGGCGGAAATCATTCGCAGCGCCATACGGGAAGGCGATGCAAGCAACTTTCAAAGCATTCTTGGCATCGTTCAACGCACAGGCGCCCTCAAACATGCCCAAAGTCAGGCGCAAACCGAGTCAGACCTGGCCCAGGCTGCGCTTGCCTCAATACCTGGTAGCCAATACAAGGACGCTTTGCTAGAATTGTCGGCCTTCGCGGTTAACCGAGAATTCTGAAATTCTCAACAACGCATGCCAAGTAATGAACATGCAATGTGGTTGGCAAGAAGCAGCAATACCGGTCGCAATAGCAATACGAATTGCGGCCGAATTCAAGTCGGGGTGTAGCTTAGCCTGGTAGAGCGCCACGTTCGGGACGTGGAGGCCGGAGGTTCGAATCCTCTCACCCCGACCATCAAATTCAAGCACTTACGAAAGTCGTCAGCCCTAAGAGAATGGCCGTACGGAAACTGTACGGAAATTGCATCTAGGGTGGGCACGATCGCTGCACACGACCATGCTCATGCGCGCCTATCCACCGTGGTGGTCGGTCACCACACAGCAGAAACAAAAAACCCGGCACATGGCCGGGTCTGGTGGTGGGTTGCTGGCGATGGTCAGGTGGTGCGCTCCATCTGTTCCGCCATGCCCTTGATGCGGTTCGCGCCGTGCTCTGCCGCCCACTCCATCGCCGTTTCGCATTCGGCTTCAATGGTGGTCGATACCGCGATGGCCAGGCGCATCAATGCCGATACCTGCCCGACACTCAGCACGCGCCCGAAGGTGTCGGCGTCGCCATCGTTAAGTTCGTCGGCTTCGATAATCTCCAGGACAGCGGACACGCCACCTGCCAAGCTCTTGATGGTGTCCAGGGTGCGGATATGGGGGAAATCTTCGATGCCCTTTGAATGCCAGACGAAGGGTTCCAGGGCGCGGCCGGGGTTGTTGGTGCGGTCGGTGCTCATGACTGGCCCCCATTCGCCAGATCGGCGGCGCGCAGGGCTTCCAGCACGGCGGCCAGGATGGCGGGATAGATGGCCCGGGTAGCTTGTTCGGCTATGTCCGCTGCCCGGAGTACCTGAGCGACGGTGTAGGGGGTGGGGGCGGGTGTTGCGGTGCCGTGGGCGGCATTGGTGGTATCGGGCATGGTGTTGCTCCTTTTCGAGTCATTGGCCCCACTGTTCAAGGCGGGGTGGGCGGATGTTGAACACATGGGAAAAGCCATGCCGCCAGCCTTACGGACTGACGCATCCGCCCGTTGATCTACGGGGCACAGGCGCAAAAAAACCACGCTGTCGGGGTGGAAAGCCGCTTTTCCTTGGTGTGTTCAGCACCGTGAAAACAGGATGCGCCAGGTCGGGCGGATTGGTCAAGTGCCAGCAGGCGGCGAAAGCATCAAGCCCGAGATTGCCGGGCCAAATGAAAACGGGCCAGCCGAAGCAAGCCCGTTTGTCGAGATGGGTGGGAACCAGGGGTGTACGCACAGCCGGAGCGCTGTACCCGGACCTTCCTGCCTTCTCCCCGCAGAACCGTCTGCAGGGCATCATGACGCCTATAGTTTCGACGCGACTGGCGAGACCGTCAATGGCCAGCAGGCAGCAGCAAGGGGTGGGGTGTTCGCTGGCAGCCTCAAGGGGATTGACACTGAAGCTCTTGATTCCGCACAGGTGGACATTCTCCGTGCAGGCCAGCGAACGCTTGAAAGGGTAGTTCTGGATGGGCAAAAAGAAAGGCTTTCGATTCTGCCGGGGTCGAGCCAGCGACGAAAGCCTTTCCGGGAAGCGTTTCCGCACCCCTTGATTCAACTCTAGTTGAGGATGGCGCACCCGGTCAACTTCATGCACCTGGACGGCACCCGGGTGCTGATTGCGGAAATCGACAACTCCTCAGATATGAGGGGTTTCCGGGTCACCGCTGGCAGCAACGGGAAAGTTAACGGGCGGTTACTGGAGTAACTTTCACAGTAACTTTCCAGCAGCCCCTTGTATTCAAAGGCTTCCTTCGCCGTGCATTGCGCCCCTTCGGAACTGCGTCGGGATGGGTTCAATGGGAATGGTCACCTTCGGCGGTATGGCGGGTGCCTGGAAGTCTGGCGGCAGGTGTTGCCGGTCCCTGGTTGCCAGGAACGCACCCAAGGAATCGTGTTCGGCCTTCAGGATGGCAAGTTGCCCTTTCAGGTCGTGTACCGGGTCGGGGCCGATGATTCGCTCTATCTCATCTTGATCGAGTCCAGCAGCAGCCAGCAGCACGGCCCGGTGCCTCTCCGCCTTGCCGGTCGAGTAGACATTGATGCGGCTGTTCAGGCCCGTGATTTCGCCGTCAAGCTCAATGTATCGACGGAACACGGCGCTCAAGAGTGGCGCGATGGCGGCACTATCTCCGGCCTCCAGCGCGAAGCATTCCCGGCTGTGCTCCTGCAATGCGGTCAGGTGGATATGGTCGGCAAGCATGGCGATGGTTGCCGGGTGCGCCTGTGTGATGGTATCCAGGATTGCCGCCCGCACCGCTTCAATGGGCCGGCGTGCTGCCTTGTCTTGTAGCTGCTTGACGGCGGCCAGGTCGGGGGGCAGAAGGTCATTCAGGTTCATGGTGAAACTCCTTGGTGGTGGTGGTGGAACTGGTGGCGGTGGGTTCTGTGTGCCGTAGCTCGCTGATGAATCGCGCAAGCGAATGGTCGGCATCGGTTGCAAGGCTGCCCATGCGTTCGATGCTGTAGACGAGCCTGCTTCCGGCTGGCATGTCATCGAATTCAGGGGTCGATTCCCGGAATGCTCGCAGCGCCTCGCCGGTATCGGCGGCGGTCTTGAGTAGTTCCGGGATGATTTCTTGGAGGGTGTCGATGCGCACCTGAAGGCCGATGTACTGCCGCATCATTTCCGCTCTCGATTGGTGCAGTTCCTCAACCATCCAAAGATGCAGCGGGCGGCGAATGCCGGCCTCCCAATCGTCGGATGCGCCATAGAGGTAATCAAAGGAAACGTCGTACAGCTTCGCGGCCCGCACGATCAGCCACAATGGAATGCGCCTGTTGTCCGCTGATGTTTCCATTTCCTCCAGATCGCCACCGCACCGCAGGCCCAGTAACTCGGCTGCACGGTTTTGACGCATCCCGCATAGCTTCCTCGCCTCGGCCAAGCGGCTTCCTAAGATTCTGCGCACGGCGGCATCTTTATGTTCACAGGAATCGTCTTCAAGTTGCTGCATTACTACCCCTTCGTGTGGTTGGTTCTTCGGTGCCAAGCTTGGCGGGGTCAATAGCGGGAATTCCCGCTTTTCGCCAAGCTTGGCGGAGTGCCTCGGAAAATTCAGGGGTGCCAAGCTTGGTGGGAAAGCCGGAATTCCGGTTATTGAGTCCCCCAGGCTTGGCCGTTGCTTGGCGGAGTGCCTTAGAAAATCCGGGGATTCCAAGCTTGGCTTGGCCCGCCAAGCTTGGGGGAGTGCGTCGGAAAACCATGGTTTCTGAAAACCTTCGGGAAACCTTCGAGAAACCTTCCCGGGTGCCCGGAAACCATGCCGGTGCTTCAGCATGGGACTACCCCGCGCCGGAAAGCCACGTCGTTTTCCAGCGCCAGGCGCAACCCTTCCGGGTCACGTCGGGCGGCCTGGTGGATCACTGCGAGGTCGTCAGGGGAATACTCCCAGTACGTCGCCGCTCGCTGGATCAGGCGGTCCAGGTCGGGCGGGATGGGGTGCGTCAGCGCGGCGATGATGCCGGCCTTCTGTTCGGCGAGGCGAGGCTTCCACCGTGCAACCACATCGGCCGGTCCTCGCAGCTTGAGCCGGTCACCATTCGGCACCAGTTCCAGGCCATCGGCGCGGGCTTGGTCGATCAGACGGGAGACGGTAGAGGCGGTCATAGTTCGGCCTCCACATCGTTGCAGTCTGCTGATACCCCGTTTTTATCCGCTACACCGCTACATCCCAGCATTGGCGCGGGTTCCGGCGTAGCGGATGGGCTTTTTCCGCTGCTACGTAGCGTTTCATCCGCTACACGGGAAGCCGCGCCGTTACTGGCTTCCGGAGTTTGTAGCGGATGTAGCGGATTTTCCGGGGGGGTAGAGAGATAACGCGCGAATGCCTCTTGAAATTGCTCCAGGTCGAAGCCCTTTGTCACGTCGTAGCCGATGCGAACATTCTTCGATTTGACGCCAAAGTCCGCCAGGCGCTTTGCAATCTGGCGAGGGCTTACCGGGCGGCCACGGTTGAAGGTTGACCACACCTTTTCATCATCGTCACATAGCGCCTCGATCAAGTCCGCCGTGCTGATTTTGCTTGCCCGCTTGCGCTCGAACACTTCCTGAATGTCGGCAAGTAGTTCGGTGCTGGTACTCATGGTCGGACTGTCCACACCGGAGAGTTTCAGCGCCGCTTTCCTCGCCAGGTCGGGCCAGGCACCGCCGGCAACATCGGCGATGGCAAGAAGCGGTTCCCAATTGTCTTGAGCGCGGTCGTTGAGGCTGGCAGGTAGCGCAGGCCGGGCACACCGCACCGCGTCCCGATGATCTTCGGCGAAGCGGGCCAGCTTGGCGGTCAGGTCATCGAACAGGCCAGGCTCGGCATAGCGCAGGCGCTCCACAACCTCATGAGGCAACTTGCGCCGCAGTTCGAGCGTTACCGATCTATCCATGAGGGTGTCCGCCAGGTGGCCGATGCCGGCAAGCGCTTTCGCACCCCACACGTTGAACCGGGTAGGCGTGAAATCCTCGCCCACGGTGCGGATGATGTACGCGCTATCTCGGGTGTGTCCGCAGTTGAGCAAGCCGCGCAGTTCCTCGTTTTCGCGCATGAAGGCGTCGGATTCATCAACCAACAGGGTCGGCTTCCAGGCGTCAATGGACCTGAACAGCGCTGCCGGCGTGATGTTGGAAGCGGTCAATGGCCGGTAAGACAGGCGTCCCAGCAGAAACAGCAACACCGACTTTCCACACCGCTTCTCCGGGGCCGTGATGATGGCTAGGGGGGCTATCTGCACCACGTCCATGAACCACGTCATCGCCGCCCACAGGGCCACGGCATCGGCGGTCTCGGGCTGGCAGATGATGAAGCGGTGCACCGTGGCCGATACCTCGATCAATAGTTCCGCCGGGTTGACCGGATGCGGCCATGGGTCTACGTCATCGAAGTCAAGGCCGGTGCTTTCCTCATCCTTGCGCGCCTGGATCACCAGCTTGTCGAGTGTTGCAGGGCGGATGCCCAGGGCCTCGGCTTCAACCTTGCGGGTGCGGTCGTACTCCACCGGAGACAGCGCCGCCATGCGCTTGATGGCATCCACTTCATCGGCGTTTGTCTCGCCGGCCAGGGGGGATTCCGGGGCGATTGGTTCGTCCGGTTGTAGCAATGGCATTGCCATCGTCGCCGCGTTCGCTATGCAGCGCCCTACGGCATCCAGGCCGCACAGTTGCGCCAGGTCGTTCATGTCCTTCATGTCGGGATCACGGTCGATGCCGAAGTCGGGAACCGCCACCACGCCGCCCACCTCGCGCGCCGCTTCGATGGCATGGGGATCAGGCTCGCCGGTCGCCTTCACCAGATCGGCCAGGATCACCAGCGCCGCCGCCGGGTAGCGTTCGCGCATGGCCTTCGCCACCGCCGGCAGGTTGCCAGCCGACAACGCCGCAACGGCAGGGTGTCCGGTTGCCTCTCGGGCTGATAGGCATGTCGCCACGCCTTCACCGATCAACAGGGTCACGCCGGCCCCGTCGCCATCGGGCAGGGGTTGCGCCGCCCAATATCCGCCGGCCTTCGCTCCGCCGTAGATTGCCGACTTGCGCCCGGCTTCGTCGATCAGTTCCGCCGTGGAAACCTTGTTGCCCACCTTCACCGGGGCCACCAGCACGCGCCCTGCCAGGGCTTCGCCTTTGGACTTGGGCAGATAGCCCAGTAGCATTTCCAGGCGGTTGATCGGCAGTTCCCGCAGGGTCGAGACGGGTTTGACACGCTTGCGGTCCAGGTAGGCATGATTCTCACGCGCCGGCAGTGCATCCTTCCAGATCGCCGCCACCTTGCTCGCGGCCTCAGCACGCTCGCGCGCAGTCTCGGCTTCTTCCTTCGCCGCCCGTTCCGACGCATCCCGCCGCCGCTCTGCAAGCGCTTCGGGTGTCGGTGCCTGGTGCAGCCCATCATCGCGCCAGCCGGCCGCCTTGGCTTCGTGGTACAGGGTGCCGATGCTCACCCCGCCGCCGGCCTTCAGGCTCCTCCACACATCGCGCGCATCACGCTGGTTGTAGGACTCGGCTTGCTGGCTCCATGCGTCCCAGGTATCGAAGCCTTCATGCCCGACTTCGGACTTGATCGCCATGCCCATCTTCACCCAGGTGTCGCGGTCGCTGGCCGGGATGAATTGCAGGGCTTCGCGGATGCGTTCCAGGTCATTCAGCATTTTCTGTCACCCTCTCGTTTTCCACCGTCCCCGGAAATGCCGCTACATCCGCTACATCCGCTACATCCCAGCATTGGCGCGGGTTCCGGCGTAGCGGATTCATTTTCGATGCCGCCACGTAGCGTTTCATCCGCTACACGGAAACCATCCAGGAAACCGGGACAGGGCCATTCAGGCGAACCCAGGGAATAGAAAGCCGCGTTGCGCCGGGTACGTCCGCGAAAGATCACCTTTCCAGAAATTCGCGTGAGGATGTTGAAGCCCATGC
>CAMDGQ010000019.1 GCA_945897955.1 Tepidiphilus sp. J10 | reverse complement strand
AGGCCGAGGATGCGGATGGCTTCGAGGATGCGCAGCGAGCCCAGTGCATCGGAGTTGGCGGTGTATTCCGGCTCTTCGAAGCTGACCGCGACGTGGCTCTGTGCGGCGAGGTTGTAGATTTCATCCGGCTGCACCTGCTGGATGATGCGGATCAGGCTGGAACTGTCGGTGAGGTCGCCGTGGTGCAGGATGAATTTGCGCCCGGTCTCGTGCGGGTCTTGATAGAGGTGGTCGATGCGGTCGGTGTTGAACAGCGAGGTGCGGCGTTTGATGCCGTGGACTTCATAGCCTTTGTTGAGCAGGAATTCGGCGAGATAGGCGCCGTCCTGGCCAGTGACTCCGGTAATCAAGGCAATTTTCTTGGTCATGTCATTTATCCGATTTCTGGTTGGAAAAGGTCATTGCTGACGAGGGTGACTTTTATTGAACGCACCGCGCAGTTCGCCGAATGCGGCAGCCAGTCGGATCAGGTAGTAGAACCTGTGGCTTCCGCGCAGCGAAAACAGCGCGAGCAATGCATGCTGAACCAGTTTCAACAGCATGTAGGGGCGTACGCCTGATGGTGCGTTGACGCTCATCATGACGTTTGACAACGAGCGCAGATAGCTTTTGCGCATCATATATGGCGTGGCCATTCGCTCCGCTTCGACGGCATGCTTTTGCCGGATTGCCGGGTCATACAGGATGCGGGCACCGGCTTGCAGTGCGCGCTTGACGAAATCGATATCCTCGCCTCCCATCAGGTTGTGGCCTTGCGGACCCAGGTTGGTCGAGAAGCCGCCGACTCGGGCAAAGACGCTGCGGCGAACGCAGATGTTGCCGCCGCTGGGTAATTTGTTCTCGGGCTTGATCTCCAGCGCAATCCGGCCCAGGTCGTACTCGGGGAATGGCCGGATGCCGATATGGAATTTTCCGGTTTCATGTACCCAATCAGGTTCGCTGCCATCCCAGTCCGGCGCCATCCAGCCGCAGAAAATTTCGTATTCCGGGTGGCTTGCAAGGGTTGCCGCGAGCGCCTTGAAAAAAGTGCTGCCGACATATTGATCGTCATCAATGAAGCAAAGCGCGTCACCGCGACTTTCACGAATGGCAAGATTGAGCGCCATCGATTTTCCGGGAACCGGTTCGGCCAGCCAGCGAAATGCAGGTCCGCCGCAGTTCCGAAATGCTTCTACATAGTGGTCGAGAATCTGGCCGGTGTTGTCCTTGCAGGCATTGGCGATGACAAGAATCTCGCAAGTGCCGACTTCTGAGAAATCCGCCTGGCTGAGAACGGCGAGCATTTTCTCAAGCAACTTTGCCCGGTTATGTGTGCAGATGACAACCGATATATTCATTGCTCGCGGCTCTTATCAAGCGATGAAAACAGGCGGTAACGGTAATGCAAGCATGTCCAGCACTAATCCGGTGATGTCGCACTTGTTCAAAGCCGGTGTCCTCTGGACCAGCCGACGATTTGACCGACAAAGTAGGCCACATTCATCTCCTGGCGCAGTGTGGCGTTCCTTCCGCTGCTGCGAAATGTCTGCCATACCGCGCTGGCGGCCCGCATCAGTTGGCCAAAAAGATAAAGCGGCGGCAGACGTGAGCCGGCCCCACGCCGCCTGATTGCTTCCATACGTCCCTGGCGGTAATGCAGGTCATGGAAGTAGCGGCGATTGAGCTTTACGGCCTGGATGCGGTGATGAATCACGGCATCCGGGGTCCACCATATCCTGAAGCCGGCTGTCAGCAGGCGTCGGTAGAAATCGACTTCTTCACCGCCGGTATTGTCGGTACCTTTGCGGCCGAGGTTGGCGTCGAAACCGCCGACGGTTTGACAAACCGATCGCCTGAAGCCGAAGTTGCCGCCATAAAAGGAAGTGCCTGGGTCCGTTAGCGGGGCGCATTTTTCGGCTCGATTCAACTCGCCCAGGAAACCGAGCAGATCATCGCTCAGCCAGGCCGGACGATAATTTTCTTCGAACAACACTCGGATCCTGCCGCCAAAGGCATCCGGTTGTTCCTTGGCGATCAGACGTTCAAAGGCACACAGCCAGTCAGGGTCGGCAGTCTCGTCGTCATCAATGAAGATGATGTACTCGCCAAAGGCTTCCTGGATGGCTCGGTTGCGGGCATTGGACAGACCAAGCTTGTCCTCGCGTATGACGCGTACGCTCCAATTCGATGGCCATATCTGGCTGGCCAGCACTTCAGGCGTGGAATCGCGACTGCCATTGTCGATGATCAATAATTCCCACGCGGCTTCAGGCATGTGGATCAGCGGCAGATCGGCGAGTGTTCGCACCAGCCGATCGGCGTGATTGTGGGTACACAAGGCAACTGTGTATGCAGGCTGTTTGTTCATTCTTTCCAGCCTGGCAAATGTCGCGTGATCCGGTTCAGGTAATAGCGTATGGCATGACCAAAGCTGCCGTCGTTGTCACCCAACATGATTTTGCGTAGCAGCATGGCAGCTGTGTCGGTGCCAAAAACATCCAGACGACGAATGCGAAAGCGGTTTACGTCGCGCCGGTTGAAACCGGGCTGGGTTGAAAAGGCTGCTCGATATCCCGCAGCCCGTGTCGCAGTCTCGACTCTTGCATCAAGATGACCGAATGGATACGCGATGTAATCAACTTTCTGGTTCAGCAGTGCTGCAAGCGCCTGCCGCGAGTTCTGCAATTGATCCGCCAGTTGTGCATCGTCGAGGGTGGGCAGGCTTGCATGGCTGCGGGTATGGGAGTGAAAACTGACACCTCTCCCCTGCATATCATGGATCTCCTCGGCATTGAGCAGGGGATAAGTGGTTCCGCTCGGATTGGATGCTCGCGTCCACTCATCTTCGGCGCCGATAAGATCGCTGACCAGAAATACGGTACAAGGCCAGCCCAGTTCCTCAAGAACCGGCAAGGCGTGATCTCGCACGCCGCGAAAACCGTCATCGAAAGTCAACAGAAATGCCTTGGCCGGAAGGGGTATGCCGCTTTCCAGCCAATCCACGAGTGCATCAATATGGATCGCTTGATAACCTGATTTGGCCAGCCGCCGCATGTGGGCGGCGAAATTCTGCGACGTGATCGCATAGCGCGCCTCCCAGTCATTCTCGGCATTGCCTACTCGGTGGTACATCAAAACAGTGACACGCTGAACTTGGTTCATTGGTATCCCCGGTCGGACATTTGCACGATCCTGCGATACATCGATATGGGTAGCAGCGCGATCAGTATGTGTCGCAGATCCTTCAATCCGAAGCAGCGATGTGCAGCGACATGGCGAAACAGTTTCTGGGCGGATACAAGATCCCGCTTCCAGAAGGCGGTGTAGGCCTGGCGCAAGACGCGTCCATCGGTTAGCTCGCGGAGTTTTTCAGGGTCCAGGTGTGCCACAAGTCGGGGATTTGCCTTGATGAAATCCTTCTGCGCCGTCAGCGCATCCAGTACCTGCCGCCACTTGACAGCCGATACCTGGCCTTGTCCATGCCAGCGGTAAAAGGCCAGCACTTCGGGTACGCGCACGATATTTCGGGTTTTTGCCAATGCGCGAAGCCAGAAATCGTAATCCATGGAGGAAAACCGTCGTTCCGAGAATCCGCCCAGGTGATCAACCAGATCCTTTTTTATCAACGCTGCATGAATTGGCCACGGGCAGGTGCGGACAAATGCGGCTACCGGATCGTTCGCTTCATATTCAGGGGGTATGTAGGGCTCGGACTTGATGCCATCTCCGACGTTCTGCCATCCGCAGTAGGCAAGGTTTGCACCATGGCGGGTGAGCGCGTCATGCAGTTTCTCCAGCGTGTCGGGCAGCCACCAGTCATCGGCGTCGAGAAAGGCGATATATGTTCCCCTGGCTTGTCTCAATCCGAGATTGCGCGCCGGATAGGGCCCCTGCCGACTGCTGAAGATCAGGAGTAGTTGATCAGGGTGCTTCTCGGCCAGGGCCTGGACGATCTCGACCGAACCATCATCGGAACCATCATCCACCACGATGAGTTGGACATTGCCATAACTTTGGCCGAACACTGAACCCACCGCTTCCGCCACATAGGCTGCGGCGTTGTAGCACGGCATGATCACCGAGATAAGCGGATGTTCTGCGGTATTGCCGTCGAGGTTGTCGGGCATCATCCGCGCAACTCCTCTCTGATCGCTTCCAGCCAGGCGCGACCCCATTTCTGGTCGGGTTCGATGTAATTGCCTTCCGCCCACTCGTTCCACGCCTTGAGAAACACGATGCGTTCATCGGCAGGGCGGTCTGCCACACGCGTAATGGCTTCGCGCAGCAAACCGCGGAACAGTTCAGGGGTGGCATTCTCGAATACCAGTCCACGCATGCCGGAGCGGGGTGTGTTGTCCCAGTTGGGCAGTACGAGCGGGTAATCGGGCCAGTCGACCTGATTCCGGCGCAGCAACATGGGCAAAACTTCCTGGTAATCCCAGATCGATAGTTCGTGCTTGTTGCCACGCAGGGCCAGTCTGATCTTGGTGGCGAAATGCCGCCAGGGAATGCGTCCATCGCGAGCGGGCAAAGCCTGCATGGTGCTGGCATCGAGACCGCGTTCACGCGGATCCCAACTTGGATTGAAGTGAGATACACCAATCAGATACAGCCCGGGCAAGCCGGCTTTGAGCGCACGATCACGCCAGAAATCCGTCACTCTCCGGATATCAGGTATGTCATCGGGCTTGTAGATTGCAAAGATCGGCTTGCCATCGACGGTCAGGTAACGCGGGTCGGAAAAGGCGCGCATCAGCCAGTCGAAATGCGCGGCGTGATCATCCAGGCCTGGATAACGCTGCTCCATCAGCATTTCGTTGGTGCCCTGCCAGATGCTGTTCCAGGAATGGTTGGCCCAGCAAAGGCAGAAAGGGAAGTCCGGTTCGCGGCTGTCGAGTATTTCGTTGACAGGTCGTTCCAGGATACGGCGGCCGTCGCCAAACCAGTAGTGGTAATAGCAGAACCCACCGATTCCATACTCTTTTGCCAGTTCGGCCTGGGCATGACGGGCTTCTGGGAGGCGCAGGTCATAAAAGCCGAGGTCGGCCGGCACATGGGGTTGATAGTGGCCTGGGTAAAGAGGCTTTGCTTTCGCCACATTTGTCCACTCGGTGAAACCCTTGCCCCACCAGGCATCATTCTCCGGTGTCGGATGGAACTGGGGCAGGTGAAAGGCGATGAGGCGCGTCTGCTGGGTCATCTGGGCGAAGCTTTGTTATCGTGGGCGGTCGCTGCGGCTGGGCCAGTCACATGGCTATGTGTATCACGTGGTCTGGTAATGCCATGCAGCCAACCACGTGCGGGTATTTCGAGGCGGGATTCGGCTACGGGCCGCATCGTACCATCCCAATAACTCCAGTCCATCGGCCCATCCGGCGCTCGCTCCCATTGCAGGGATATTGAATGATGTGTCGGATTGATGACCAACAATTCAAGTACGCTCTCTCGCCCCAGGTTGGCGAGGCGAAGTCTGGCATCGGATGGGCTGGGACAAGGATGTTGAAAAGCAGGAGAAACCGCTTCGGAGTTTCCGCCCAGAAGCGAGGGGGATTGTCCGAGTTTGTTGTCCTCCAGATCCATCATCGCTTCAGCCAGCCAAATTCGATAAGTGGCGCTTGGCTCGGCAAGACACAGGTGATACAGCGATTCGGCCCAGAAGCCGAGGGAATCATCTTCCTTGCCCTTGAATTCCTTCCAGCGTTCCTTGATGCCGCTCTTTTGGGTAAAGGCAAAACTTTCTTCGATCAGCGCATCCATGCCCGTTTCGTCGAACAGTCGGCGTGTCCTGATCAAATCCATGGTGTTCACCGGCTGGTAGCGGGCTGAAAGCCCATATTGCGCCAGGTCACGCTCGATGAAGCCGCCTGGCATGACCAGGCGTGGAAACCGGGCCTTGATTCGGGGCAGCAGCGGAACCAGATATTTCCATGCAATCCGCTTGATGGCACGCAAATGCAGCGGCAATGCGCTGGCCTGTCTGGTTGGCAGAAAAGTCAGCCCAATGGCTCTAAAAATGGGGCGATACAGCCACTCGGCGCTTCGCAGAGCGAGAACGGATCGGCTGGTCGCTCGTGCTGAATTGATTAGTTCAGCATGGCGATCATCACCTGAAATCCTGCGATGGCGTTCCATTGCAATGTTGGTATCAAGATGCGTATTGAGAACCAGCAGATTGCTGATCGATTTACCTAGAACCTGGCTTGGCGCATGACGAAACGGGTATTTCTTCAGTGTCTCGGCGTCTTGTTCCAACGAGTCATGCAAATACCACATGCCAGCATCCAGTCGATCGGTTTTCGCCGCAGCGAATGTGGCTGCAAGTTTCAGCGCGGCGCACGCCTGGGGATCGTGAGTCTCTTCGCAGTAGGCTGCCAGCATGTGCATTCCGCCGGCATGCAGGCGGTAATGTGACTCCATGCCATCCGTCCATTCTCCGTGATACCAGCCGCCATCACTGGATTGGCGATGGATGACCGAAAACACGACTTGAGTCCGAAGCAGGTCATACAAGCGTTTGCCGGTTGCTCGCAGCAGTCCGGAGAGGGTTACATACAATGCATAGGCATCCAGTTCCGAGCAGACTCGCCAGTAGCGCGGCCAAACCGAGTGGTTTTCGTAGATATGGCCGTTGACCAGATGCAGATAGAGATCGCTTGGTCGCGAGTATGCGGTGTGAGAACTCCACAGGAAATAACGCTGTTTTTCCAGGTTGTTCAGAGACTGTAGATCGAGAATCAGGTCGGGCTCGTTGGCGGGCAGGCGCCAGACCACGATATCAAGACTGTGCTTGGCGGGTATTTCAATCGAAAGCCCAAGTTTGGAAGCTGATAGGGTGGTCCCGCTTATTTGTGCTACGCAATGCGACAGAATGTGACCGTCCTGATCCATTGTGCGTAAATGTGGCGGTTGGGGGATCCAGTAACTAGTCTGAGCCGGGTCGGCCGGAGTCAACAGCCAACCGCCTGCCAGACAGGTATCGAGTTGATATCCTCCACCGAGGCAGATGTTCGCTTGCATTGCTTCCGTGGCGAGAATGCGCAAGAAACAGGTTGATGCCTGGCTTTGGGCAAAGTTGTCGCAAAGAAGGCTGACTCCATCTTCCCTGCCCATGGGCAGGGAGCGGATAAATGCGGGGCTGTCGATGAGATGCTGCGCATCGGATTCGAGTGGATCCTGGAAAATCTCCCCTAGCTCGATAGTCACTGCTTCCCCGCCGGTGGACGATGCCGAGACCGCTGCCGGATTCATCATCTGAATTTACCCGTTCAATTTAACTGGCAACATGCATCCCAAGGTCGCGCCTGGCTTCGTATTTGCCGCGCTTCCTGTAAGTCGGCCGCTCAGGCAAAACAGGGTTGTCAGGAAAGAATGGTTCATGTGTGTTGCGGTGCAATACGGATCAGTTTCTTCCACCGCATCGCTTCTGTTGCAAGCGATGGCAAGGGCAAAAACAGGAAAGCGGTCACATAAGCCAGGCCGCCAGCTGATGCGCAGATGAGGAGATATGCCTTCTGTGAATGTTCACTCATTCCCGTGGGCAGGATTGCATCAAGGCCAATCAGCACGGCAACCAGAATGATGTTCAGAAGTAGCGCGGGAGCTACAGCCGCAACCAGTTCGTTGAACTTTGCGCGATAACACTGGTTGGCAAGCAGGTAGAAATGCGTTGTTGAGTAGATTTGGCTGAAAACGATGGTATAGGCAACACCAGCCAGTCCCCAGCCTTGATCCAGTGAAACATAACAGCCCAGGCCTACGATGGCCCAGGTGATGGCCTGAATGACGGCTTCCCTGCCCAGTCGGTTGGTTGCCGCAAGGACTGCGCCGCATGGATGGCCGACGCAATACAACAGACCGAGCGGCGCCAGGATCTGCAACGGAATGGCCGCTTCCGCCCAATGCTCACCGTAAACAACAATGATGAAGGGCTCGGCCAGCCACCACAGGCCGATATAGATCGGCAGGGTGTAGAGCAGCAGCAGGGAGGTCATGCGGAAGAACAGATACTTGATCTTGTCTGGGTTGTCCTGCTCGATTGACATTGCGCGAAACACCGGTTGATAGATCGGACCGCTGATCATCTCGAAGGGCAGTTTTGCGAGGCTGTCGCCTTTATTGAACAGGCCAACCATGCCGGCGCCGGCCATTTTCGTGATGATGAAGTTACTGGTCTGCTTGCGCATGTAACTGACCAGATCATTGAGGATGATCTTGAAACCAAAACTACTGTGTTTTTTCGCGATTTCTTGATCAAACCGCAAGCGTGAATGCATCGGTGTCATGCGAAAGACCAGGAAGAAACTGATTATGCTGGCCAGCAGCCCACCCAGAACGAGGCTCCAGACACCGAAACCGCTGACCGCCATGGAAATGCTGGCGGCACCACTAATCAGGTTGACCGCCAGACCAATCATGGAGGCTTCCTTGAAGCGCATTTCCCTTTGTAACCAGAGGTTGTGAATATTCAGGAAAGGCCGCATCACGAAACTCAGCGCCGATATTCTCAGCAAGTCCTTGTACAGGTTGTTGCCGAACCATTCCGAAAACCAGGGCGCGATCATGAACAGGACAGCATAAATCAGCACGCCAATACCCAGCTGCAAGCTGAAGATGACCTGGAAATCAGCTTCGGAAGCTTCCTTGGAGCGGATCAGCGACTGCCCCATGCCGCCTGACGCAACCAGACTGACGAACCCTGTGAAGATCTGGATGGTCACGATCATGCCGAAGTCGGCAGGAACGAGCAGTCGGGCCAAGGCGATGCCAAAGCCGAACTGCAGCATCTGGCTGACAATGTTGCTGCTGACCAGCCATTTCGAGCTGCTGCGAATAGATTGGGACAGGCTCATCGTGAAGGCATCCGAAACGCGGCTTGAGCCGGGGATGGGGGTAGGCGTTCTGCCGGAAAATTACGCTCACCACCAGGGCCGGTCGTCTGTCTGAAGCCGACAGGGCGCGTTTGCGCTGCCGATTCAGCTAGTTGCTGGGTAACCAGATGATTCAGGATCACCATGATCGCGACCAAGTGCCAATAGTAGTCAAAGTAGGACAGCCCGAGAAAAGCGCCGCAGGTCGCATAGCCGATCATGCTGACCTGGGTCATTGCAGCCAATTCCTGTGCCCACTTCATCTCGGGTATTCGCTTGGTGCGTCGGATAATCGAACTGCCTTTCATCCAGGTTAAAACCATGATCGACATGAACAGGCCAAATCCGATAAACCCATGCTCGCCCATCATTTCGAAATAGACGCTATGAACGTCATGGACCCGTCCCGGTTCGGGGGCGTATTCCCGGAATACCGATGGCCGGAACATTTCGATGCCACCACCCGTAATTCGGGCCGACGCAACATTGAAAGCGGTGTGCCAGGCGTTGATCCGGCCCAATGCCGAGTCGTCTTCCTGATAGCTTTTTGTGGTCTGCATGCGGGCATACCACTCCTGCGGCATGATCGAAGCGATGGCGCCGACAGAAATGACGATCATCAACATGGTCATGATCTTGTTGCGGCTCTTCATCCACAGAAACAGGCCCATGGCCAACATGCCCACCAGCGCACCCCGAGACTGGCTGCCGATGCCGGCAATTGCCGTCAGTAACATGGCGCCGGTCAGACCAAGCTTGAGCCAGGATCGTTTTTCCTGATTCCGCAAATAGGCGATCAGCGGAACAGTCATTACCAATGCCAAGGCCATTTCGTTATTGCCTGCGATAAAAGTGCCATCAGGCCCCTGAACACGATGTACACCGCCTTTTGCGATGGTGAAAATCCCGCCCTTGATACCGAAGAAACCGAGTGACAATGCAATCATCCAGATGACACCGATCAGCCGTTCGCGGTTGTTGATGACAATGAGCGTGACAAATGTCATCAGCAATATCTTGAAGAATTTGACCCAGCCCGCCCAGGCAAGGTCTGGAAAAAAGGCGGTCATGCTGGTGATTGCGGCCCAGCCCAGCAAGATCAGGATCAAGATCGTTTCGCGCGTCCACAGAATGCGCTTGGGCTCCTTGCTGAAAAACATGCCCATCAGGGTGGCGATGGCGATCGTGTAGGCCCAGGGAAAGTTCAGCGCAAAGCCGTAGGCCAGGCGGTGCGGGTTCATGTAACTGATCCAGCACCAGAGATAGATGCCGACCTGAGGGCGGCGCAGCACCATGGGCAACAGCCCGAAGATGATGGCGGCAACGAGGAGGTCTCTCACTGCGGGTCATCCTGCTCTGTACCTAACGGGAACCAGGTAACACGCCGGCCAGGATTGATGCCCTGCAACAGGCCATCGCGCAACAAGCGGTCAACCTGTTGTTCGTGGCGCAAGCCGCGTTGCTTGACCTGATATAGACGCCCCTTGTGCGGCTGGCTCTGGCCGAATCGCTCTCCGGCGGCGAGGCGGCGGAGAAATTCCGCATAGACGCCGGCGCTGTTTTCGACGCTTCGCCAGAACAGGCCCAGTTCGCCATCGTCCGGCCTGATTTCCGGGCTGATGTGGGCGATCAATCTACCCGTGTCGATGCCGGCGTCGATCCAGTGCAATGTGCAGCCGACTTTCTCCGGCTCGCTGTTGTACAGGGCCCAGAACGTGCAGTCGGCGCCACGATATTCCGGCGACAGGCCGCCATGTAGATTGGCGATGCCCAGGCGCCCTTCCTTCAGCAGGTCGCTGCGGATCAGCGAGGTGCCGAACACCGCCAGGATGTCGGGCTGCAAATCGCGCGCCAGCGTGACCACATCGGGGTGGTTGATATGCGGGAATTCGCGCACCAGTTCAGGCTGATCCAGCCGTGGTGCGAGGGAGCCGAAGAAAAACTTTGCTTCCGGATTGCCGGTGTAGCGCCGGCGGTCGCGCAGCCAGCGCCAGACTTTGCGTGCGAAGTTGTCCGGCCGCAGCGTCTTGAACAATTTCTTCCATGAAAATGCCGAACCGGTCTCCTGCACGATGGCGACCACATCGGCCGCTTTGCACAGGGCATTGGCGACATAAAGATGGCGCGCACTGCGTCCGCACAAGACCATGACGCGGATTGGCGCTTTTCCGGAAGCCGGGGCGGCGGGGTCAATGGCCATGACTGGGCACCTGCGGAACGGGGGGGACGGCGATATCCGCCATGTCCATCATCAATGCATCGGCGAAAAACTTGGCAGCCCAGTTGGGATATTCGAAGCGTGAGTAATCGCCCCAGATCGGGCTGGAACCGGCGATGCCACCGTTGATGACCGGATCTGAATCGTCCAGACGTTGTGTTGATTTGACAAAGGCCAGCGCGGCGCGCGCGTTGTTCCGGAAGTCGGCGTCACCGGTGACCTGCGCCAAACGTGTCCAGTTCAGACTCATTTGTGCGATGCCGGTCAGGCAGGCGTAGCCGGCGTCAGCCTGCCAATGGTCGCGATAAGTGCCAGCCAGCCATCCATCCTGGCGCTGCATTGCGGCGATGCCTCTGGCGGCTTTCACTGCCGAGTCGATATAGCGAGGTTCCTGCAGCAGCACGCCGCATTCCAGAAAGCCGCGGATGGCGTAGGCGATGGTATGGGTAAACGGCGCGCATTGCGGTACGAATGCGTTGGTGGCATACCAACCCGAGTCGGTCTGCTGTGAAAGCGCCCAGTCCAGATTGCGTCCTGCCGCTTCGATCAGCGCGCTTTCGCCGGCGACAATCCCCGCCGACAGCAGTGCCCAGGTCGCACGGGTGTTGTAAACGTGCGGTGTGTTGTTGTGCTCGAACTTGCGCCAGCAGCCATCTGCATCCTGTTGGTCAACCAACCATTGTCCGGCGCGAATCATTGCTGCCAGGCAATCCTGACGCCCGAGTTGCGTATATCCCGCGACCAGGCCATGCATGATCTGGCCCTGGTTGAAGATGACGGGATGCGAGCCGGGTTCGCCGAAATGGCCGGGGAAGGTGCCATCTGCTGCTTGCAGGGAGAGTTCCCAGTCGATCATGCGATGGGCGCGCTTGACCAACTCAGGTCGGTTGAGTAGTTGTGCGGCGGCCAAAAATGTTTCGATGATGTAGCCGGTGGTTTCCGGGTAACTCGGCAGCCAGCCATCCTCGAAGCTCCAGCCGGCGGCGACGCCGCCGGCATCCGGTTTGTCGTCGCGCACATCCTGAGCGCGGCAGAGCCAGTCGATCGCCGCAGTCAGGTGTGTGCCATGGTCGCGCTGTTCCTGGCTGGCGGGTCGGCTGATATCCGCCGTGATCAGGCGCAGATGACGCGGGCGCCAAGGCTGGTAACGGAAGGGCAGGCCGATGAGTTTGGCGATGTCCATGGTCAGTTCTTTTCTGGTTGCGGTTGGGCTGCTGCATGCTCGAGGCCGGCATCAAGTCGAACGTGGCTGACCACATAGCGGTGTTTGCCGGAGGCTTCGGGCGGGATGGTATCCAATAGCCTGACCTGAATGTGAACATCCTCGCCCAGACGTTTCTTCAGGCCGGTTACGATGGTTTGGACCATCTCGGTCTGCCAGCGGTTGTTGGCGACGACCTGGACTTCGATATGCGTTTTGTCATGCTGGATCAACTTGAACTCACCGACGCCATCCACTGCGCGCAATACATAGATTCCGGCCAGCGCATGCATGATCGTGCCGTCGGCGCGCACCAGGAAGTCGGTCTGGCGGCCCATCACTTCCGCGATTACATGCAATCCGCGTCCGTCCTTGTCCTGCTCGGGGCTCATGCGGACCATGTCACCGGTGCGATAGCGAATAAAGGGCTGGGCTTCCGAGCACAAGCCGGTCATGACCGCCTCACCCATTTCACCTGGCGCCACCGGATCGCCATTGGTATCGAGTACTTCCAGAATGATGCTTTCGCTCATCAGCAGCATTTGCCCGTGCGGCGTCTCGTGGGCGGTAAAGCCGATGTCACGACTGCCGAACTCGTTGGCGACGGGAACACCGAAGACTTCGCTCAACAAAGTGCGCTGATGTTCGTACAGCGGTTCGCCTGTGGTGCAAACCACTCTGAGTCTGGGTAAACGCAAGCGCCGACCACGCGCATTGGCATGTGCCGCGAGAAGGGAAACCGAACTGGAATAGCCATAGATGCTGCGCGGCTGGAAGGATTCGAGTGCGTCTAGATAATGGTCCATTCGCTCCGCCGACATTGCGAAGGCATTCAGAACCAACTGGTTCAACAGACGGTCTCGCACGGTTTTAACCCAGTCGGTCTTGTTCAGTTCGACCGGCGCTCCCCAGATATAGACCTCGGGTTCGCCGACCTCCACACCCCACCAGCGCCGCGCGCGTATCCGTCCCGCCGCATCGGAGGCTTGGCGAGTCCGGCCGAAATGGAAGATGAGTGGCTGGCCGCTGGAACCGCCGGTGTTGTACTGGAATGCGCCACCGGGAACGCCTTTCCAGGCCAAATCCTCCCGATTGGCCGCCGCCTGGGCTTTGTCCATGGTTGGCAGGCGACGCAATGCCGCCAGGTCATGGATGTCGTCCGGATGCAGACTGGCGGCCTGCATGCGTTGTTGATGCCACGGACTGTGCGCGTGAGCGACAGTCAGCAAGGCGCGCAGTTTCCGAATCTGGAGTTGTTCCAGATCGGGGCGCTCGAGCCACTGTGATTTTTCCAGTTCCGCGAGATAGGAAAATGTCGGCCGATGGAAAGCCCTTTCCTGCAAGGGATAAACCAGGTAACGGGAAAGAGCGAATGGCACCCTCATCGGCCGGTTTCCCTGCAAATGGCCTCAATGGGGATGACACCAACTGAATGATTGCTGATGTTCATGGAATTCAGTCGCGTTTCTCGGCCAGGATTTTCCTGAACAGGCGGTTCAGCATGCTGACTCGTGAATTCCAGCTGTTTGTCTCCGCATAGGCACGAATCGCCTGAGCATCCCATGTCTGCTTGAGAGCCCTGTCCAATGCGGCGGTCAAGGCAGCCTGGTCATCAAATGGCACGATTTCACCCAATTCCGGTTTGCAGACAACTTCACGATTGCCTCCAACGTCGCTGGCGATGACCGGCACTCCGCAACCCATGGCCTCAAGAATGACATTGGCCCAGCCTTCGTTACGCGTTGAAAGTACAAAGATATCGGCAGCGGACAACGGCCACTTGAGATCATCGGGTGATATCGGGCCGAGAAAATGCACATGGCGATCAAGGCCCAGTGATGCAACCTGTTCCTTCAGTTTCTGGGTCATGTCACCTTCCGGGCAGGGGCCGCCGACGATCAGGTAATGCAGATCCGGGTGTTCTTGCAGCAGGGAGGGCAAACAGGCGATGACGCGATGAAATCCCTTGCGCTCCACCAAGCCTCCTACCGTGACAAGAACGCGAGAATGTTCCGGCAGACCGAATCGCTGGCGGGCCTCCAGCCTTGGTACCGGCTTGAAACGATCGGCATCGACTCCGTTGCCGACGACCTGGCCGCGTTCCGATGCCAAGCCGAGGGAATAGGCCAGTTGGCGCAAGGAATCCGAGACGGATATGACGAAATCGGCGCTGCGGAAAACTTCCTGCAATTTAGGAACAAGGGTTGGATTGCGGCTTTGCGGCACTTCCGTGCCGCGCAGGGTCACAGTGACCGGCAGGCCAAGCCAGCGGCCCAGGCGGATGGCGGCATGGCCGTCGGGATAAGCGAAGTGTGCGTCGATAAGGTTGAAGCCTCGGCGCTTGAGACGGCGCAACACGAAATAACTGCCAACGGCCATGAACAGACTGTCCAGGTTGCGGAATACGCCCGGTATGGAAAGAAATCGTGGAAATAACACCTCAACCCCGGCCTGGGATTCCATCCTGGCCGGCATGGGGCGGTAATTCGGGCGAAACATTCTGATCAGACCCTGGCCGGGAAACCACGGTTTCGGGGATACAACCAGCAGCGGCAATTGATTGCCAACCCGAAACATGCGTTCGCGAATGAACAGACCCGCATTGGGTTGCGTCGCATTGGGAAACAGACTTGAGAAAACCACGAGGCGTGGTTCCGTCATAGATTCCGCCTCAGTGCTGCGCCGTAGATGGTTTTGTAATTGGCGATGCTTCTCGCCCAGTTGCGCTCGCGTTCGACAAAGCTGCGGCCGTTGGCGCGGATGGCCGCGCCGTGGTCGGCGAGTGCAAGTGTGGCCAGGGTCTTGATCGCCAGGTCTTCCGAGTCGCCCGCTCGGAACAGCACCCCGGTCTGGCCATCACTGATCAGTTCCTTGTGGCCGCCGACATCGGAGGCGATCAGCAGATGGCCCTGAGCCATCGCTTCGAGTGGTTTCAGCGGAGTGACCAGTTCGGTCAGCCGCATCGGGTGGCGCGGATAGGCAAGCAGATCGACCAGATCGTAATAACGGCTGACTTCGGCATGCGGCACTCGCCCGACGAAGACCACCTTGTCGGTCAGACCCAAAGCGGCTGCCTGCGCCTTCAGGTTGGCTTCCTGCGGGCCGCCGCCGACCAGCAACAGGCGGACATCGGGCGCTTTGGCCAATATCCCTGGCAACGCGGCAATCAGCAGGTCGAGGCCTTCATACGCATAGAAGGAGCCGAGGAAGCCGATTACGCGGCAATCAGCCAGACCCAGCCTGGACTTGAGTTCCGGGTCAGGACCGCTGCTCAGGCTGAAATGTTCAATATCGACGGCGTTCGGCACCACACCGATCTTTGCATTGGGGATGCCGCGTGCGATCAGATCTTCGCGCAGCCCCTGGCAAATCGTCACAACCTGATTGGCGCGGCGCACCGCAGCGGTTTCGAGTGCTTTAGTCAGCCGATAACGTATGCCACCTTCGCTTTGCGTGCCGTGATCGACAGCCGCGTCTTCCCAGAAGGCGCGAATTTCGTAGACCACCGGGATGCCGAGTTTTTCGCCGACATGGATTGCCGGCCAGGCATTCAGCACCGGCGAATGGGCGTGCAGGATGTCGGGCTTGAGTGTTTTCGCAAGACCGAGAAGGCGTTGCTCGGTGGCGCGCATGAATGCCCATTGATTCAGTACCGGCAGCCGACTGGCCAGACCCTTGGGTTGCTGTGTGCGGTAAAAGTGCAGGCCGTCGGCGTCTTCCTCCTGCAACGTGCAGTTGATTTGTTTGGGACTGGTGATGTGGAGCGTTTCCCAGCCCAGATTGCGCTGCTCGCGCAGGATGTTGGCGCTGCGGAAGGTGTAGCCGGAGTGCAAAGGCAGGGAATGGTCGAAAACGTGCAGGATGCGCAGGGTCATGTCGAGTCAATTTTCGTTGTTGCGCAGGAAGGCTTCGAACATAAGCAATGACCACAGCGAAGCGCTGTAGTCGCGCACGCCGCGGGCGTGTTCGTCGGCCATGCGACTGAGGAATTCCATATTGAACAAGCCTGTATCGGCCATACGCTGGCTGGTCAAAGCGGTACGCAATTTTTCCAGCAGCGGACCGCGGAACCACTCGGCCACCGGAATCGAGAAGCCCATTTTCTTGCGATACATGATGTCAAGCGGCAGATGCGGCTCCAGCGCTCGTTTCAGCATGAATTTGCCTTCGGCACCGCGCAGTTTGTAGTCCAGCGGCAGGCCGGAAACCCATTCCACCAGTTGATGATCCAGGAAGGGCACGCGCACTTCGAGCGCATGCGCCATGCTTGCGCGGTCGACCTTGGTCAGGATGTCGCCGACCAGATAGGTTTTCATGTCCAGGTATTGCACCTGAGATACGGGGTCGCGGTCGCTCACCGGGGATTGTGCGTGATGGCGGCGCAGCACTTCGACGGCGTTGTAGCCGTTCAGGCGACGCTTGAATTCCGGGCTGAAGGCCTTGTCGCGCAGCGCGTTGTCCATCAACGATACGCCATGAAAATAGCCTTCCACGCAGTCGCGCGCCATGGCCTGGAAAGTGGTCTTGGCGCGGAAAATCTTTGGTGCCCAGTCCGCTTTCGGGTAAATCCCGCCGAGCAAACGAAACAACGGACGCCGCACCCCGGTAGGCAGCATCGAGCGCATCTTTGCTTCGTAACTGTGCCAGCGATAACGTCGATAGCCGGCGAAATTCTCGTCGCCGCCATCGCCGGAAAGCGCGACCGTCACATCCTTGCGGGCCAGTTGACAGACCCGGTAAGTCGGCATTGCCGAGGAGTCGGCATAGGGCTCGTCGTAGAGATGGGCGAGTTCATCCACCAAGCCGAAGTCATCGGCATCGACGGTGTTGACATGATGGTCGGTGCGATAACGTTCGGCCACCTGGCGGGCGTAATCGGCTTCGTTGTATTTCGGGTCCGAGAAGGCGATGGAACAGGTTTTTACCGGCTGGTCGGTCAGACCGGCCATCATCGCGACAACGGCGGAGGAGTCGACGCCGCCCGACAGGAAGGCGCCCAACGGCACCTCGGCCACCATGCGGATGCGGACTGCTTCCCGCAGACGCTGGATCAGTTCCGTTTCCGCTTCCTGCAGGGAAAGCAGATGCGAGTGCGGTTTGAAGGGGACATCCCAATACTGGCTTGGCTCGCCGACTGGTTGACCGCGTCTGATGGTCAGACGATGGCCGGGCGACATCTTCAGCGCCGTGGTGTAAATGGTGCGGGGTTCCGGCACATAGCCGTAGGAGAAATACTCTTCCACCGCCTGATCGTCGATCTGGCGACGGAAGCCGGGCCAGGCGGTGATGGTTTTCAGTTCCGAGCCAAACACCAGAAACCCGTCATCCGTCATGGCGTAAAACAGCGGCTTTACACCCAGTCGGTCGCGCGCCATGAAAAAAACCTGCTTGTTTCTGTCCCACAGCGCAAAGGCAAACATGCCTCGGAAGTGATGCACGCAGTCTTCGCCCCATTGTTCCCAGGCATGAACGATGGTCTCGGTGTCGGAACGGGTTCTGAATACATGGCCGAGGGCGCTGAGTTCCGGGATCAGATCGACAAAGTTGTAGATCTCGCCGTTGAATACGACCCAGATGCTGGAGTCTTCGTTGGTCAGCGGTTGCTGGCCGGCCGCAATGTCGATGATCGACAGGCGTCGATGCCCCAGCCCGAGGCCGGGTTCCAGATGCAGGCCGGCTTCATCCGGGCCGCGATGCCATTGCATATCGTTGATGCGCGCGAGGACATCGCGGTCGATTGAACGCGTCTCGCGCAGGTCGAAAACACCGGTTATGCCGCACATGGTCTGAACGATTCTTTCCGAGAACGGTTAGTGGCCAGGAAGTCCGTCGTAAACCGCCACATAGGCGGCTGTCGCTCGCTCCCAATCGAAATCTGCTTCGATGCGGTTCCGGGCGGCTTTGCCTTCGGTTTGACGTCGGACCACATCATTGTTGTATTCGGCTAATGCCTGCGCGAGGGTATCCGGCTCGCCGGACGGGATCAACTCGCCATTCAGGCCGGGATGCACCAGTTCCG
Source organism: Tepidiphilus sp. J10 (assembly GCA_945897955.1). Classification (GTDB taxonomy): domain Bacteria; phylum Pseudomonadota; class Gammaproteobacteria; order Burkholderiales; family Thiobacillaceae; genus PFJX01. Next base: position 38,576 of record CAMDGQ010000019.1, on the reverse strand, counting down.
GATTGCCGCCGACGCGCGTGGCGATGACGGGCAAGCCCGTAGCCATGGCTTCAAGAATGGTATTTGAAATGCCCTCGCCAAGAGAGTTGAGCACAAATACATCAAAGCTGCGCAACCAGTCTGGTGTATCGGAGCGGTCCCCTGGCAACCAGGCTTGCTGGCCAAGCCCAGCCGCATCAAGCATGTCCTGACAGGTTTTTCTGGCGATGCCATCACCGACGATGATCAGCCGCAACCCCTCCGGATTCGGCTGAGTTCGGCAAAGTTGAATGAATGCCCGGGTCAGGCCGGGATAATCCTTCACAGCCGCCATGCGGCCGATGCTGCCGAAGACGCAAGTGGCTCCGGAAAAAAAATCAGGGCGTCCCAGATCGGGACGTTTACCTTGGCGGGGTTGGAAATGAGCGCGGTCAACCCCGTTATAGATTTGGGTGATCCGCGCGGCCGGTACGCCCACGGTATCTCTCAGCCAGCCAGCCAGATCCTGGCTGACCGTGATATAGCGGTGAATGATGAGGCTGGCTGCCTTGCGAAGCAGGTTGTACTTGCGGTTTTTTCCTTCCAGGTCGAACACGTCGCGGCCATGTTCGCCATGCACGCGTGCCGGGATTCGCGCCAGGGCGCCAACAAATTGCGCTTCCAGCGTGCTCAGGTTGCGGGTGTGAAGGATGTTCGGTTTCAGATCACGCAGCAGCCGGTAGAGGCGTCCATACCAGACCAGATCGTGGCCGGGCCGTTTGCCGATGTCATGCCAGGTGACATCGGGATTGGTGATGCGGAGCGCGAATTCGCTACGTCCCGCCAGGCAGATGATGGCGTGGCGATAGCGTTCCTGCGGCAGACGGTTGATCAGATTGACCATGCCGTTTTCCATGCCGCCGGTGCCGAAATTCTGCACAACATGGGCGATGAGCATCCTGGCCGAAGCATGCATCATGGAACACTGGCCCGATCCAGTTGCCGATCCAGTTCAACCTTGTGGCTGACCAGGAATTCGTTCAGTGTCGCGGCTGCGGCCTTCTCGTCGTCCGTGTAGGGGGTGGCGACGATGATCGCTGCGGCCTCGTCCGGTTGACCGAGCAGTTTCGACAACGCCAGGTCGAACTTGGCTTGATAGGGATTGATGCCATCCTTGCCGCCAATGCGATGCCATTGCCATGCCAGGATGCGCTGGTTGCCGACATATGCCAGCAGGCCGGATTCAGCCAAGGGAAGCGGCTGACCTGAAATGGTTTTCTGATTTTCCACCCGACGCATGGAGCGCCACTCAGGGTGCTTCTGCCGGACCATGAAGTTCTGCGTATTGATCAGTTCCGCGTCCTGTCGCTGCGCGCCATACCAGCCCATGAACAACATGACCTGTTGATCGCCTTTGCGGTAATTCCCGAGCAGGCGTTGATCCATGCCTACCCAGTGCGGCTCCCAGCTTGAGAAGGGTTTCTCTTGCAGAGTCCAGCCCGGCATCGGTGTCGGCAACACGAATGCTGGCGTCGCGATGACGCGGTTATTCAGGCGCCCTTCATAGAACGGGATCAATGCCATGATGACAACGAGTGTCAGCGTGGCGGGGAGGGCGAACACCGGCTTGATTGCGGCTGCCGGCGGCGGCGCATCATCCATGTCTTCGCGCCAGAACAGTCCGACCCAGAACATGGTCAGCATGACGATGCCGAACCAGACCCAGCCGTAAATGAAATGATCGACGCCGAGCGCCAGCGTCATGTCCGAATAGTGGGCGATCAGCACGATCATGGTGGCGCGGAAGCCATTCGCGATAACCGGCACGATGACCGCGGCAAGACTGAAGGCAACGCGCTTCCAGAGGGTGCGATAGGTCAGATAGGCATACAGGATGCCCAGCGTAATGGATGAAATCAGGTAACGCAGGCCCGAACAGCCCTCCACCACGCTCCATTCGCCGGAGGGCAAGGTGAAAAAAAGGCCTTCGCGGAATACCGGAATGCCGATCAACTGGACTGCGGAGACGGTGAAATCGGCTGTGAATTCCATCATTGGCGGAATCAGCGCTTCACCGTTGGGCACCATCAGCAGCAGAAATCCGAGGGGAAACCCCAACGCGCGAAACTGGCGCGGGCCGAGAATCAACCAGACCGTCGCGATCAGGATGCCGACCAGCATATATTGCTCTACCACCAGCACGCCGCCGACGCGTGCCGCGAGCCAGCCGAGACCGAGCGGGATGATCACGAGCAGCGCGCGCCAGTCGGCATGGGCCGGGATGGCGGCCAGGTATGATCGGTTGCGCCAGATCAGCCATAAGGCGATCGGCAGAATGACATAGCCGTGCGCGAAGGTCTCGGACCGTTCCCAAATCTCCACCATCGACATGAAAGTTGGCTGCAGCAGCGCGATGACTGCCAGCAGTGACAGCGTCAACAGCAGTAATGTCTTGTGCCAGGCAGTCCTTACATCGGCATTCATCGTGCCTCCAACAGTCGATCCACACGAACCAGACTCTTCGCCCAGCTGAAATCTTCCAGCACGCGCTTGCGTGCCGCGCTTCCCATGTCCTCTTCGCTCAGTGCGGCCTGAATCGCAGACGCCATGGCTGAGGCATCAGCCGCGAGCAGAACCTCTCGCCCGTGCGATGCCGCGATTCCTTCCAACGCCTGTTGCGTGGCGACAACCGGTTTTGCCATGGCCATACCTTCCAGTACCTTGTTCTGAATGCCGCGCGCAATACGCAATGGCGCTACCACGACTCGCGCATGCGCCAGATAAGGACGCACATCTTCAACGCGTCCGGTCACCCGAATATCGGCCTGGCGGGCCAAATCCTTAACTTCCGGTGCGGGCTTGCTGCCGACGATGGCAAACAAACAATTCGGCATGCCGACGCGCAGCAGCGGCATGACTTCCCTGGCAAACCACAGCACGGCGTCAATATTGGGCCAGTAGTCCATCGCGCCGGTGAATACGATCACCGGCCTGGCATTCGGGTAGGGGTTTGGATAATCGCGTTCAGGCGAGAAGTAATCGGCGTCAACGCCGTTGTGGAAGTAACTTATCTTGCTTGCGCTTTCTGGTGCCAGGGCTTTGAAATCCTCGGCTTCGGTAGCGGATACAAACAGACTGGCATCGAACTCGGCTGCGACGCGGCGTTCCCATGCCAGCAGTTTGACGCTTTCACGTCGATACAGCCAGGCGAGAGGCCAGGCTTTGGTGGGCGCATATTGCCGCCACTTGTCCGAGTCGATATCGACAAAATCCATGATGCGGCGTGCTGAAGATGGCCGCATTACAAACCGGGCCATGGCTGAAGAATATGTCAGTACACGGGTCACGCCTTCAGCCAGATGCCTATCCACCCAGTGCTGCATGCCGGTATGTCGATAGAACGGAAGGGTGAGCGGATCTCCGGTCAGCAAACCGCCAAGTGCGCGCAGCTTGCCCCAACGTGGATTGATGCCGACCAGAAAAGTGCTGGCGCAGATAGTGCGCATTTTTTCGGCATGATTCCAGTCATCCGGGTCGTCAATGAACGCGCCAAGATGAATGCGATGACTTTTCGAGAGGTGTTCGAGCAGATGCCAGGCGCGAATCTTGTCGCCCTTGTCGGGGGGGTAGGGTATCCGGTGGGCGAGAAATAGCAGATCCGGCACGCTGTCTCGCTCAGCCAAGGTTTTTGACGATAAACGGCCCGAAAAAATTGGCCACCGGCAGCGGTAAATGCTGCCAGGCTTTGATGAACAACTGGTACTTCGGATTGTTGGGATTGTTCTCCGGCAGACGATCCGCCTTCACCAGCTTGTAGCGGTAATGCAGCATCTGCGGTTCGAAGCCCCAATTACGTTTGAAGTCATAGGGGCCTGTGCCGATCTTGCTGCGGCCATAGTCGAAGATGCGAATCCCGCGCTCGCAGGCGCGACGCATCAGTTCCCAGTATTTGAAATCGTTGGCTGCCAGCGCGCGCGCGGCGAGCGCATCGCCCGCGTAATAGGGCAGAACTTCGTCGCGGAAATAGAAGCTCAACACCCCGCTGACCACTTGACCTTCGGGCGAGCGCACCAGCATCACCTCGCAATCGTCGGCAAAAACTTCCCTGAGCAGTGCGAAGTAGCGCTTTGGCATGGCTGGTGTGCCATGCCTGCGTACGTTGTCGGCATACACCTCGAAGAAACTCTCCACGCCGTTCTCAAGCTCAATGGTCAGGCCATTCTTGATGCCCTTGCGCACCATGGCCCGCTGCTTGCGGGGAATCGCCAGCATGTTGTTTTCGATGTCGGCATCCAGTTCCTTACGGAATGTCACATAGAGGTCGCTGCCCGGCCAGTCGGTGTGAGCGGGTGCATCTCGATCGCGATATTCCAGATGGCCGACGCCGAGTTCCTCGGCCAGGGATTGCGCACGTTGATCCAGGCCATCGCGCGCTTCCTGCGAGGCGGCGGCGATGCCGCCATAAACGCAGAACGGGCTAGCGATCAGGGAGTGGCCAAACAGTCGGCTCTTGATCTCGGCAAGCGGCAAGACACCTTCGATGACGCCATCACGCTCTGCAAGCAGAAAATGCGTGCGGTGGCCGTAGGCTTGCTGGATGACCTTGCGCCAGCCGAAACGATGGAAAAAAGTGGCTTCCGGCTGGCTGAAAACAAAGGCATCCCAGGCGCTGGCATCGGCATCGTCGGCAATTCTGACGCTCAGACTCATGCGTTTGCCGGCGCGATCAGTTCGGCGGAGTAGACCCGATCCGCGCGTCCCCATTGAAAATCCTTGCAGAGTCGATCGAGTTTCGCTTCCATGCGGCCAAGATTGACGTAGTGCCGGAAACGGCTTTTCAACGGCGCTCCCGGTACGCGCGGTTGCAACGGGTCGATTTCCCAGGGATGGAAATAAAACATGGCAGGGCGTTTGTCGTCCTGATTGACGCGTTTGATCAGCCAGTTCGAGGCGGCGTAGGGCAAAAGGCGGAAAAAACCGCCGCCTGCCGCCGGGAAATTGCGTCCCCGCCACTTGACCGTGGTTGGCGGCATTTCCAGCAATGACGTGCATTGCGCCGGGCGATAGGGAAAACGTGGTGCATCGGGCATGCCGTAATGGTCATGCGCAATCGGATAAATGCTCGAACTGTAGCGATGGCCGGTTTCCGCCAGGACATCCAGCGCCCACAGGTTGCCGCCGCCAATGGAAAAACTTGGCGCGCGATAGCCATTCACGGCGTTGCCGCCGATATCTTCCAGCAGCAATTTAGCCCGTGTGACATCCGCCCGAAACTCGGCGGCGGTCAGTGCGCTGGCGCGTTGATGGCCATAACCGTGACTGGCCAGCTCATGGCCGGCGGCGACGATGCCGCGAACCATGGCCGGGTAGCGTTCGGCGATCCAGCCCAACGTGAAGAAGGTCGCCTTGATGTCATGCCGCTGGAACAACGCCAGGATGCGCTCGATATTCGCTTCTACCCGGCAAGGCCAACGTCCCCAGTCGTCGCGCGGAATAGTGTTTTCAAATGCACCGACCTGGAAATAATCTTCCACATCGACGCTCATGACATTGGTAATTTCCGGATTGCGCAATGGAACCGCCAGCAATTTATAGGGTATCGAGCCAGGTGCGCAGCGTGATTGCGATGCGATCAGCAGCCTGACCATCCCAATATTCCGGTATGCGACCGCGTTTGCCGCCGTTATCGAGAATATCCGCCAGACATTGCAGGATTTTGTCCGGATGCGGACCGGTCAGGGTGTTGGTGCCTTCGCTGATGGTGATCGGCCGTTCGGTGTTTTCGCGCAGCGTAATGCAGGGTACGCCTAGCGCCGTGGTTTCTTCCTGCAAGCCGCCAGAATCGGTCAGCACCACGCTGGCCTCGCGGGTCAGGCCAAGCATTTCAAGATAGCCTTGCGGGGGCAGCAGGATCATGCCTGGCCGTGCGAGCAGTTCTGCCATGCCGAAGCGTTCGGCGGTGGCTTGTGTGCGCGGGTGGATCGGAAACACTACATCCAGCGTTTCCGCGACATGGTTCAGCGTTTCCAGCAGGGCGCGGAAAGTGGCTTCATGATCGACGTTGGACGGGCGATGCAAGGTCACCACCGCATAGCCGCGCGCCGGCAGGCCGCCCAGTGTGACGGCAGCCGGGACCGCGCGCGCGAGATGCGCGCGCAGCGTGTCGATCATGACGTTGCCGGCGAACTGGACGCGTTCGGCGGCTACTCCCTCGCGCTCCAGATTGGTCAGCGCCGCACGCTCGGTGGTGAATAACAGGTCGGATATCTGATCGGTCAGCACGCGGTTGATTTCTTCCGGCATGGCGCGGTCATAGCTGCGCAAACCGGCTTCGACATGAATGACCTTGACACCCTTCTTTGCTGCCACCAGGGCACAGGCGATTGTCGAGTTGACATCGCCGACGACCAGCACCGCGCGCGGACATTCGGCATCCAGTACAGGTTCGAACGCGCGCATGATGTCGGCAGTCTGCACGGCGTGGCTGGCGGAACCAACTTCCAGATTGACATCGGGCCGCGGGATACCCAACTGTTCGAAAAAACTGTCGCTCATCGCCGGATCGTAATGTTGCCCGGTATGAACCAGTTTGGCTTTGACGCCATGTTTGGCGAAAGCGGCCATGATCGGCGCGATTTTCATGAAATTCGGGCGCGCGCCGACCACGCAGACGATCTCTGTATTCATTCGTTATCTTTTCCGGCCGTGACGGTGTGGAGCACTTTGCGTACCAGGGGAATCAACCGATTGATGGAGCGTTCCATCGCGATCAGCCGGGCTTCCAGTTCTTCCGGGATCAAGGCTGAAGACTGGCCGAAAGAAATCGCAGCGCCCTGGTTAATCTGTGGATTGCCGGGTTCCTGCCGCGACACGGGCTGCTGATGGTGGACTTCCTGTTTAAGGTCGCTGATCACTTCCTGGACAGCGGCCGCATCCAGCACATTCCTTTCTTCCAGGTAGCCGAAAAGCAATAGTCGGTCGCAAAGGGTGTTGATCCGACGAGGAACGCCGGCGGAAAAGTTGTGGATGATGTCGAAGGCATCTTCGCTGAAGGTCGGATTCCCTTGCCAGCCGACGGTATTCAAACGATGCACGATGTACTGGATGGTTTCAGTACGGTCGAGCGGGCCAAGATGATAGGAAGCAATCACGCGCTGGCGCAGTTGCAGCATCTCCGGGCTTTGAATGGTGTCGCGAAACTCGGGTTGACCGAGGAGGAAGCTTTGCAGCAGTGGTTTGTCGTTCTCGTGGAAATTCGACAGCATGCGCAGTTCTTCCACGGCACGCGGATCCAGGTTTTGGGCCTCATCGACGATCAGCAGCGGACGCCGGTTCTGCCTGACGGCCAGCCGTAAATAGTCCTCCAGACTCTTCAGCAGTGCCGACTTGGTCAAACCCTCGGCCTGCAGACCGAACGATGCGGCAACACTGCGTAATGTGTCGTCTGCGTCAAGCTGAGTACTGACCAGTTGACCAATCAAATAAGTGCCGTTTTCCAGTTTCTTGAGCAGGCTTTTGACCAGCAAGGTCTTGCCGGCGCCAACGTCGCCTGTGATGACGATAAACCCCTCGCCCAGCGAGAGCCCGTATTCGAGATAGGCGAAGGCGCGCTTGTGTCCCTTGCTGGCGAAGAAGAAACGCGGGTCGGGATTGAGCTGGAACGGTTTGTCACGCAGGTGGTAATAACTTTCGTACATGGTCAGAAGCTCATGTTCAGTCTGGCGGCTACCGAGTTCTCGGTAAAGTCATTGTTGGGCAAGTTGGATTCGCGTTGTTGATGCCTCACTTCCATACTCCCGGAAACCTTGGACTGGAATTGATGCGTGGCCGCCAGGGCAAGATTCCAGAGATCATCCTGCCGATTGCCGGTCGAGGATTCCTGTTGTGACATTCCTCCACTCAAACTGAAGGTGGTACTAGCGGCTGGGCGCAGCGCCCATGATGCCTGCAGGCCTCGAGTCGTATCGTTGCCTCCAGCAAGACTCTGGAATTCACGTTGCGTGTCGTAAATGCTCAGAATCCATGTATTGCGGCGCAAGCTATAGCTGACCGTGCCGGTCAGGGTTTTTGCGAGAAATGTTTGGTTGACCAGCACATTATTGGCGGCCGGAGCTGTCGCCAACAATTTACATAGATTGCTTGATGGCCGTTCTGGCGGAATAACAATTTCGATTCCCGGACAATCACTCCATAGTTCAACTATCAAGGGGTTGGATATCTGTCGCTGTGACGTAGTCAGATCATCAAGATAGCTCAGACTCCAGTTGCTTTTTCGGGTGCGATGCGCCAGTTGGAGTGTATGGCTGCGACCGAAAGCCCGCTTGGTTGAAGCTGCATTGATGCTGGTGCGCAATGTCGGACTCAAGGTGGCACTGCCGCTGACAAAGTTTCCGGTATCCGATTTGTTGTAATACACGTCCATGGAAATGCGACGACTCGGTGTATAGAACGCGCCAAGTCCGTAGGAGGAATAGTCCCGCAAATTGGCATTGGCGCCGGTAAAGTTGTTTTTCTCCGTGCTGGCCTGGGCCAGCAGACCGAATTTCCTGCTTAGTTGGTAGCGTGCATTACCTGAAGCTCGCTCGCTGTTGCTATCCGCCAAGGCGCCACTGTTGCTGGTATCGGATTTGCTGAAACTGGCACTCCATGAAAGTGGCATGAATCGGTTTCCGCTGATTGCGCTAAGGCTGTAACGCGTTGCTGCCGTATCGGAAAAACCGGCGTTGCCAATGAATACGCCATCTTGAGCGATCCGCGCTTCCACAGATGCGACCGAACCAAAACGATGCTTGATGAACGGACTGAAGGAATACGAACCAACTGCGGTGGTGTTGCCTGCACCTACACCATCGCCCAACCCGCCATTGCTGGTCAGATTAACCAGTTCGTGCGAGATGCGCGCGCCGGCATCCAGAAAAAGCCATTCTTCGACCAACTCCGTGTTTGACTGGCCGTTCAGGTGGTGGCGCAGAGCGTTGCGGTCGGAATCATTCGCGTAGAGAAGACCTTGCAAGCTGTAATCCACATTGGCCTTGATTCTGGCGCCGCTGCGCTGGAGCGATATTCGCGGAGAAATTTCGGTTATCCAGTCGGATTCTTCACGGCCACTGGTGCCTAGATTCACGTTGTCGGAATAGCGCTCTGAAAGCACAAGACTTGGCGTGAATTTCCAATCCCCTGCCGAAACCGCAGTCGAGAATAAACAAACCAGCAATAGCAGCGGCTTACTGCTTGCCGTACTCGCCATAGCCGCCATAACCGTATCCGTAGCCGTAGCCGTAATAATCGCCACCTACCGCACGCGGCGGCGCTTTGTTTAAAACAACCCCGACATGCGGGCAATCGGCCAAGTGTGTCAGTGCATCCTTTACCGCTTCCTGCGGCGTGCGATCCGCTTCAACCACAAAGACAATCTGTCCCATGTAGGACGCCAGTACCGATGCTTCACTAGTGGCTAACAGAGGCGGGCAATCGAAAATGATGATTCGGTCCTGGTAACGGTTTGAAATATCCTCAACGAAATCCTTCATTGCAGAGCTTGCAAGCAGTTCCGTGGCATGGGCGAAACCTTTGCCAGATGGCAATACGGTCAGTTTCGCTATGTCGGTCTTGATCAGGACATCGGCCAGTTCGACGTTCGGGTCGCGTAAAACATCAACCAGCCCGCGATCGCCTTCCAGTCCCAGGTATCGAACCACCGATGACTTGGTGACGTCGGCATCTACCAGCAGCACGGTGCTTTCCAACTCTGTCGCCATACTGATGGCAAGATTGATCGCGGTAAAAGACTTGCCTTCACCCGGCACTGAACTGGTCACCATGATCAAATTTCCATTGGGGACTGGTGGATTGCCGCCATGACCGAAGGCATTGATCAGGAGCGGTCGCTTGATCAGACGGTACTCTTCGGCAATTCGGCTGCGGCCGGCGTCAGGGGTCAGTGCGCCGGACTGTTTCAGTCGCGCCATATTGACCATGCCGCGCTGACTTCCAACGATGGTCGCCGGGCCGTCATCATCAGAAAAATCCGGCCGCGAGTTCAGGTTGGTGCTGGTGGATGCGGCAGGTTTTTCTGGCCGAATGAACGAGGCCTCCGCTTTTTCTATGGCCGCTTCGATCAGACGGCCTTCATCGGGACGCTCGGGCGGGCGCGGTGCTGAATAAATGACCGAGGCTGCGGGTTCCGGGTTGCCCAGCTTGCCGGCCGCGCGTTCAATGATGCTCATATCGCCTCCTGACTTAGGCCGCTGGTGAAAGGACAAGGTAGTAAATCATCTGGGCAAGCAGCGCCAGGACCAATCCACCCACCCCAGCCGTAAAGATCAAGTTTGAACGACGTTTGCGGCCACGCGAGGCATCTGTCTCGATCATGGTGACCATACCCAGCAGCGGGTAAGCCGTAATCTCTGTCAATTGGCGACGGGTTTCGATGCTGGGACGTATCTGGGCGAGCAGGAATGCAAGTGCAAGGCCCAGAGTGATCCCCCCGATCGGGACGGCCACTACCAACAACGGTCGATTCGGCCATGCCGGTTTGCTCGGAACACGCGGCGGGTCGATTACCCTGAATTCGACGACATCGGTCTTGCTTTCCACTTCGCTGGAAAGCGCAGCTGTCTCACGCTTTGCCAGCATGCTGGAGTAGTTGCTCTTGTAGACCTCGTAGTCTCGTGTCAGTTGCGTATATTCAGCTTCGATCTGAGGAATGCGGTCCACCGACTGATAAAGCTGATTCCGCTTGGATTGCATCTGTGCCACGCGAGCCTTTAGCGATGCCATATTTGCATCGGCCTCCGCGATCGCGATGGAAAGTTGCTGATAAACCGGGTTTTGCGCTTTGATGGCGGCTTGCGGTTGCGCCTTCAATGCATCTTCTTCCTGCTTTTTCTGATCCTGAAGACGTGCGATCAACTGTTTCGTGCGAGTGATTTCCGGATGCAGGTCGGTGTAGCGCAGACGCAGGTTATCCACTTGTGTTTGCAGCGCCGTTATCCTTCCATCCAGCGCGGTCGCCGATGCGCCCCCTGGCAGAGGTGTACTCAACACTTCGTCCTGATCATCCAGCTGCTGCTGAAGTTGTTTTTTTCGGTTGCTGACTTCTTCGAGATCGAGCTTGGCTTGTTCAAGTGCAAGGTTGATTTCATTCAGTTTTCCATAGAAATCTCCCCCCTGGCCTGGCATCGTGCCGACGTTGCGGCGCTTGAAATCCTCCAATTGCTTCTCTTTTTCGAGAAGCCGGACTTCGTAGGCTTTAAGCTGGTCATCAATGAATTTCTGGGTATTGGAGATGTCCTTTCGGGCGCCGCCGAGGCTGCTTTCCGTGAAGATGGTCAACAATGCCTGAACCACGCGCTTCGCGACATCAGGACTGTTGTTTTGATAGGCGATGGTGTAAAGGTTTTCGCGTTCGGTTCCCTGCAACCTGATTGCTGCCGCCAAACCGTTGTAGAGCGCCTCCTGCTGCTGGGGCGTCTTGGCACGCAGATCAAGGTCGGTCATGCGAGCCACTTTCTCCAGGTTGGGACGACTGGCGAGCGTTCGCGTCATCATGGCAACCTGCTGGGTGGTATTGGGCTGTATGGCCAATCCGGACAATAGCGGGCGCAGAAGCGATTGTGTATCGACATACACTCGCGCCTGCGCTTCATACCGGTTTTCCAGCAAATAGACCCAGACCCAACCCGCTACCGCGACTATCCAGGCTGTCATCAGGACAATCCAGCGCCTCCGCCAGATCGACCGGGCATAACCCAATACCTGCTCTACTGCTTCATTCATCCCCGAATTCTCCAGGCTGGATCAATTGCCGTCATTGAGTGCTTAGAACCAACTTTCAGGGATGATCAGGACATCGCCCGGGCGCATGTCAACGTTGGCGGATATGTCGCCATCCTTGATCAAGTCCTCGATCCTCACACCGAATTGCTGCGGTTTGCCTTCGACCACACGCAATATGCTGGCGCGGTTGCCCGCCGCAAAATCGGTTATGCCGCCAACAGCGATCATCAGGTCAACCAGAGTCATGTTCTCCCGATAATTCAGCGCCTGGGGTTTGGCTGCTTCGCCGAGTACCCTGATCTGCTGATCGTATGGACCAACGCCACCTCCGACATTGACCGTGACCACCGGATCCTGGATATAGCGAGCCAAAACTTTTTCAATTTCTCTGGCAAGCTGCGTCGGGGTCTTGTTACTGGCAGGCAGGTCTTCTGCCAGATTCATCGTGATTTTTCCGTCTGGCCTGATCGGGAACGAACCCGAGACTTCTGGATTGCCCCAAACGAAAACATTGACAGAATCTCCCGGGCCCAGGAGATACATCCATTCCGATGCCTCGGCCTTGGCCGGTGCGGGGGGATAGATTGGCTTGTTGGCGCAGGCGGAGAGCAGGGCAAGCAGTAAAACCGGCAACAAATAGAGCTTCATTTGAACTCCCTCACTACGGGTAAATTGAGCGCGGCGGATTATGCCACAGGGCATGTTCGGTCATTTTCGAGAAAACTTGAGGCTGAACATGTGGAGACGGAAAAAAATCAATTCAGCCATCGCACCAGATAGAACAGGCGAAATCCTTCCGATGATCGCGAAGGCCCGGATGCTACCGCTGCGTGGTAACCCTGGTCGGGTCGGGCAGCGGCTTGCGCATCGGCCTCTGAAGCGTGCAGGGTGACGCAGTTTTCCGGAAATCGCTTGCGGTTACCGCGCCTCGGCGCGTAGATCACGACATAGCCGGTGCGGACAACCGGCGATTCGGAATCCGAAATCAGACTTGCGATGGCCTCCGCCATCAATTCAGCTTTTTGGCGGATGGCACGAATTGCATGCTTTTCACCGCTTGCTCTTCATCGGAATAGTGCGGGCGTTCGTTGCGGGACAGATTCAGGCTTTCCGCCAGTTCCGCCTCGCGCGCGGAAATCAGTCCCAGGCACATGCGGATGTTTTCAACCGTGTCGGGGGAAAACGGGCTGGGCATGCCGTCTCTCGGCGCTGCGTCGCGGACGATCGAGGTCAATGTCTTGCGCATCGCGCGCATGATTTGCTGTTCTTTGGAAAGCGTTTCTTCGGTAATCATGGTCATGTTCCTGTAAATCGTTAGTCGGGTTCATTGTCGCCACGGCATTCTTGCAAGGTCAACCATGCATGGCGAATGGTCTATCGGTGCACTGGATTGATTCGTTCTGCTTACCCGAGTGAAGCGGGGCCGCTCCAGACTGGTTCGGTCTGCCCGGCGTTTCTGTTGATGCGGCGCGAGAGCACGAACAGCAGATCTGACAGTCGGTTGAGGTACTGGCCGAGCCTTGGTGAAAGCAATTCCTGTTCGGACAACAGGACAACACGGCGTTCGGCGCGGCGGCAGACGCTGCGGCAAACATGCGCTTGCGCCGCAGCCGGTGTGCCGCCGGGCAGAACGAACTCGGTCAGCGGCGGCAGGCCATCGTTGAGGCGGGCGAGCGTCTGATCCAGATTCATGACGTGTTCATCGAGAATCTGCGCAACCTCCGGCCAGGCCAGCTCGGCGCCCAGATTGAACAGGTCATGCTGGATCGAGCGCAGCAAGGCGCGGTTTTCCGCCGACATTGCCGTATCGACCAGGGCGCCGATCTGGCTGTTGAGTTCGTCCACCGCGCCGATTGCCTCGATGCGCGGCGCGTATTTGGGCATGCGGCTGCCATTGGCGAGGCTGGTGCTGCCATCATCGCCGGTGCGGGTGACGATTTCGTTGAGGCGATGGAATCCATTGCCGGCTACATCCGGCAACGGAATGATCGCATCGGCGGGGCGGGCTTCACCGTTCGGCAACGCTTCCCGGCATTCCCGGAAAATGCGCGCCTTGCAGTTACGGCAGATTTCCGGGTCGAGGCGCGGATAGATGCCCGCGATGGCGTCAGGCTTATGCTTGAAAACGTTATCGGCGCCGATGTCGGTCTCGTATCCGCCCTTTTTCAGCATGCCGCAGGTCGCGTCGCGAACGCCGCACAGGTAAAGCGCGCCGCCCAGTTTGCGTCGGCGGATCGCTTCGCGCGCCAGCATTTCCGCGCCGGCGAGGTCGATGGTGTTGATCCCTTTGGAAAACAACAGCAGGCTTTTCTGACCGGGCACATGCTCGTCCACAGCGACAAAGGTTTGCTGGATGTGATCGACCGCGCCATAAAAGATCGAACCTTCCAGACGCAACATCTTGAGTTGCGGACAGTCCTGTTCCGCCCCGGTTTCGACGACGAATTTGCGACGCGGGTTGTCCATGTCGCGCGCATCCGGCACCAGCGAGCGAATGGCGGGCTTGGAGGTGCGCGCCAGATAGAAGAGCAGCGAGGTGACGATGCCGATGAAAATGCCCTTCTCCAGGTCGATCACGGTGCCGAAGAAGCTGACGCCGAGCACCACGGCTTCTTCGCGGTGCGCCTTGATGATGGCGCCGATGTGGTGGAAGTCGATCAGGTTCCAGGCCACCAGCATCAGCACCGCAGCCATCGCCGGTATCGGCAGATGCGCGGCGAGCGGCGCGACCAGGAACAGGACGATGAGCAGGATCAGCGAGGAAAACACTGCCGCCAGCGGCGTGCGCGCGCCGGATTCGAAGTTGACGCCGCTGCGGTTGAATGATCCGCTGGAGGCATAGGCAGAGAAGAAGCTGCCGAGCAGGTTGGACAGGCCCTGGCCGATGAATTCCTGGTTGCCGTTGATGTGCTGTTCCGACTTGATGGCGATCGAGCGCGAGATGGAAACCGCCTCGGTCAGCGCCAGCACGGTGACCGCCAGCGCCGAGAAGAAGGTGTTCTTCAGCGCCCCCAGCGAGAAATCGGGTATCGACAACGGCGGCAGGCTGGCGGTGAGCGCGCCGACGGTCTTGATATGCGTGGTTTCGTTGCCGAAGTTTGCATCCAGAATCGCCGCGACGATGCCGCCGACCACCATTGCCACGATCATGTAGGGAATCTGCTTCAGGTATTTTCGCGCCAGCAGGCCGGACAACAGTGACACTACCGCAACGGTGACGATGAACGGGTTGACATCGCCAATCTGGATCAGCAGTTGTCGTACAACTTCATACGCAGGTGCGCCGCGCGCAATTTCAAGACCGAAGAAGTTTTTTACCTGGCTGGCGGCGATCAGCAACGCCGCACCGGCGGTAAAGCCGATGACCACGGTATGCGAAATGAAATTGACCAATGCTCCCATCTTGGCCAGCCCCATGGCGAGCTGGAACAGACCGGTGAGAAAGGTCAGCGTCAGCACCATGCCGATGAATTCCGGCGATCCCGGCTCGGCGTAGGGCGAGACCGAAGCGAAGACGACGATGGAAATCGCCGTGGTAGGGCCGGAAACCAGATGCCAGCTGGACCCGAACAGCGCGGCGATGATGGTCGGCACCATCGCCGCGTAGATGCCGTATTCCGGCGGCAGCCCGGCGATGGTGGCGAAGGCGACCGCCTGCGGCAGCACGATCAGCGCGCCGGTGAGGCCGGCGATGCCGTCCGCCTTCATGCTGGCGCGGTTGACCCGGTGCTGCCATTTCAGGAACGGCAGGAACTGGTACAGCCACAGATTGCAGGCGAGAAAGTTGTCGAAGCGTTCGTGTTTCAGGAAAGACATTTCTTGTCCAGACAGTCAAGGTAGGCCAGCGCATCCGGTGGCAGGTTGTTGCGTTGCGCCTGCCAGATCATTTCCGCCAGACAATCCATCACCGCATGCTGGGCGGCGTGTTCGTCACCCAGCCGTGTTGCCAGCGCGAGATAACGCGCTTTGATGCCGACCGGCTGGTCGATGGAAAGCTGTTCGCTGATCGAAAGATGCATGGAAAGGTGCAGGAACGGATTGGTTTCGCCCATTTCCGGCAGCCATTCGCGCTGCTGATAACGTTCGGGGGCGGCGAGGATGGCATGGTATTCGGGGTGGCGGGCGATGTGCTCGACGGCGATTTTCTCAAGTTCGGCAAGTGTCTGCCGAGCGTTGAACTTGCGCCAGGCATCGAAGAAAAAATCGCGGACTTGATCTCGGGTCGGATTGAACATGGGGGCGCTCCAGGGGACAGTCCCTAAGCCGGGTAACCCAGCGCCAGCACGGTGCTGTATTGCAGCAGCCGATTGGTGCCATCGAAATGCGCGATCTCGCCGTTGCCGTAGAAGCCGATGAACGGCAGGCCGGGAAAACGCTCGGCGAGCAATGTCTGATCCCGATCCTCGCCGCCGTAGAACATCGGGCCGCGGCCCATGCACGGAAACATCAGGCCGAAGCTCGGGCTGCCGGCGATTCCGCTGTTCATCCGGGTCAACATGGCGGCCATGCCATCCGCAGCCGCTTTCGGTTTGCGCAGCGCCCAGAACATATCCAGGCCGGGCTCAAGCTGGCTGGCAATGGTGACGGATTGATCGTCACTGTTGACAGCGACCACCGGCAACAAATGAAAGCGGCCTTCAGCGACGGCATTCTCCGGTGCGCCATAGGGCACGCCGGCCATCAGCAGATGCGTTGGAATACGCCCCGGAGCGCGCGCGCTGAGCGGCAATTCGCGCGCCAGGCTGGCCAGGGCGGTCATGCCGCCGAGCGTTTGCACATCAAGGCCGGCGACCCTGTTCAGTCGGGCAGGTTGTGAAAGCGGGTGGATGCCCTGATTGAAATCGACCCGCAGTTTTGCGCCGCGAACACTCAATTCACAGCGGCCATCTGGCTGGATGCGCCCGTTCCGCCAGACCGAGAACGGTCCCTGGCCGGTGGCATCACCCGAAACACCGCCGAAGCGCGGAGGGCAGTTCTGCAACCAGGCCAGATCTAGCGCGTTGGGCGCTGAGTAGGTCAGCACCGGATCGCTGTCTGCCTGCCTGGGGACCAGGCTGACTCCGTCGCCCAGTACCAGTGCGGCGGCGGAGGGGGCGTCGAGCACCCAGTCAGCCTCGGTGAAGACGCCTGCTGCCGTGCAGCCGACGACCTGGGTGCAACGCGCGGCACGCGCGGCGGCGGCAATCGCGGCCTGCGGATCGTGCGCAAAGTCGCTGCTCAGGTACAGCACCACGCTTTGCGCGATGTCCAGACCGGCCGTCTCCATTGCCATGCGAACCGCCTGCGCAGCCAGGCCGGGATCGGTGTGGCGGCCCTGGGCCAGTCCCGTTGCGGCTTTCATGCCGTCTTGTCCTTGAAATCGCACAGATCGCGGATCGGGCAGGCGCCGCATTCGGGTTTCCGGGCCTTGCAGACGTAGCGGCCATGCAGAATCAGCCAATGGTGTGCGTCGAGTTTGTATTCGGCAGGAACGTTGCGCAGAAGTTTTGTCTCGACCTCCAGCACGCTCTTGCCCGGCGCCAGGCCGGTGCGGTTGGCGACCCGGAAGATGTGGGTGTCCACGGCGATGGTCGGCTCGCCGAAGGCGGTATTGAGCACGACATTGGCGGTCTTGCGGCCGACGCCGGGCAGCGCTTCCAGCGCCGTGCGATTGCGCGGCACTTCGCCGGCATGCTTGTCGAGCAGGATCTGGCAGGTGGCGAGCACGTTCTTCGCCTTGGTCGGGAACAGACCGATGCGGCGGATATGCGATTTCAGACCATCCTCGCCCAGCGTAAGGATTTTTTCCGGCGTGTTGGCGACCGGAAACAGCGTGGCGGTGGCCAGATTGACGCTTTTATCGGTGGCTTGCGCGGACAGCATCACCGCGATCAGCAACTCGAACGGCGAGTGATGCGCCAGCTCGGTTGTCGGGTGTGGATTGGCGGCCTTCAGGCGTGCAAACAGTTCGCGACGAAGTTGGGGGTTCATGGCGGGGTTATTGCTCGCCGCTGTCTCGCATCAGGATGCGGTTGCGCAGCGCGATCAGCAGGCCGAGTCCGATGAATGCGCCAGGTGGCAGAACGGCAAACAGGAAGCCGTTGTAATCGTGTGCCAGCGGAATGACCCAGCCCTTTGCAATGGGGCCGAGCGCCAGATCGATACCGGAGAACAGCGTGCCCTTGCCGATGACTTCACGCATGCCGCCCAACGCCACCAGCACTGCGGTCAGGCCGAGCCCCATCATGGTTGCGTCGAGCACGGAATGCGCGGTGGAGCGCTTGGAGGCAAAGGCTTCCACGCGCGCCAGCACGATACAGTTGGTGGTGATCAGCGGAATGAATACGCCGAGCACGATGTACAACGCCGGCGTCCAGGCATGCATGGCCATTTCCACGATGGTGACCAGCGCGGCGATGATCAGCACGAAGGCGGGAATGCGGATTTCGTGCGGGATGAAGTTGCGCACCAGCGCCACGGAACCGCTTGCCAGCGCCATGACCAGCGTGGTCGCCAGGCCGAGCGAAAGCGCATTTACCACGTTGTTGCTGATCGCCAGCAGCGGGCACAGGCCGAGCAACTGCACAATGCCCGGGTTTTGTTTCCACAGACCGTTCAGGATTATGTCGCGCGACTCCTGCGAAAGCAGGCCGGCGCGAGGCGCATCAAGCGCCGGTGCAGCTTCCGGGGGCAAGGCGGTATCAGGGCTGGACATGGCGTTTCTCCGGGGTCGGCGCAAGCAGTTCGGCCTTGTGCGCCTCGAAATATTGCAGGGTCTTGCGCACCGCCTTGACCACCGCGCGCGGTGTGATCGTGGCGCCGGCCAGATAGTCGAAGGCGCCGCCGTCCTTGCGCACCTTCCAGGCCGCGTCAACCGGCGCGGCCAGACTCTTGCCGGTGAATTGGCCTATCCAGGGATTGCGCGCGATCTCGATGTAATCGCCGAGACCGGGAGTTTCCTTGTGCCCCGTCACACGAACGCCGGCGACACGGCCGTCGGCCTGAATGCCGATCAGCAACCGGATCTCGCCGGCATAGCCATCGGGTGCGACGGCTTCCAGCACAACCGCGCTGGCGGCGCCCTGTTTGCGCGCGACATAAGCCATTCCGCCACGCTTCAGGCCCAATTGCGCATTCGCCGGCAAGGGAATGGCATCGCGAATCAGGTCATTGTCGAAACTGCCGATGGGCAGCGTTTGTGCCACCAGGGCCAGTTTCACGGCTTGCTCGCTCAGTTCGATGGTCGGGCGAGTCAGCGTGAATGCGCCGGATAGCAGGCCGGCGCCGATGACCGAAAACACCAGCAGAGTCAGCGCCGTGGACAGGGTTTCGCGCAGCGCCGGGGTCATGGCTTGTCCGAACCCTGCTTGATCTTGTGGCCGAACACGCGCGGCTGCGTGTAGCTGTCGATGAACGGTACGCAGACATTCATCAGCAACACCGCAAAGGCAACGCCATCGGGATAACCGCCAAAGGCGCGGATGATGGCGACCAGGATGCCGGCCAGGCCGGCGTAGATCAGTTTGCCGCGCGGCGTCGAAGCGGCGGTGACCGGATCGGTGGCGATGAAGAACGCGCCCAGCATGACGCCGCCGGAGAACAGATGCAGCAGCGGGCTGGCATGTTGCGTCGGGTCGAGCAGATGCAGCAAGCCGGCGCTGACGGCGACGCCGGCCAGAAAGGCGAGCGGAATATGCCAGGTGATCAACCGACTCCAGAGCAGAAACAGGCCGCCAAGCAAGTACATCGCAGCGACGATGGCCTGGCCGGAACTGGCGAAAACGGGCTGCGCCAGGATGGACTCGACCGGTGTTTGCAGGCGAGTCTGTGTTTTCCAGGTATCCAGCACGGTGGCTGAAGTGTAGGCATCCGGACTGATCGAACCCTGGCCGGCAAAGACCACGTCAAACGCGTCCGCCAGCGTCAGCGCGTGATCGGCCAGACTCAACGGGGCCACCCACTGCGTCATGTACACCGGGAAACTGATGATCAACACCGCATAGCCGACCATTGCCGGGTTGAACAGGTTCTGGCCGAGACCGCCGTAGAGTTGCTTGGCAACCACGATCGCGAACAGCATGCCGATCGCGTACAGCCACCAGGGCGCCAGGGTGGGCAGCGACAGGGCCAGCAGCCAGGCGGTCAGCAGCGCGGAGTTGTCGGACAGGAACGGCTTCATCGGCAATCCACGCATCATCAGCAGCAAGGCTTCGAAGCCGATCGCGAAGAAACTGCACAACAGCAGGCTGACCCAGATGCCGGGGCCGAACAACCATGCGTGCGCGCCGATGCCGGGAAGCAGGGCGAGCATGACCTTGAGCATGATCGCCGAGGTGGTATTGCCGCCGAGGGTATAGGGCGAACCGATCATTCTGTGGATTCCGTTTTTGTTTCGACAGCGGCCCGACGTGCCTCGATCTCGTCGATTTCTCTTTGCACACGCGGCGGCAGATCTTCCGTGTTCCTGGGGGCGACGCTCTCTTTGGCCTTCTGCGCGCGTTCCAGCGCGGCTTGCAGGATGGCTTTCTTTTTCTCGGCGTCGGGGTCGACGGCGGCAGATGCTTCGGACGGGTTGCTCGCGGCAGCTTTGGTCTTTTCCGCCGCCTTGGCGAATTTTTCCGCCTTCTCCCGTTTTTCACGTTCCAGCCGGAAGGTCTTGAAATCGTGCCGGATGCGCGCCTGGTCGGCGCCGCTTTTCTCGCGCTCGCGCTCCCAGATTTCGCTCTTGGCAAAACGGAAATAATCGACCAGCGGTATATGGCTCGGGCAGACATAGGCGCAACAACCGCACTCGATGCAATCGAACAGGTTGTAGCTTTGCGCGCGGCCGAAGTTCTTGGCGCGGCTGTACCAATACATCTCGAACGGTTGCAGGTCGGCCGGACAGGCTTTGGCGCAAGCGCCGCAGCGGATGCAGGGCAGTTCGATCGGCTTGCCCGGGAACAGCTTCGAGTTCTTGATGATCAGGCAGTTCACTGCCTTGGTGACCGGCGCAGCGCTGTCCATCAGATCGAATCCCATCATCGGACCGCCGACGATCTCGCCGCTTGCGCCCGGCAGCATGCCGCCAGCCGCCGTGACCAGATCCGACAGCGGCGTGCCGACGCGAACCTCGAAGTTGCCTGGGTTGGAGACATGGCCGGTGATCGTGACGATGCGCGAAATCAGCGGTTCGCCGAGTTCCACCGCGCGGTATAGGCTGTATGCCGTGCCGACATTGAAGACCTGGATGCCGACATCGGTTGAGCGTCCGCCGGTCGGGGTTTCGACTCCGGTCAGTGTATAGGTCAGTTGCTTGCCGCCGCCGCCGGGGTAGAGCGTCGGTATGGCAACCACTTCCATGTCCGATGGCGCAGCGGCGCGCATTGCCGCGAGCGCTTCCGGCTTGTTGTCCTCGATGCCGATCAGGATCGTCGCGCTGCCGAGGGCGTGCCGCATGATTTCGATGCCGCGCACCAGTTCGGGGGCGCGCTCGCGCATCAATCGATCGTCACAGGTAATCCAGGGTTCGCACTCGGCGCCGTTGAGGATCAGGGTATGAATTTTCTGCGCGCCGGGATTCAGTTTGATGTAACTCGGGAACACCGCGCCACCAAGGCCGGCGAGGCCCATTTCGCGGATGCGATTGCGCAGCGCCGAAGGGTCGAGCGCGCGCCAGTCAAGCGGCTCGAATGCAATGCTCTGGTCAAGACCGTCCGCTTCGATCACCACGGCGAGGTCGAACAGGCCGGAAGGATGCGGCGCCGCGCACGGTTCAATGGCGATGACGCGGCCGGAGGTGGGGGCATGCACGGCGGTGGAGACATAACCTTCCGCCGCGCCCAGTGTCTGGCCGCGCAGAACGGCATCGCCGACCGCAACCACGGGCCGTGCCGGCGCGCCGATATGTTGCCGCATCGGCACGACATAACGCGAAAGCAAGGGCATGGCGCGGATCGGCGTGCCGTTCGACTCGGTCTTGTGTCCGTCCGGGTGGACGCCGCCATTGAAGGTGAACAGTGTTCGGCTCATGTCTTCGGACTCATGCCACACGCTTCATCATGTGGATGGGATAGCGCCATTTCCAGTTCACCACATCCTCCTTGATCACCTGCATGCTGATGCAATCGACCGGGCAGGGCGGCAGGCACAGTTCGCAGCCGGTGCATTGCGACGCGACGATGACATGCATCTGCTTCGCCGCGCCGACGATGGCGTCGACCGGACAGGCCTGGATGCACAAGGTGCAGCCGATACAGGTGTTCTCGTCGATCACCGCGACCGATTTCGGCTTCGGCTCCATGCCTTCACCAAGCGGCTTTGCTTCCACGCCCAGGAGTTCAGCCAGGCGCTTGACGCCATCGTCGCCGCCCGGCGGGCACAAATTGATGTCCGCCTCACCCTTCGCGATGGCCTCGGCATAGGGTTTGCAGCCGGGAAAACCGCACTGGCCGCATTGCGTCTGCGGCAGGATCGCATCGACCTTCTCGACCAGCGGATCATCCTCGACGCGATACTTGATCGAAGCCCAGCCCAGGATGCCGCCAAGCACCAGGCCGATTGCCGCCATGACCAGGATCGCGCTGAACACTATCGAATCAACCCCGCGAAGCCCATGAACGCCAGACTCATCAAGCCGGCGGTGATCATCGCGATGCTGACGCCCTGAAACGGTTTCGGCACATCGGCCGCTTCCAGCCGTTCGCGCATCGCCGCGAACAACACCAGCACCAGACTGAAACCCAGTGCGCCGCCGAGACCGTAGAACAAGGATTCGAGGAAGTTGTGCTGCTCCTGCACATTGAGCAGCGGAATGCCCAGCACCGCGCAGTTCGTGGTGATCAGCGGCAGATAGATACCCAGAACGCGGAACAGCACAGGAGAGGTTTTCTTGATGAACATCTCGGTGAATCCGACGATGCCGGCGATGACCACGATGAACGACAGGGTGCGCAGATAGGCCAGTTCCTGGCCAAGCAGATAGGTATCGACCAGATAGCTCGCGCCGGAGGCAAGCGTCAGTACAAACGTGGTTGCCGCACCCATGCCGATGGCGGTTTCCAGCTTGCGCGACACCCCCATGAACGGGCACAGGCCGAGAATCTTCGACATCACGATGTTGTTCACGAACACCGTGCCGATGAGAATGAGGAGGTAGTTTTCCATTGGAACCGGGATTATCCGCTACCCCGAAGGGCGCGGACAACGCCGGAATCAGTCCAGCAATTCATGCGCACCGTCGCAATACGGCGGATTGGCGGTGTGCTTGCAGGTGCAGAGCCAGACCTGGGTCAGCGTCTCTACCTTGAACGGCATGGGTTTGAAATCGGTGCCGGCGTGCGAGCCGTCACAATAGGGTTGATTCTTCGATCTGCCACAACTGCACCACCAGTATTCCCCGGCTTCCAGGTTGGCTTCGAACGGCTCCTTGCCGGCGACAACGGGATCACTCATGTTTTTCATCCTCTCGGTAATACCCGACTGAAATAGTCGGGTAGGGGATATTACTAGGGATGCGAGGATTAGTGGGCGGCGGAAAGGAATCGAATGCGCGGCGGCCGAACTCAGTTCAGCAGGCTGGACAGCAGTTGCGCCTGCATCCGAGCCTGCCGCCGCGTATGCAGACGCTGGCAACGGGTGATGGCAAGCAGGTCTGAAAGCGCATCGTCGAACACATCGTTGACCACCAGATAGTCGAACTCCAGCGCATGCGAAATATCCTCCCGCGCCGCCGCCATGCGTTTGGCGATGACTTCCGCGCTGTCCGTGCCGCGCCCGTCCAGGCGACGCTGCAATTCCATCAATGAAGGCGGCAGGATGAATATCGAGCGCGCTTCCGGCATCAACTTGCGGACCTGTGCCGCACCCTGCCAGTCGATCTCCAGCAGGATGTCGCGCCCGGCGGCCATTTCGGTTTCGATCCAGGTTTGCGATGTTCCGTAGAAATTGCCATACACCTCGGCGCTTTCCAGAAACTCGGCGCGTCCCAGTTGCTCCTGAAAACGCTCCCGGCTGACGAAGTGGTAATGCACGCCATCCAGTTCGCCGGGACGCGGCGGGCGAGTGGTATAGGAAACCGACAGACGGATTCCGGCGTCGCGCTCCAGCAAGGCTTTCACCAGACTGGATTTACCCGCGCCGGAAGGCGCCGATACGATGAAAAGGGTTCCGCTCATGTTTGCCATGCCTTTCAGTTCGATGATTTACGGCAGGAGCCCTGCCGGAGGCTGTCCATCATTATCCCGAACATTCCGGCCGCACTGCCGGCCGTTTGCGGGGAATGGCCATGCGGCACGTCCTGCAACCGGCATCGCCGCCTGCCAGTTCACCGATCAATGCCGACATCCATGTATCGCATCAGTCTTCCGCCGGGTTATCTTGTCCGTACCATGCCCATGCAGACATTCATGCAACCCTGTTTCTCCGGCGTCGATCGCGCCGGACGACCGACTTTCCGATTCGGACGGAATGCGCCCTGATGCTGCGGATCACCTTTGCCAACCGGCTGGAAACCCTGCGCGACGCGCTGCTCGACGGTCTTGAGGTTGCCCCCGCCTCGCCATTTGTCTCCGAGCAGATCATCGTGCCGAGCAGCGCGTTGCGGCGCGACCTGAACCTGGCCATCGCGGAGCGCTTCGGCATCTGCGCCAACGTCGAGTTTTCCTTCCTGGCGCAATGGCTCTGGCGGCAGATCGGCCGGGTGGTGCCGACTGTTTCGGCGGAGTCGCCTTTCGCCTCGCCAGTCCTGGCCTGGCGCATTTTCGAATTGTTCAACGAAGCCGCCTTCATCTCCGGTTATCCGCGTCTGGCCGGCTACCTGAGCCAGACCGACGCCGTTGCGCGCTTTGATTTTGCCGGCAGGGTGGCTGCGCTGTTCGAGCAGTACATGACCTATCGCCCGGCCTGGCTCGCCGCCTGGGCGGCGGGATGGGTAGTCGAGCTGACACAGGCCGGCGCGGCAGACCGCGAGGACCAGCTCTGGCAAGCCGCTCTCTGGCGGGCCATCAGCCTGCAACTTGGCGTGGAACAGGAACATCCGGCCAGCGCCTTTCTGCGCAAGGTGGAAAGTCTGGGTAGCGATGCGGCGCGGAGCGCGGGGCTGCCCGAGACTGCTCATGTGTTCTGCCTGCCGACCATTCCGCCCCTCTATCTGGACCTGCTCCGCCAGTTGGGCCGCTGGATCGACCTGCGCCTGTACGTGCTCAACCCGTGCCGGGAATACTGGTTCGAGATCGTCGATCGGCGCCGCCTGTCCTGGCTGGCGGCCCGGGGCGAAGCCGATTACCACGAAACCGGCAACCGCTTGCTGGCGGCCTGGGGCAAGCAGTCCCAATCCCATATCGACCTGCTGCTGGAAGCCGCGACCGACGCGGTGGTGGATGACGGCGGCTTTGCCGAGGCGGCGGGGGAATCCCTGCTGGCGCGATTGCAGAACGCCATCCTCGGCCTGATGGAACTGGAACCCGGCAGCGTCCCCCTCGACCCGACCGACCGCAGTATCGAGATCCACGTCTGCCATTCCCTCACCCGGGAACTGGAGGTGTTGCAGGACCAGTTGCTCGCCTTGTTCGCTTCCTCCAGCCCGCCGCGTCCCTGCGACATCCTGGTGGTCACGCCGGATCTCGAAGCCGCCGCCCCTCTGGTGGACGCGGTGTTCGGCAACGCTCCGCGCGACCGCTTCATTCCCTACAGCGTCACTGGCCGCGCACGCGGCACGGTGAACATACCGGCGCGCGCACTGCTTGCGCTGCTGACTCTGATCGGTTCGCGCTGGACCGCAAGCGCCGTGTTCGACCTGTTGCAGCAATCGATCATCGCGCGCCGCTTCGGCATCGGTGTCGGCGACCTGGAGGACATCCAGAACTGGATGCGCGCCGCCGGCATCCGCTGGGGCGTCGACGCGCAGCATCGAGCGCAACACGGCTTGCCCGGCATGGCGCGGTTCAGTTTCGATGACGGCTTGCAGCGCCTGCTGCTCGGCTATGCGTTGCCCGACGGGGTCAGCCAGCCCTGGCACGATCTGTTGCCGGCCGGCAATGCCGAAGGTTCCGCCGCGCTGCTGCTGGGTCGGTTCGTGCGCTTTGTCGGCGAACTGACCCGATTGCGCGCGCAATGCAATCAGGCGATGGCGCCGGCCGCCTGGATGGCCAGGCTGTTCGGCCTGCTCGAAACATTCCTGGAACCGGACGACAGCGAAATTGACGATCTTGGCGAGGTGCGCGACTGCATTCGTCAACTG
This sequence comes from Tepidiphilus sp. J10, assembly GCA_945897955.1. Lineage (GTDB taxonomy): Bacteria > Pseudomonadota > Gammaproteobacteria > Burkholderiales > Thiobacillaceae > PFJX01. Next base: position 12,643 of record CAMDGQ010000019.1, on the reverse strand, counting down.
CACGCCAACATGCTGCAAGGCGGCGTCAGCGCACCGATCACGCTGGATGTGCTGCGCGCCGCGCTGGCGGCGCTGCTTGACGACCCGGCCCGGGGAGGCGTTGCCGGCGGCGCGGTCACCTTTTCCTCGATCAGCAGTCTGCGCAACCTGCCGTTCCGCGTGATCTGCGCCATCGGTCTCAACGACGGCGCGTTTCCCAGCGCCACGCGTCCGCTGGAATTCGATCTGATGGCTCTGGCGTCCCAGCGCGGCGACCGGCAGCGGCGCAGCGATGAACGCAATCTGTTCCTGGATTTGCTGCTCTCCGCCCGCGAGCGTTTGTACCTGAGCTACACCGGCCGCAGCATCCGCGACAACGCGCCCCTGCCCGGATCGGTGCTGGTGTCGGAGTTGATCGAGACCCTGGTGCCGGCCATCGCCGTTGATCCCGTAGCGGCCCATGCCCACCTGGTGCTGGAACATCCGCTGCAGCCCTTCTCGCCGTGCTATTTCACCGCCGATGGCGACCCGCGCCTGGTGAGCTTCAACCGCGAACTCTGCGATGCGCAGCGTTCGGGTTTGAGCGCCACGCCGGAAACCGAAGCGGTGACGCCAGCCGCGAGGGAAGAGGAAGACGATAGGGATGACGATGACAACGGCGGCGAACGGGTCGGCTGCTTCTTCGCCGCCCCCCTGGCCGAGCCGGGCGAGGAATGGCGGGTTCTGCACCTGGAGCTGCTGCAGCGATTCTTCCGCAACCCCTGCGCCTACCTGCTGCGCGAACGCCTGGGCATACAGTTGCCCAAGGCCGATGAGGAACTGGAGGACGACGAACCGTTCCTGCCGGATTTTCCGGCTCGCCAGGCCCTGGCCGAACGCCTGCTGTCCCACTGCCTGGGCGACAGGGCGGACGCCGATCTGCGCGAGCTGGCCCAGGCTGGCATCGAATACCCGCAGGGCACCTTCGGCGACCTGCTGCTGGATGTGGAGCTGGGAAACATGCGGCTGTATGCGGACAACCTGCGGGCGGCGACGGCGGAACCCTGTTTGCCGCCGCATCACGCCAGCCTGGACTTCGACCTGGATGGCGAGGAATGGCGCCTGAGCGCCGCCTTCGCCGACCTGCGCGCTGGCGGCCTGGTGCGCCATCGCTACGACGACACCCGGGCGGTGGACTACCTGGCGGCCTGGCTCAATCACCTGTTCCTGTGCGCCAGCGCGCCGGAAGGCGTGGCCCAGGAAACCCGCTGGTTGTCCCGCGACGGCGAGTTCTACCTCCTGCCCTGCGAACGGGCGACGGAGATACTGTCTGACCTGTTGCGCCTGTATCGGCGGGGCTTGCGGGCGCCGATCCACTTCTTCCCAAAATCGGCGTGGAAATACATCGTCAACGAGCAAAACCTCAACAAGGCCACCGACACCTGGAAATCCAGCCAGGAGCGTCCTTTCGGCGAGGAAGAACATCCCGCCTACCGCCTGGCCCTGCGCGGTGTCGTTGACCCCCTGGACGGGGACTTCCAGGACTGTGCCCAAGCCGTGTTCGGCAGCCTCATGGGCTATCTGCAGGACGCGCGGTTATGAGCACACCCTCTGAACTCGACGTGTTCCGCTGCCCCCTGGACGGCATCAACCTGATCGAAGCCTCCGCCGGCACCGGCAAGACCTGGAACATCTGTGGCCTCTACCTGCGTTTGTTGCTGGAACGGGAACTGGAAGTGCAGCACATCCTGGTGGTTACCTTTACCAACGCCGCCACCGCCGAACTGCGCATGCGTATCCGCAGCCGCATCGTCGAGACCCTGTCGTTCCTGGGCGGCGACGCGTCGGGCAGCGACCCCTTCGTCGCGGAACTGGTGCAGGAGCTGGTGGAATGCCAGGGGCGCGACCCGAACGACCTGGCGCGGCGCCTGGACCTGGCCCTGGAGACCTTCGACGAGGCCGCCATCTTCACCATCCACGGCTTCTGCCAGCGCGCCCTGGCCGACAACCCCTTCTCCGCCGGCCTGCCCCTGTCCATGGAACTGGTGCAGGACGACGCCGACTGGCGCTTGCAGGCAGTGCACGACTTCTGGCGTCGCCACCTGGCAGGCGACGCCCTCGCACCTCTGATGGCCGCCTACCTCCAGGAAAAGGGCGATAAGCCGGATACCTACGCGGCCCTGCTGAAACGCCACCTGGCCAAGCCCCTGGCTTGCAACCGCTGGCCGGACGACCTGGACTCGGCGCCGGAACTCGACGGCGGCGCCCTGGCAGCCGCCTACGCCGAGGCGGCTGCCACCTGGCAGGCCCAGGGCGGTGCAATCCTGGAAACCCTCCTGGGCGCCTTGTCCCAACTGAACGGCAATACCTACAAGGAAGATGGCGTGCGGGCCGGGGCGCAGGAACTGGATGGGCTGTTCCTGGCCGGCCAGCCCCTGGCGCCCTCCGGCGAGAAGGCGCTGCTCTACCGGGCGTCCCTGCTGATGGACCGCACCAAGAAGAAATGCGTTACCCCGACCCACCCCTTCTTCGACCAGGCCGAGGTCTATTTCAGCGTTCGGGAGGCCCTGGAAGGCGAACTGGAGCGCGCGCGCCTGCGCCTGATCCGCCGCCTGCTGCAGGAAGCCGGCGACAGCTTGCGGGAACTCAAGCGCATGCAGCGGGTGGTGTCCTTCGACGATCTGCTGTTCAACGTGCATGAGCGCCTCTACAGCGGTGCCTGTCCCTGGCTGGCGGCGTCCCTCAAGGCCCGCTTCCCGGCGGCGCTGATCGACGAATTCCAGGACACCGACCCCCTGCAATTCGCCATCTTCCATGCCATCTACGGTGCCGGCGACACCCCCCTGTTCCTGGTGGGTGACCCAAAGCAGGCCATCTACAGCTTCCGCCACGCCGACCTGCACACCTACCTGCGTGCCAAGGACCAGGCCACGGCCGAACACTCCCTGGTGGCCAACCAGCGTTCCAGCGCCGGGCTGCTCGATGCACTCAACCGTTTGTTCGGGGCCAACCCGCAGGCCTTCATGCTGCCCGGCCTGAACTACCAGAAAGTGGAATTCGGCAAGAAGCCGCGCAAGCCCTTCGTCGACCAGTCCGAGCCGCGCGGCGACCTGCAGGTGTGGCTGCTGCACGAGGCCGACGCCACGCCCCCGGAAAAGAAGCTCGCCAAGCGCGCCGTGGTGGACGCCACCGCCGGCGAGATCGCCCGCCTGATCAATGCGGCCCGCGCCGGCGACATTACCCTGGACGGCCGCCAGTTGCGGCCCGGCGACATCGCCGTGCTGGTGCGCAGTCACGCCCAGGGCAGCGAGATGAAGCGGGCCCTGGCGGCCCTGCGGGTGGGCAGCGTGGAACTGTCCCAGGCCAGCGTGTTTGCGAGCGTGGACGCGGAGGAGGTGGAGCGGGTGCTGCGCGCCATCCTGGAACCCGGCCGCGAGGGCCTTGTGCGGGCCGCCCTGGCCACCGAACTGATGGGCTTGGATGCCGCCGGCATCGCCGAGTTGGCTGCGGTCGAGGCGGCCATGATGCGGCGCCTGGAGCAGTTCGACGATCTGCGCACCACCTGGCACAGGCGCGGCTTCGGCGTCATGTACCGCAGCCTCCTTGTCGGCGAGCAGGTGGCCGAGCGCATGTTGGCCCGTCCCGACGGCGAGCGGCGCCTCACCAACTTCCTGCATCTGGGCGAATGCCTGCACCAGGCAGCGGAAACCCACGCAGCGCCGGAAGCTCTGCTGCGCTACCTGGAAGGGCAGCGGCGCGAAGGAGCCGCCGACGAGGCCGCCCAGTTGCGCCTGGAATCGGACCAGGACCTGGTGCAGATCGTCACCATCCACAAGTCCAAGGGCCTGGAGTACCCCGTGGTGTTCTGTCCCTTCCTCTGGGACGGTCGCACCCGTTTCGGCGGCCGCGGGCTTCAAGGCGCCGAATACCACGATGAGGCAGGCCAGCCAGCGATCGACTGGCGCGGTGACGGCATCGACGCAGAGGAACTCAAGGCCATCAAGCTGCAGATCAAGAAAGATCAGGCAGCGGAATTCCTGCGCCTGATTTACGTCGCCCTGACCCGGGCGGTGTACCGCTGCTACCTGGTGGCGGGCTGCTATACGTCCAAACACGGCAAGAACCTGTCCGCCAGCGAAAGCACCCGCAGCATGCTCAACTGGATGGCCGCCGGCGCCGGTCAGACGCAGGATGGCTGGTTCGACAACAAGCTGACTCCGGCCGACATCACCGCCGCCTGGACCGCCCTGGCCGACGGCGACCAAATCGCTCTCGCTCCGCTGCCCGGAGGCGCCGCCTCAGCCATCGCCCCTAGTCTGGTCGACCCCGCGTCCCTGGCCGCCCTGAAGCCGCCCAAAGCCATCCCCGCCGGCTGGCGGGTGAGCAGCTACAGTGGTCTGAGTTACGGCGCCGTCAGCGAAGCGGCGGCGAGCGACCACGACGCCCGGGTGTCAGCGGCACCGAGCCAGGTGCCAACGGACCTGGCGCCGGACGACATCCTGCGCTTCCCGCGCGGTGCGGCGGCGGGCGACTGCATCCATGCGGTGTTCGAGTACCTTGACTTCGCCGACCCGACCACCTGGCCCGGCGCCATCGCCCAGGCCCTGGCCGGCTACCCGCAACGCTTGCCCGGCGTACCGGAGGCTGCCCAGGAAGCGTCCCTGGCGCGCATGCTGCTGCGCCTGGTGCAGGACGTGACCGCCACCGACCTGGGCGACGGCCTGCGCCTGGCCGGCGTGCCGATGGCGCGACGCCTGACCGAGCTGGAATTCAACCTGCCGGCCCGTTCGCTGCGGCCGAAGGAACTCAACGAGGCCCTGAAGGCTCTGGACTACCGCGGGCCGCACCTCACTTTCAACGCGCTGCAGGGTTATCTCAAGGGCTTCATTGACCTGGTGTTCGAACACCGGGGGCGCTACTTCATCCTCGACTGGAAATCCAACCACCTGGGCTACGACCCCGCCGCCTACGCCGAGGAGCCGGTGGCGGACGCCATGGAGAAACACGGTTACCACCTGCAATACCTGCTCTACAGCGTGGCCCTGGATCGCTACCTGCGCCGGCGCATTCCCGGCTACGACTACGCCACCCACTTCGGCGGCGTGCTCTACCTGTTCGTGCGCGGCGTGCGGCCGAGTTGGCGCAATCCGGACGGGGGCACGGCCGGGGTGTATCGCCACCGATCGACGGAAGCGGCCATCGGTCGCCTGAACGAACTGCTGGATGCCTTCCATGACTTCTGACACCACTCCCGCCCTGATCCTGGCCGAAGGCTTCGCGGCTCAGGTGCAGCGCTGGTCGCGCCAGACTGGTGCCGATGAGGCCTCCGTCCGGGCCGCCGGCCGCGCTGCCAGGCTGGTCAGCATGGCCCTGGCTGACGGCCATGTCTGCGTGCTGCTGGATGAGGTCGCCGACTCCCTGGAACGGGAAATCGCCCCGGAACGCCTGCGCGAACTGCTGCTGCAATCCGGCATCACCGGCACCCCTGAGGCGCGCGGCGGCATGCCGCTGATACTGGATGATGACGGCCGCCTCTATCTACACCGATATTTCGATTACGAAACCCGTCTCGCCACCAGTCTGGTGCAGCGCGCCGCTACACGGGACGAAGCCCTCGGCCCTGGGGTGAAGGCGCGCCTGCAGTCCTTGTTCGAGGCGGACGGCGACGACCCCGACTGGCAGAAGTTGGCCGCCGCCATGGCCCTGCTCCGGGGGCTCACCATCGTCAGCGGTGGTCCCGGCACCGGCAAGACCACCACGGTGGTGAAACTGCTTGCCTGCTTGCTGGAACAGAACCCGGATTGCCGCATCGCCCTGGCCGCCCCCACCGGCAAGGCTGCGGCGCGCATGACCGAGGCGATCCGCCAGCGTGACGCCAACCTGCCACTGCCGCCGGAGATCGAGGCGCGCCTACCCAAGGAGTCCTTCACCATCCATCGCCTGCTCGAGGTCACCCCGGCGGCGGGGAAGTTCCGCCACCATGCCGGCAACCGCCTCCCCATTGACGCCCTGGTGGTGGATGAGGCCTCCATGCTGGACCTGGCCATGGCCACCAAGCTGTTCGAGGCGGTACCGGACCACGCCCGCATCATCCTGCTGGGGGACAAGAACCAGCTCGCGTCAGTCGAAGCAGGCGCCGTCTTCTCCGAGTTGAGTGGCGACACGTCCCTAAGCGAAGTTCTCCGGGTCCGGCTCGCCGACCTGTGCGACCTGACGGCTGCGGCCATCGTACCTGCCTCGGCTCCGGCCGCCAGCGGCCTGGCGGACTGCGCCGTCTGGCTGACCCGCAACTTCCGATCTGCCAGCAATTCCGGCATTGGCCTCCTGGCGGGCGAGATCAACGCCGGGGACGCAGCTGCCGCCATCGTCCGCTTGCGTGCCGGGGCGGATGAGTCGTCGCTGCACTGGATCGAGGAGGGCGAAACGCAACTGGGCGAAGCAGCCGTACAACGCATCCAGGACAGCTATAACGGCTATCTGATGGCCCTGAGTGGCGACCTGAGGGATCGGGTTGCCGTGTTCCGCGCCTTCGACCGCTTCCGCCTGCTTTGCGCGGTGCGTGGCGGCTTGCGCGGTGTGGAAGCCCTCAATCGCCAGGTCAGCGGCTGGTTCCGGCGCAGCCTGGAACACCCGCTGGACCCGGGAGAACGTTCCGAGTGGTATCCCGGCCGCCCGGTCATGGTGTTGCGCAACGACTATGTGCTGAAACTGTTCAACGGCGACGTCGGCATTGTCCTGCCCGATGACGCCGGCACCCTGATGGTGCATTTCCCTGACCGGGTAACCAGCTTCCGCACTGTGGCGCCGCTCAGGCTGCCCGAGCACGAGACCGCCTTCGCCATGACGGTCCACAAATCGCAGGGGTCGGAATTCGATAGCGTGCTGGTGATGCTGCCGGCGGAACACAACCCCGGACTCACCCGCGAACTGATTTACACCGCCATCACGCGGGCGCGCCGGCAGGTCGCTCTGGTTGCATCGGAAGCGATACTCGGGCGGGCAATCCAGACCGCGACACGTCGCCATTCCGGGCTTGCGGCGCGCCTGCGCGAATTGCCGGACCCTGCAGGTCAGTGATCGCGGCCGCGATGGCCGTCGCGATCATCGCCGCCATGTCCTTTCCCTCGGCGATCGTCGCGCCGGTCATCACGCCGGTCATCCCGGCGATCATCGCGTCCGCCATGGCGATCCCGGTAATGCGGGACATATTTATCGCGATACCAGTCGTCCTGTACGAAATAGACCTGCTCGCCGCAGGCGTTGTACTTGCGACAGTATTTGCGCCAGTTCTTGGCATGCTTGGGCGGCACGCGCAGGTAAATCGGACGCCGCACGGCAGGGGCCTGCTCGATGATGATCGGCTGCCTGTAGATGACTTGCGGCTTGGGCGCATCGCCGATGTCGATGCGGCCATAGAAACCGGGTTGGTCGATGCTGATGCTGAGGTCAACGTCGCTGGCCAGCGACGGTACGGCGAAAGTGAACAGGGCCGAAGCGAGGAGCAGGGCTTGCATGGAGTTTCCTTTCATCAGGGTGGCTGACCGCAGTTTTCCACACTGGCCGGATTCTGGCGATGTCGTTCAGCGTTTGAAGCCGATTGCCCGGGGTTCAAGTTTTCGGCAAGAAGCTAATATTCAACATGAAACCATCAACCTGGAGAGCGTAGCCCTCGACGCGGCGCCGACCGCAGAACGCTGTGGGCGAGGAGCACGAACCATGCGGCAAAACGATAGCGATTTACTGCGCGGAATCAGCCGCGCCCTTTTGGCGGCAACCTTGCTGATGCCGCAGGCCGCCTGTGTGACGCCGCAGGTTCAGGTTTCAACGCAGGTGCTGGCGCTCAACCTGACGGCGCATGACTTCAAACAGTCCGGTCTGGCCTTTCTCACGCCCTCGTCCTTCACCGGCCAGGAGGAAGACAAGCAGTCCATGGCGCTGTCCTTCCACGATGTCATGCAGAAGGCTCGCCCCGGGATGCGCATTGTCTCGCTGCCGGTCACCCTCACTGCGGTGAACCGCGCCGGCCTGGCCGGCGAATACCGGCGCATGCTGGAGGATTACCGGCTGACCGGATTGCTTGATCGCGACGTGCTGATCAAGGTCGGCAAACTCGCCGACGTCCGCTATCTGGCGCAACTGAAGCTGGCCGGTTTCCGCCAGGAATCGAAGGACCGCTGGGGCACCATGGGAATTCGCATCCTGCAGACCAAGAGCACGGTGGTGCGTCTTTACCTCCAGATCTGGGACGCCAGCGACGGCTCGATTGCGTGGGAAGGTTCGACCGAACTGACCATGGCGCATGACGGCGTTCGCGAAGGCCCGGTCACCTTCCGCAACATCATCGAGGAGGCCGCGCGACAACTTGTGGCCCAGGTGCCGTGACGTGGGTGGCGGAGCATGTTTTCGCTTTGTCGAAGCCCGCGTGCGGGGCGTAAGATCGCATCCGGACTTTTTTGTCGTTAATCGAAGATGATCCCCGCATCGGAAAAACCCGGTCCCTGGCCCGCGCGGCTGGACCTTCTGCAAAGCGTCAGCGGCCTGTTTCTCGGCTTGTTCATGTGGCTGCACATGCTGTTCGTGTCTTCCATCCTGCTCGGCGAAGAAGCCATGTGGACGGTGGCGCGCTTTTTCGAAGGCTATTTCTTTTTTGGCTACGGCCTGCCCTGGCTGGTGTCGCTGTTCGTCGCCGGCGTCTTCGGGTTGTTTGTCCTGCATGCCTGGCTGGCGCTGCGAAAATTTCCGGCGCAGTGGCGGCAGCATCGCGTTTACTGGACGCACATGCGCTCGCTGCGGCACGAAGACACCACGCTCTGGTTTGTCCAGGTCATCACCGGCTTCGGCATGTTCTTCCTGGCGCCGGTGCATCTCTATCTGATGATGACCCACCCGGAGTTGATCGGCCCGTATGAATCGGCCGATCGGGTCTGGAGCGGCATGATGTGGCCGCTCTATCTGGTGCTGCTGTTCCTGGTCGAACTGCATGGCGGCATCGGGTTGTATCGCCTGGCGGTGAAGTGGGGCAATTTTTCCGACCCCGCCAGCGCCCGGCGCAAACTGAAACGACTGAAATGGGCCTTCACCGTGTTTTTCCTGGCGCTCGGTCTGGTCACGCTGGCGGCCTACATCAAGCTGGGCATCGAACATGCGCCGCATGTCGGCGAACCTTACATGCCGCTTTCGTCGAGGGCCGCGCCATGAAGATCATCCATACCGACGTGCTGGTGATCGGCGGCGGTCTCGCCGGTTTGCGCACCGCCATCGGCGCCAAGCGGCGCGGGCTGGAAACGCTGATTCTTTCGCTGGTGCCGGCCAAGCGCTCGCACTCGGTTGCCGCACAGGGCGGCATGCAGGCCAGCCTGGCCAACGGCATCAAGGGCGAGGGCGACAACGAGGACGTGCATTTCGAGGACACCGTGCGCGGTTCCGACTGGGGCTGCGATCAGCACGTCGCGCGCATGTTCACGCACATGGCGCCGAAAGCGGTGCGCGAACTGGCGGCGTGGGGCGTGGCCTGGAGCCGCGTGCAGCGCGGCGACCGCGAAGTGGTGATCAACGGCCAGCGCGTCACGCTGACCGAAAAGGAGGCGGCGCATGGCCTGATTACCGCGCGCGACTTTGGCGGCACGCGCAAATGGCGCACCTGCTACACCTCGGACGGTACCGGCCATGCCATGCTGTACACGGTGAGCGACCAGGTCATCGCCGAATCCATCCCGGTGCATGAACGCATGGAAGCGCTGGCGCTGATCCACGACGGTCTGCGCTGCCAGGGCGCCGTGGTGCGCGACATGATCACGGGCGAACTCAGCGCCTACCTGGCCAGCGCAACGGTGCTGGCGACCGGCGGTTATGGCCGCATCTGGGGCATCTCCACCAACGCGCTGATCAACGAAGGCATGGGCGCGGCACTGGCGCTGGAAACCGGCGTCGCCCGTCTGGGCAACATGGAAGCGGTGCAGTTTCATCCCACCGCCATCGTGCCGGCCGGCATTCTGGTCACCGAAGGCTGTCGCGGCGACGGCGGCCTGCTGCTCGACAACGACGGCCACCGCTTCATGCCGGACTACGAGCCGGAGAAGAAGGAACTCGCCTCGCGCGACGTGGTGTCGCGCCGCATGGCCGAACACATGCGCGCCGGCAAGGGCGTCAAGTCGGCCTATGGCGATCATCTCTGGCTGGACATCAGCAATCTTGGTGCGGCGCACATCGACAAGAACCTGCGCGAAGTGAAGGACATCTGCCGTTACTTCCTCGGCATCGACCCGGTTAAAGACCCGATTCCGGTACGGCCGACGCAGCATTACTCAATGGGCGGCGTGCGCACCGACCATCGCGGCGAATCGCCCTGGCTGCACGGTCTGTTTTCCTGCGGCGAGGCGGCCTGCTGGGACATGCACGGCTTCAACCGCCTGGGCGGCAATTCGGTTGCCGAGACCGTCGTCGCCGGCATGCTGGTCGGCGAATATGTCGCCGATTTCTGCTATTCAAAAGCCGGCCAGAGCGATTTGTCGCCTGCGCTGGCGCGCGAATTCGTCGAACGCGAACGCGCCGGCCTGAATGCGCTGGTCGCCAAGCCGGGCAGCGAGAACGCTGTGGCGTTGCGCGCCCGCATGGAACAGATCATGACCGACAAGGTCGGCCTGTTCCGCAATGGCCAGGATCTCGACAGCGCGGTAGTCGAACTCGCGGAACTGCTCGCGCGCAGTCGCAACGTCGGCGTGCGCGCCAGCAACCTCGACGCCAATCCGGAACTGGTTCTGGCATATCGCCTGCCGCGCATGCTCAAGATCGCCCTCACCGTCGCTCTGGGCGCGCAGCGCCGCACCGAAAGCCGGGGCGCGCATTTCCGCGAGGATTTCCCCGCCCGCAACGACCGCGACTGGCTGAACCGCACGCTGGCGTTCTGGCGCGAGGGCGACGACCTGCCCAGCCTGGATTACGAAGCCCTTGATGTCCTGCACATGGAATTGCCGCCCGGGTTCCGAGGCTATGGCGTCAAGAACATTGTTGAACACCCGGACAGCGCGGTCAGACAGGCCGAGGTCGATGAAATGCTGGCAGCCAAGCCGGATCGTTATTCCCGCCAATCCGCCCTGATGCCGTTCAAACAGTTGTTGCCGGCGCGCTATCGCGCCCGAAACGCGCGCCTGGATGACACACCATGAGCTCAAACGCAGCCCGAACCCTCACTTTCAACGTCTTCCGCCACAACCCGCGCGATAGCGCCACACCGCCGCGTGTGGTGGCCTACTCACTGGAAGAAACCCCGGGCATGACGCTGTTCATCGCGCTGACCCGCATTCGCGAGACGCTTGACCCTAGCCTGAGCTTCGATTTCGTCTGCCGCGCCGGAGTCTGCGGTTCCTGCGCCATGGTCGTCAACGGCCGCCCCGGCCTCGCCTGCCGCACATTGACCGCGCAACTGCCGGCCGAGATTCGCCTGTTTCCGTTGCCGGGTTTCGAACTTATCGCCGATCTGTCGGTGAATACCGGCAAATGGATGCGTGGCATGAGCGAACGCCTGCAAGCCTGGCTGCATATGCAGGAAGAACCCGATGTCGATGCGCTGGAGGCGCGCATGGAGCCGGCCATGGCCGAGGCGATCTACGAACTCGACCGCTGCATCGAATGCGGCTGCTGCATCAGCGGATGCGGCACCGCGCAGATGCGGACCGATTTCGTCGGCGCGGTCGGCATGAACAAGATTGCCCGTTTCAGGCTCGACCCGCGTGACGCGCGCGACGACGCCGATTTCTTCGATCTGGTTGGTGACGACACCGGCGTATTTGGCTGCATGAGCCTGCTCGGCTGCCATGATGTCTGTCCGAAGCAATTGCCGTTGCAAACCCAGATCGCCTATCTGCGGCGCGGTATGGCGCGGCAGGGGTTGCTCGGCTGAATCGAACGATCGCGCCGGACTGGCGCGCTTCGGCCCGCGAGCGGGCCTCCCACGGGGGCTACGCAACCACTCGGCGGTAGGAGGGCCGCTTGCGGCCCGATGTCACGGATTCCGCTTCCGCCGTATCCGTGCCGATCAACCGCTGCCCGGAACTTCCGCGCCATTCCGGTACGATAGATAGCGCAACAAAAATTCTAAAGATTCTGGTCGTGCTGCCGCTAGGTGCGAGCAAATTGACTATTCCTTCTCATAAAGTTGCAACCTCAGCAGTCGCAACTCCCATGACCTGTAATCCTCTTGCACAAATGGCGCGCCCCGTTTCGCGGACAAGCCTGTCAGAACCGGCGCCGAGCGCCAAATTTCAACTCAGATAGAGGTCGCAGTGAAAACCATATTTCTGGTCGATGATTCCGCCACCGTCCTCATCAGCACTTCCAGCATTCTGTCCAAAGCTGGCTACCAGGTAGAAAAGGCCGCTTCCGCCGAGGAAGCGATGACCAAATTCAAGGCCGGGTTGAAGCCCGACCTGCTGATTACCGATCTCAACATGCCCGGCATGAACGGCATCGAACTGATCAAGCAGGTTCGGCTCATGCCCAACTACCGCTTCATGCCGATCCTTTTGCTGACCACCGAGTCGCAGCAAGCCAAGCGGGCCGATGCCAAGGCGGCAGGCGCATCCGGCTGGCTGGTCAAGCCTGCCACCGCCGATGAATTGCTGAGCACAATCAAGCTGGTGATCAAGTGAGCCTTGGTCGTCTCAACGGAATATTTTTCCGGCGCATC
>CAMDGQ010000018.1 GCA_945897955.1 Tepidiphilus sp. J10 | reverse complement strand
AAACCGATCAGCAATCCCATGACCGGCAGGATGCCGGCCATCAACAGCAGATAGTGGCCGAGGCCGGCTTCCAGATACGGCCGCGCCGCGTCCGGCAACAACCGTTGCAGCAGATTGCCCCACTGCGCGCCAAGCCGGGCCTGCGGCTTGCACAGGTCGTCGCAGCGCGCGTCGAGCGAACAGCACAGCGAACAGATGCGGTCCTGATAGGCCGGGCAATGCGCCAGATCTTCGCCTTCGTAATCCTTGCCGCAGATGCAGCAGGTGTGGGTGGGGGCGAGCCTTTCGGCTGCCGGTGCGGTGCGCGCCAAGTAGTAGCGCCCACCGGTCGCCCAGGCAATCAGCGGCGATGCAACCAATGCCGCGCCGAGCGCGATGAACGTTGCCCAGGGTTGCACCGAGGCGCCGAACAGGCCGAGATAGGCAGCCACCGACAACACCGAGGCGATGCCCATCGCGCCGACGCCGACCGGGTTGATGTCGTACAGATAGGCGCGACGGAATTCGATGCCGGGCGGCGACAGGCCGAGCGGCTTGTTGATCACCAGATCGGCCACCACCGCCATCATCCAGGCCACCGCGATGTTGGAATACAGCCCGAGCACGCGACCCAGGGCCTGGAACAGATCCATCTCCATCAGCATCAGCGCGATCAGCGTGTTGAACACCACCCACACCACGCGGCCGGGATGGCTGTGCGTCAGCCGGGCGAAGAAGTTGGACCAGGCCAGCGAGCCGGCATAGGCGTTGGTGACGTTGATCTTCAACTGCGAAATCACCACGAACAGCGCGGTGGCAGCCACCGCCCAGCCGTAATGCGGGAAGACGTATTCATAGGCGACCAGATACATCTGGTTCGGGTCCACCGCGCGCTCTTCCGGTACGGCGTGACGGATCGCCAGATAAGCCAGCAGCGCGCCACCGAACATCTTGATCACGCCCGGCAACACCCAGCCCGGCCCGCCGACCAGCACACCGGCCCACCAGCGCTTTCGGTTCTGCGGCGTGCGTTCCGGCATGAAGCGCAGGTAATCAACCTGCTCGCCCATCTGGGTAATCAACGCCAGGCCGACCGCCATTGCCGCGCCGAACAACTGGATGTCGAAGCCGCTGTGCGCCGCGCGGCCGGCATAGTCGGTCAGGCCGGCAAACGCCTGCGGTTCCTGCCAGAGCACGAACAGGTAGGGCGTGATCAGCATGATCAGCCAGATCGGCTGGGTCAGCGTCTGCACCCGGCTGATCACGCTGACGCCGTGGGTGACCAGCGGAATCACCACCAGCGCACAGATCAGGTAGCCCCAGGCCGGCGGAATGTCGAACGCCAGTTCCAGCGCGTAGGCCATGATCGCCGCCTCAAGCGCGAAGAAGATGAAGGTGAACGAGGCGTAGATCAGCGAGGTCAGCGTGGAACCGAGATAGCCGAAACCGGCGCCGCGTGTCAGCAGGTCCATGTCCAGTCCGTAACGGGCAGCATAGATGCTGATCGGCAGACCGGCGAGGAAGATGATCAGGCCGGTGGCGAGGATCGCCCAGGCGGCATTGACGAAGCCGTATTGCACCAGCAACGTCGCGCCGACTGCCTCCAGCACCAGAAACGCGGCCGCGCCGAATGCAGTATTGGCGACGCGGCCTTCCGACCATTTGCGATAGCTGCGTGGCGTGAAGCGCAGGGCGTAATCTTCCAGCGTCTCGTTGGCGACCCAGGTGTTGTAATCGCGGCGGACTTTGACCACGCGCTGGAGGGGTGCGGGAGATTCGGTCGAGGCTGTCATCATGCGGGGGCTTTGGGTGCGAAATGTACACGCCCGGGGCATGGGCCGGCGGCTTCGGGAGACATCACCGTGTTTCGCGGGGTCGCCAGCCCCCGATTTCCGTATCGGGTTGCAGATTGTTTGTTTACTTCCGCTGCTGCCACTTTCTTGCATTGCATGCCGCGCTTAGCATTGAGCCCCTTGTCTCCGCCCGCTTTCCGCATGGCTTACATCTTCGAAATTCTTCGCCGCGCCGCCAGCGACCTGCAGTTGCCTCGTGTGGTGTCAGTCATGCTGTTGCCGATGCTCGCTGCGCTGACAGTCTGGGGCGGCTTGTTGTGGTGGTTCGGGGCGACCTGGGTGACAAGCCTGGAAGCCCTTGTCGCGGCCGTGCCGCCGCCGGCATGGCTGGAGGCGGCGCTGGCGTCCTGGCTGCTCGGTTTTGCCACGATCATGCTGCTCGGCGTGCTGCTGTTGCCTGCGATCTACATCACCGCCCTGCTGATCACCTCGCTCGCATTCATGCCGATGCTGGTGAGCATCGTCGCGCGCCAGCATTACCCCAACCTGGAGCGCAAATACGGCGGCAGCTTCTCCGGGGGAGCGGCGAATGCGCTGTATGCGCTGTCCATTTATCTGCTGCTCTGGCTGATCACGCTGCCGTTCTGGCTGCTGGGGCCGCTGGGCGCGGCGGTTTCGGTGTTGCTGGGCGCCTGGCTGAACAAGCGCATGTTCATTTACGACGCGGTTTCCGAACATGCTTCGGCGGCGGAGCTGAAGCAATTGCGGCGCGATGGCGGCTGGCGCCTGTTTCTGCTTTCGGCGCTGCTGGGCCTGTTGCATTTTGTCCCTCTGGTCAATTTTTTCGCTCCGGTATACATGGCGCTGGCCTTCACCCACTATGGCCTCGATCAACTTGCTCAATCGCGCGGGGAGGCTTAGGCATGATCTTTGGCGTTGGCACGGATATCCTCGCGGTCAAGCGGATAGACGATCTTCACGCCCGCTATGGCGGCAAGCTGGCGGAAAGGATCCTGGCGCCGGAGGAGTGGGGCGATTACGCCGAGGCCGTCAGCAAGGATCATTTTCTGGCCAAGCGTTTCGCCGCCAAGGAGGCCTTTTCCAAAGCTGCGGGCACCGGCATGCGGTCGCCGGTTTCGTTCACATCCATCAGCGTGGTGCATGACAGGCACGGCAAGCCCGGCTTTGTGGTTTCTCCCGAGCTGGCCGCCTGGCTGACAGCGCACAACATCAAGTCAACCCATTTGAGCCTCTCCGACGAGAGGGATTACGTCGTCGCATTTGTCGTTATGGAGCAAGCATGATCCCTGTCAACCATCTTCCTCTCGGCCCGGTCATGGCCGATGTAGCCGGCTTCAGCCTGACCGACGGCGAGCGCACGCGACTGCTTCACCCCGGCGTCGGTGGCGTGATCCTGTTTCAGCGCAATTATGAAAACCCGCAACAACTTGCCGCGCTGTGCCAGGAAATCCATGCGCTGCGCAGCCCGCACCTGCTCATCGGCGTCGATCATGAAGGCGGCCGCGTGCAGCGCTTCCGCGCCGGGTTTACCGCGATTCCGCCCATGCGCGCCATTGGCCAGCAGTGGGATACCCATCCGCAGAGAGCGCGGCGACTGGCGCGCGACGCGGGTTACATCATCGGCGCCGAACTGCGTGCGGCGGGCGTGGATTTCAGTTTTGCGCCGGTACTCGACCTCGATTACGGCAGCAGCAGCGTGATCGGCGATCGTTCCTTCCATCGCAATCCGCAGGCGGTCACCGATCTGGCGCATGCCGTGGTGCTGGGCATGAATGAAGCCGGCATGAGCGCGGTGGGCAAGCATTTTCCCGGGCACGGCTTTGTCCGGGCGGATTCGCATCTGGCGATCCCGGTCGATGAGCGCAGCCTGACCGATATCGAATTCGCCGATCTGCTGCCGTTCCGCCAGATGGTGGACATGGGCCTGGCCGGGGTGATGCCGGCGCATGTCATCTATCCGCGCGTGGACGCGCAACCCGCCGGCTTTTCCCACAAGTGGCTGAGCGAGATTCTGCGCGGGCAACTCGGCTTCGAGGGCGTCATCTTCAGCGACGATCTGATCATGGAAGCTGCCAGCGTGGCCGGCGATATTCGCCAGCGCGCAGTGGCGGCTTTGCAGGCCGGTTGCGACATGGTGCTGGTGTGCAATCGTCCCGATCTGGCCGATGAATTGCTGGCGATACTGAAATGGCCGCTGCCGCCGATGTCGCTGATCCGGCTCGCGCGCATGCATGGGCGGCCGCATCCGCCGTCACGCGTCGCGCTGCATGAAAGCCAGCGTTACGCCGATGCGCTGCACCATCTTGGCGGGGTCGGCCAGGTCGATGCCGAACTGGCGCTGAACGACCCGACCAATACCTGTGGATTGAGCGGATGAGTTCGAAGCATCAGACCGCCAACGAGCGGGTTTCGCTCGACCGCGACACCACGCAGGCGGAGCACCATGTCGGCCATGAGCACGGCGGCGAAGCGCTGTTCAAGGCGCTGTTCTTCACACTCGGCTTCGCCGTCGTAGAGGTCTTCGCCGGATTCTGGTCCGGCTCGCTGGCGCTGTTGTCCGACGCCGGCCACATGGTGACGGACTCGACGGCGCTGGGCCTGGCCGCGCTCGCCGCCTGGCTGGCGCAAAAGCCGCCGTCGAACAGATACACCTATGGCCTGGTGCGACTGGAAATTCTGGCCGCATTGTTCAACAGCCTGTTGATGCTGGGCCTGATCACCGTCATCGTCATCGAAGCCTTCGATCGCCTGGCCGACCCGCAGCCGGTCAAGGGCGGCGCGGTGATGCTGGTGGCATTCATCGGCCTGCTGGTGAATCTTGCCGTGGCCTGGTTGCTGCACCACGGCGGTGAAGGCATCAACACCCGTGCCGCTCTGCTGCATGTTCTGGGCGATCTGCTTGGTTCGCTGGCGGCGCTGGTGGCCGGCGCGGTGATCTGGGCCACCGGCTACATGCCGATCGACCCGATCCTGTCGTTGCTGGTCTCCGGCCTGATCCTGGTCTCCGCCTGGCGGCTGCTGGCGGAAAGCGTGAATGTGTTGATGGAAGCCGTGCCGGATCAGGTCAGCCTGGACAATGTCGCGCTCGATCTGGGCGATATTCCCGGCGTGCGGCGCGTACATGATCTACATATCTGGACCCTTTCTTCCGGCCAGATCGCGCTCTCCGCGCATCTCGAACTGGACAGCTTCGAGGACTGGGATCGCGTGCTGCAAGTCAGTCGCGCCCGGCTCGACAACAAGCACGGCATTCGCCACGTCACCCTGCAGGCCGAACTCGGCCTTGGTCAACATTAAGGAATCCACATGAAACGTCGTCGCCTTTATGGCCGTCACCGTCTATCCCGCGATGCCGAGCGTCTGGCCTGGCTGGCACAAGGCCTGGCCGAGTCCGGCAGTCGGCTGGAAGATGTCTGGCTGGATGCGGAAATAAGCGCGCTGATCGAGAAGCTGCTCAAGATCGGCGACGAGGATGCGCTGAATCAGGCCCTGGACGGGCTGCGCGAGACCAACCCGCGCGCTTATGACGAGCTGGCCGATCTGATCGAAGCGGCTTGCGAGGTGAGTCAGGCCGGCGAGCAGTCGCATCTGCTGCTCGCCCTGCCGGTGCTGGCCTGGTCGCGTTACGCCATCCCGACGCGAAGCGTGCCCAAGCCGATTCTGGACGCGTTGCGCGCGCAACTTTCCGCGCATGTCCTCGGCGCGGAAGCGCGGGTGAACTTTGCCGATTACCTGTTCAGCCCGGATCAATTGCCGCAAGGCTATGCCGATACCTGGGCGTTTGCCGAAGCGTTGAATATGGCCGCCGCCGCCGGTCAGGATCTGAAGGTGGATGCTCAACAGTTGCCGGAAAGCCAGATGTTCGTCTCGGATGTGCGTTATCTGATCGCTGTTGTGCAGGTGCCGACCGGCCGACCGGTGTTCCGCTGGAACGAGGTCGATGGCGGCCGCGCCGCCGCTCTGGTGAACTGGCGCGAACAGGGCGGTCCCAATTTCCAGAGCCTGCTCACCGGCAGCAGTTATGAAGTGCTGACGCCGGATGCCTATTTCGCCGCCTGGCGTCAGGCCGACATGGAAACCCGGCCGTTTGCGCTGAAGGCTGCCGTTGCCTACCTGCAAAGCCTGTTCAACCTGCCCGCCAATCGCATCCGCGCGGTGGCTGCGCCGTACTACGAGCATGGTCTGGAAGAATGGCGCATCAGCTTTCTGCGCGCCGGTTCCGATGACGTGGTGCATGGCGTGACCTGGCCGCTGCTCGGCAACGACGACGAGAATGCCGACCTGGGCGCGGAAATTGAAGCCTTGCTGAAAAGCACCGGCATCGGTGAAGTGCGAATCCTGAATACCCGCATGCCGGTGGAATATTGCGATGACTGCGGAGCGCCGCTGTTCCCCAGCCCGGAAGGCGAGAACGTTCATACCGAATTGCCGGAAGAAATCCAGGATGCGCCGCCGGCGCAGTTGCATTGATCCCATGACTTTCAGCCCCGACTGCCGCGCCTGCCCGCGCCTTGCCGAGTTTCTCGACGCCGGCCGGGTGAAACACCCGGACTATTACTGCAAGCCGGTGCCGGCATTCGGCGATCTGAAACTCGGCGACGAACAACCCGGCCTGCTGATCGTCGGTCTGGCGCCGGGTTTTCACGGCGCCAACAAGACCGGCCGCCCGTTCACCGGCGACCATGCCGGCATCCTGCTGTACGAAACCCTGCATGCCTTTGGTTACGCCAGTCGGCCGGTTTCCATGGCGGCGGATGACGGCTTGCAACTGCTCGGCTGCCGCATCACCAACGCGGTGAAATGCGTGCCGCCGGAGAACAAGCCGGAAACCGGAGAAATCGCACGTTGCAACGAGTACCTGAAACAGGAACTGGCCGGTTTGCCGGCCGGCACGGCCATACTGGCCTTGGGCCGGATCGCCCACAGTGCCGTGTTGCGCGCATTCGGCCTGAAGGAGAAGGACTTTGTCTTCGGCCACGATGTACGCCACGCGCTGCCTGGCGGCAGACGCCTGTTCAACTCGTACCATTGCAGTCGCTACAACACCCAGACCAGGCGGTTGACGCCGGAGATGTTCCGAGCCGTTTTCACCCACATTGCAGCGGATTCGTTGGCGGCTCTGCCGCCTTGCGAATCCGGCGTCCCCCTTGCGGGGGCTTCATATCAGCAGGAGTAGACATGCCCGTTGTGACCATCAAACTGGCCGGTAGCCTGAGCCGCGACCAGAAGAAAAGGATCGCCCAGGAAATCACCGACACGCTGGAGCGACACGCGCTGAAACCAAAGCGCTACACCTACATTGCGTTCGAGGAACTGCCGGACGAGAACTGGGCCATCGCCGGCCAGTTGCTCGACGAGGAAGACTGACGCTGTCTGCGCACCGTGAGCCCTGCTGCAACGCCTTTCGATCACAAGACCTTTCTCGCCGGCTTACCCAATCTGCCCGGCGTTTACCGCATGCTCGGCGAAGCCGGTGCAGTACTTTATGTCGGCAAGGCGCGCGACCTGAAGAAGCGGGTTTCCAGCTATTTCCAGAAGACCGATCTGAGTCCGCGCATCGCCCACATGGTGGCGCGCATCCAGGACATCCAGACCACCGTCACGCGCACCGAAGCCGAAGCGCTGCTGCTGGAAAACAACCTGATCAAGGGCCTGGGGCCGAAGTACAACATCCTGTTCCGGGACGACAAGTCCTATCCCTATCTGCAACTGAGCGGCCACGCCTATCCGCGTCTGGCGTTCTTTCGCGGTACGCCGGACAGGAAACATCGCACCTTCGGCCCGTTTCCGAACTCGCTGGCAGTGCGCGAAAGCATCCAGATCCTGCAAAAGGTGTTCCGCTTGCGCACCTGCGAGGACAGCGTGTTCGGCAACCGTTCGCGGCCCTGCCTGCTGCACCAGATTCGCCGTTGCAGCGCACCCTGTGTCAGCCTGATCAGCGATGAGGATTACGCACGCGACGCGGCGATGGCCGAGCTGTTCCTGAATGGCAAGGACAACGAAGTGATCGGCACGATCTCCGACCGCATGGAAGCCGCCGCCCGTGATTTGCGCTTCGAGCAGGCAGCCGTGTTCCGCGACCAGATCCAGGCGCTTTCAGCAGTGCGCGCACGCCAGTTCGTCGAGAGTCGTTCCAGCCAGGATGCAGACATCATCGCCGGGGTGATCAGAGGCGGCGTCGCCTGCGTCTACCTGAGCATGGTGCGCGGCGGCCGCAGCCTGGGCGGTCGCTCGTTCTTCCCGACGCATGTTGAAGACGCCGACTTGCCGGCGCTGCTGGAAGCCTTCGCCGGCCAGCATTACGTTGGCCGACCAATTCCGGCCACGCTGGTGCTGGAATGCGAAGTCGAAGGCCTGGCCGACTGGCTGTCCGAACAGGCCGGCCGCCGCGTCAACATCGTCACGCATCCACAGGAAGAACGCCGCATCTGGCTGGAAATGGCGCGCAAGAACGCCGAACTGGCGCTGGCCACACGCGAGGGACTGCGCGAGAACCAGACCAACCGGCTGGCCGCCCTGAACGAGGCGCTTGGCGAGGAAGGCATCAATCGCATCGAATGCTTCGACGTCAGTCACACGATGGGCGAAGCCACAGTCGTGTCGGCCGTTGTTTTCGACCAGGGTGCGATGCAGGCGGCGGAATATCGCCGCTACAATGTCACCGGCATCACCCCCGGTGACGACTATGCCGCGATGCGCAACGCACTTGAACGCCGTTACGGAAAGATCGCCGCCGGTGAAGGCAAATTGCCCGATCTGCTGCTGATCGACGGTGGCAAAGGGCAGTTGCACATGGCAGTGGATGTTTTGACCGAACTGGGGCTGGGCAATTTGCCGATGGTCGGCGTGGCCAAGGGCGTGGAACGCAAGCCGGGCATGGAACAGTTGTTTCTGCCGGGCGAAGTCGAACCGCTGCGCCTGGCTTCGGATCACCCGGCCCTGCATCTGATACAGCAGGTCCGCGACGAGGCGCACCGCTTCGCGATCACCGGGCATCGGGCAAAGCGGGGCAAGGCGCGCACCCAGTCGAGCTTGCAGGATATCGCCGGCGTCGGCGCGAAACGGCGCCAGAAGTTGCTGCAAACCTTCGGCGGCCTGCGCGGTGTGGTCGATGCCGGAGTGGAAGAACTGGCCCAGGTCGAAGGCATCAGCCACGAACTGGCGGAACGAATCTATCGAGAATTGCACTGATGCCGTTCAACTTGCCGAACAGTCTGACCTGGCTGCGCATTCTGCTGATCCCGCTCTTTGTGGCGGTGTTCTACCTGCCCGACGGCTGGGTGCCCAAGCATGCCATCAACCTGACCGCCACCGCGATCTTCGCCCTCGCTGCGATCACCGACTGGCTCGACGGCTGGCTCGCCCGCCGCCTGAACCAGATGTCCGCCTTCGGCGCCTTCCTCGACCCGGTCGCCGACAAACTGATGGTCGCCGCCGCGCTGATCGTGCTGGTCGATCTGGACCGCGCCGGCGTCGATGTCGCGCTGATCATCATCGGCCGCGAAATCGCAATCAGCGCGCTGCGCGAATGGATGGCCAAAGTCGGCGCGGCGGGCAAGGTCGCGGTGTCGATGATCGGCAAACTGAAGACCACCGCGCAGATGGTCGCCATCCTTCTGCTGCTCTACCACGACCCGATTCTCGGCCAACCATTCACCCCGATCATCGGCCGCTGGTTGCTGTATCTGGCCGCCTTCCTGACCCTCTGGTCCATGCTGCATTACCTGCGCATGGCCTGGAAGACGCTAAAAAACCAGTCTGCGGGTTGACAGAGGCGCTTTCAGCTTTATAATGCGCCTCCACTTCGATGCGGGAATAGCTCAGTTGGTAGAGCACTACCTTGCCAAGGTAGATGTCGCGAGTTCGAGTCTCGTTTCCCGCTCCAGTTTTACCGGGGAAAGCCAATAAGCTTTCCCCTTTTCGTTTCAGATCAGCGATTTTATCGCGGCGCGTTAGCAAAGCGGTTATGCACCGGATTGCAAATCCGTGTAGGTCGGTTCGACTCCGGCACGCGCCTCCAGTGTTCAAGCGGCTTCCCGGGCAGGAAGCCGTTTTTGTTTGTGCCGCGCTCGTCCTGGCAAGGGATCAGGGACTTGGCTACCGTCTATTTGGCTACCGTCTTTATCCGCCTTGCTCCATCGTCAGTATGCAGACTGTTCCCAGGGGATAAGGAGCTGTCAACTGCTGCACTTAAGGTTCAAAGCCCTGCATGCCCTGCAACAGGTCCAGCGTCACCTCGGACATGAAGCGCATCTCCGCTTCCTCGATGATGTACGGTGGCATGAAATAGACCGTGTTTCCGATCGGGCGAATGAATAAACCCCGGGCAAGCGCTTGTTGATGAAAGCGGGCGCCGAAGCCGGGTTCGACGTCGATGACATCGAACGCCCAGATCATGCCGGTCTGGCGCATATGGCGGACGCGCGGATGCGACGAGATCGGGGCGAGCAGTTCATTGAAGCGGGTGGCTTTGGCACGATTGCGCCGCAACACATCATCTGACTCGAAGATATCCAGTACTGCCAGTGCAGCACGGCAAGCCAGCGGGTTCCCGGTATAGGAGTGCGAGTGCAGGAAACCGCGCGCGGTCGCATCGGCATAGAACGCCGCGTAGATCTCGTCGCGCGTCAGTACACAGGATAAAGGCAGATAGCCGCCGGTGATGCCCTTCGACAAACAGAGAAAATCCGGAAGGATCTCCGCTTGCTCACAGGCGAACAGGGTGCCGGTCCGACCGAAACCGACGGCAATTTCGTCCGCAATCAAATGCACTTGATACTTGTCGCACAGTACGCGCAACTCGGTCAGATAACTCGGCGGATACATGGCCATACCGGCGGCCCCCTGCACCAGGGGTTCGATAATTACGGCGGCCGTGGTATCGGCATGTTCGGCAAGATGGTCTTCCATCCGTCCGACAGCACGCTTGGCATAAGCTTCCGCAGACTCATCAGCCGACGCCAGTCGCCAATCCGGGCTGATCACCTGACTGGAATGGCGCAGCAGCGGCGCATAGACATCCTTGAACAGCGCGACATCGGTCACCGATAACGCGCCCAGGGTTTCACCGTGATAGCCATGTTGCAGGCTGACATAGCCGGTCTTCAAAGGGCGCCCGTGGTTACGCCAGTAGTGGAAACTCATCTTGAGCGCTATCTCGGTCGCGCTGGCTCCATCGGAAGCATAGAAGGCATGGCCCAGACCACTTAGCCGGACGAGCCGTTCCGACAGTTCGACAACCGGCGCATGCGTACAGCCGGCCAGCATGACGTGTTCGATACGGCCAAGCTGGTCGATGATGGCGGCGTTGATGCGCGGGTTGGCATGGCCGAACAGGTTGACCCACCAGGATGAAATGGCATCCAGGTAACGGCGGCCGTCATGGTCGATCAGCCAGGCGCCTTCGCCGCGCGCGATCGGCAACGGCGGCGTCTGTTCCAGATGCTTCATCTGGGTGCAGGGATGCCAGACGGAGGCGCGGGTGCGATCTAACCAGTCATCGTTGTGCATGCTTGAGGCGGACCGACTTGCCGACGGTATTACTGGAAGAAGCCCTTGGACAGCAATTCCATGGTCAGAAGGCGGTAATCGTGCGCGCCGGGCGAATCGGAGGAGTAGGCGAAGATGTCCATGCCATGCGCCGGGCTTTCGGATAGCGCCGGATCGTCCGCGATGCGCGTATCGCACAGATTGTCGCCGTAGCGGCTTTTCAGACTGGCCAGCGCTTCGCGGCATTGCGGCCTGGTCTCGTCGAAACGCGTAAGCACGACGCGGCGCGGGATACGACGCTTGAGCGGGCCTTCCAGCACATTTAGTGCGAGGTCAAGCCTGTGCAGCCCCTGAATCGCCAGGTAGTCGGCGGTCACCGGAATCAGCACGCGGTCGGCAGCAAACAGTGCATTCAGCGAAAGCACCCCAAGCGCCGGCGCACAGTCAATCAGGATCGGCGCATCCTCCCACGCCAGCGCTGCATCCAGACCACGTTTCAAGGTGGCGGCGACCCCCGGGGTTGCGCCAAGCATGGCATCGATCTTGGACAGGTCGGGATGGCCTGGCAGCAAACGGATTTGGTTGGCCAGGCGGCGCATGACGCGATCGAGCGGCAACTTGTCGCGAAAGAACGCGGCTGTGGTTGCGCCGCTTTGCAGGTTCTTCACTCCCAATGCAAGGCTGACATGCGCCTGCGGGTCAAGATCAATGACAACCGGTTTGCGTTCCAGCAAAGCCAGCGAAGCAGCCACATTTAGCGTGGTCGTGGTCTTGCCGACACCACCCTTCTGATTGAATACCGCGATGACTGCCATGAAGAGATTTGCTCCAGCGGGGTTATTCCACGGTGACCGATTTGGCGAGATTGCGCGGCTGATCGACGTCGGTCCCCTTGAGGATGGCGACATGATAGGCCAGCAATTGCAGCGGAATGCTGTAAACGATCGGCGCGGTGCCCGGATAGATGTCGGCCAGGGTCAGATTCTGGAAGCGATCAAGCTCGATCTTGACGTTGTGGTCGGAGAACAGGAACAACTCGCCGCCGCGCGCGCGCACTTCCTGCAGGTTGGACAGCACCTTGTCGAGCAAGGGGTCGTCCGGCAGCGCGCAGATCACCGGCATGTCGGCGTCCACCAGGGCCAGCGGGCCATGCTTCAACTCTCCCGCCGGATAGGCTTCGGCATGAATATATGAGATTTCCTTCAGCTTCAGCGCGCCTTCCAGCGCGATCGGATAGAACGGTCCGCGCCCGAGGAACAGGGCGTGATGCTTGTCGGCGAACGCCGCCGCCATGTCCTTGATCGCGTCGGACAACTTCAACACGACCTCGACCTGGCGCGGCAGGGCGTGCAGTTCATCGACCAGACGCTTTTCATCCTCGACCGTGAGTCCGCGCCGCCGCGCCAGCGCGACGGTCAGCAGGCGCAGGGCGGTGAGCTGGGTGGTGAACGCCTTGGTCGAGGCGACGCCGATTTCCGGGCCGGCGCGGGTCATCAGCGCGACATCGGATTCACGCGTCAACGACGATTCCGGCACATTGCAGATGGTCAGCGAACCGATGTAGCCGGCCTGCTTGGCGAAGCGCAGCGCGGCCAGGGTATCGGCGGTTTCGCCGGATTGGGAGATCGACAGGAAAAGGGTGTCCGGCGGCACCACGACCTTGCGATAACGGTATTCGCTGGCTACTTCGACGTTGCACGGAATGCCGATTTCCTCCAGCCAGTAACGCGCCACCAGTCCGGCGTGATAGCTGGTGCCGCAGGCGATGATGTGGACGCCGCGCGTCTTGTCGAACAGGGACTTGGCTTCATGTCCGAAGCTTTCCTCCAGCAGGCGGCCCTTGTGGATGCGGCCTTCCAGCGTCTCGGCGATGACCGAGGGTTGCTCGAAGATTTCCTTCAGCATGTAGTGCTTGTATGGGCCCTTGTCGGTGGTCGAGGCGGAAAGCTGCGACAAGCGCTCCTGCCGCTCCACCGGGTTGCCGGCGACATCGAACACGCGCACGCCGTCACGACGTATCTCGGCGACATCGCCCTCTTCCAGGAAAATGAAGCGCTGCGTCACCGGCAACAGCGCGAACACATCCGAGGCAATGAAGTTCTCGCCGATGCCGAGGCCGATCACCAGCGGGCTTCCGGCGCGCGCGACGATCAGGCGATCGGCGTCCTCCGGTGTGCAGACCGCCAGGCCGTAGGCGCCGACCAGTTGCTTGATGGCCTTCTGCACCGCGCGCAGCAGATCCGGCTCATCCGCCTGCAAATGCGCGAGCAGGTGGGCGATGACCTCGGTATCGGTCTCGGAGGTGAAGAAATAGCCCTTGGCCTGCAATTCGGCGCGCAGCTCGGCGTGATTTTCGATGATGCCGTTATGCACCACGGCGACCTTTTCACCGCTCATGTGCGGGTGCGCGTTGCGCTCCGCCGGCATGCCGTGGGTGGCCCAGCGGGTATGCGCGATGCCGAGATTGCCGGAGACCGGGTTGGTTTCCAGCAACTGCCGCAGCATGGCGACCTTGCCCACCGCGCGGATGCGGCCGAGGCCGCCATCCTGCTGGCGCACCGCAATGCCGGCCGAGTCGTAGCCGCGATATTCCAGACGTTGCAAACCTTCGATCAGGATGGGCACTACGTTTCGTTGCGCCACTGCGCCGACGATGCCGCACATAGTTCTGCTCCGATTACTTGTTCTTGACCGGCCGCTGCCAGCCGGGAAGGTTGAGTTGCTTGGCGCGCGACAAGGTGAGTTGTCCGGCCGGGGCATCCTTGGTCAGCGTGGTGCCGGCGCCCAGCGTCGCGCCCTTGCCGACGGTGACCGGGGCGACAAGTTGCGTGTCCGAGCCGATGAAGGCGTCGTCCTCGATGATCGTACGGTGCTTGTTGGCGCCATCGTAGTTGCAGGTGATGGTGCCGGCGCCGATGTTGACCTTGCGCCCGATGGTTGCGTCGCCGACATAGGACAAATGGTTGATTTTCGAATTGAAACCGACCTGTGCATTTTTCAATTCGACGAAATTGCCGATATGGGTTTCTTCCGCCAGTTCGGTGCCCGGGCGTAAACGCGCATACGGGCCGATCACAGCGTTGGCGCCTACACGCGCGCCTTCCAGGTGGCAGAACGGTTTGAGTTGCACGCCGGCCGCCAATTCGACGTTCTTCAGCACGCAGTTGGCGCCGACCTGAACACCGTCGCCGAGTACCACGTCACCCTCGAAGATGGCGTTGATGTCAATCAGAACATCGCGCCCGCAAGTCAGGCTGCCGCGAATATCGATCCGGCTCGGATCGATCAGCGTTACACCCTCGCTCATCAGCCGACTGGCCTGATTGTGCTGGTGCAGACGCTCCAGTTCAGCCAGTTGGGCGCGGCTGTTGATGCCGAGCACTTCCCATTCCGCCGCCGGATGGCAGGGTATGACGCGCTCGCCTTCGGCCGCAGCCATGCCGATGACATCGGTCAGGTAATACTCGCCCTGCGCATTCTTGTTGTTCAAGCGAGCGAGCCAGCCAGCCAGCTTTCCGGCGGGCAGACACAGAATGCCTGTGTTCACTTCGTTGATGGCCAGTTCTTCCGGGGTGGCATCCTTTTGTTCAACAATCCGTTCCACCTGACCACGCGCATTTCTGACGATCCTGCCATATCCGGACGGATTGGCCAGATGCACTGTAAGTAATGCAATGGCGCCTTCGCCGGCAATCAGGGTCATTTCCTGCAAGGTTTCCGGTCGGGTTAGCGGCACATCCCCGTACAGAATCAGGCAGAGCGCGGCGGGATCAAGATACGGCACCGCCTGTTGCACGGCATGGCCGGTACCCAGTTGTGGTTCCTGCCTTGCCCAGGCCAGTTCGGGTCGCGCGATCGCCTGTGGCAGTGTCTCGCCGCCATGCCCGTATATCACGCATATCGATTCGGGCCCGAGTTGGTCGGCTGCAGCCAATACATGCGAGATCAGCGGTTTGCCTGCCAATGGGTGCAGCACCTTGGGCAGATCGGATTTCATCCGGGTACCCTTGCCGGCAGCAAGAATGACAATGTTGAGGGGGTGGGTCATGTGGGTTGCTGCTTGGGTTAGGCCTGAAACGCGCGTAAGTATAAACAGCGCCTCAATGCTTTGTCTGGCGGCTAAGGAAAGAAAAACGGCAGCCAGTTGGCTGCCGTCCACATGTTTCCTGACGATTAGCTCAACCCCTTATTTTGCGTAGTTTCTGGATTGCAGAGAGTTGAGCAACGGCTTCGGCCAGTTCAGCCTGCGCGCGGGCATAGTCCATGGAAGAGGTGCGGTTCTTCATCGCTTCTTCAGCTATCCGCTTGGCTTCGAGCGCGCGCGCCTCATCCAGATCGGCTCCTCGCGCAGCGGTATCCGACAGAATGGTGATCACGCCTGGTTGCACTTCGAGGATGCCACCTGATACATAAATCAGATCTTCCTCCGATTTTTCCGGTGATTTGATACGGACAGACCCTGGCTTCAGGCGCGTCAACATTGGGGTATGACGAGGATAGATACCGACTTCGCCCATCTCGGCGGGCGCGATCATGTATTCGGCGATTCCAGAATAGATGGAAGCTTCCGCGCTGACGATATCGACATGAATAGTCATGGGCATGACGTTGCTTCCTTATTGAATGGTCTTCGCCTTTTCGACCGCTTCATCCA
This sequence comes from Tepidiphilus sp. J10, assembly GCA_945897955.1. GTDB lineage: Bacteria > Pseudomonadota > Gammaproteobacteria > Burkholderiales > Thiobacillaceae > PFJX01. The sequence goes on along the minus strand of CAMDGQ010000018.1, from coordinate 43,709 downwards.
CCGTGCCGACCATGTAGAAAGCCTGTTCCGGCAGATGATCGTATTCACCGTTGACGATTGCCTTGAAGTTGGCAATGGTTTCCTTCAGCGTGACATATTTGCCGGCCGCACCGGTAAACACTTCAGCAACGAAGAACGGTTGCGACAGGAAGCGCTGAATCTTTCGCGCGCGCGCCACAGCCAGTTTGTCTTCCGGGGACAGTTCGTCCATGCCGAGAATGGCGATGATGTCGCGCAGTTCCTTGTAGCGCTGCAACGTAGCCTGCACTTGGCGAGCGACGCTGTAGTGCTCCTCGCCGACGACCAGCGGGTCGAGCTGGCGCGAAGTCGAATCGAGCGGATCGACTGCCGGGTAGATGCCCAGCTCGGCGACCTGGCGGCTCAACACCAGCGTGGCGTCGAGGTGGGCGAAGGTGGTTGCCGGCGATGGGTCGGTCAAGTCATCGGCGGGCACGTAAACGGCCTGGAACGACGTGATCGAGCCGGTGCGGGTCGAGGTGATGCGTTCCTGCAACGCGCCCATCTCGGAGGCCAGAGTCGGCTGATATCCCACGGCGGAAGGCATCCGGCCGAGCAGCGCGGAAACTTCGGTACCGGCCAGCGTGTAGCGGTAGATGTTGTCGACGAAGAACAGCACGTCGCGGCCCTCGTCACGGAAAAATTCGGCCATGGTCAGACCGGTCAGCGCAACGCGCAGGCGGTTGCCCGGCGGCTCGCTCATCTGGCCGTAAACCAGCGCGACCTTGTCCAGTACGCCGCCTTCCTTCATCTCGTGATAGAAGTCGTTGCCTTCCCGGGTACGTTCGCCGACGCCGGCAAACACCGAGTAACCGCTGTGCTCGACGGCGATGTTGCGGATCAGCTCCATCAGCGTCACGGTCTTGCCGACGCCGGCGCCGCCGAACAGGCCGACCTTGCCGCCCTTGGCGATCGGCATGATCAGGTCGATGACCTTGATGCCGGTTTCCAGGATTTCCACCGAAGCGGCCTGATCGGCGTAAGCCGGCGCCTTGCGATGGATGGGCATGCGGGTTTCGGCGGCGACAGGGCCGGCTTCGTCGACCGGATCGCCAAGCACGTCCATGATCCGACCCAGCGTCGCCTTGCCCACCGGCACGGTGATCGCCTTGCCGGTGTTGCGCACGGCGGCGCCGCGCTTGAGGCCGTCAGTGGAACCCATGGCGATGGTCCGGACGATACCGTCGCCCAATTGCTGCTGGACTTCAAACGTCAGCGGCGGGGTTTCCATCTTGATCGCGTCATAGACCTTGGGCAGAGAACCACGGGGGAACTCCATGTCTACCACCGCGCCGATGATCTGTACGATTTTTCCTTCGGTCATGGCATTCATTCCTAGCTAGTTCGAATCTGTTAAACGGCGGTTAAACCGCGGATGCACCGGCGACGATTTCGGAAATTTCCTGCGTGATCGCGGCTTGGCGAGTCTTGTTGTAGACCAGCTTGAGCTCGTTGACGACATCCTTGGCGTTGTCCGATGCGGCCTTCATCGCCACCATGCGGGCGGATTGCTCGCAGGCCAGGTTCTCCGCCACGGACTGGTAAATCAATGCCTCGATATAGCGCACCATCAGACTGTCGACGACGCTGCGCGCTTCCGGCTCGTAGATGTAATCCCAGTGATGCTCCGCCTTTTCCACCGCCTCGGCGGCATTCAGCGGCAGCAGTTGGGTAAACGAGGGCTCCTGCTTCATGGTCGAGACAAACTTGCTGTAGACCAGGTACAGCGCGTCGATGCGACCTTCCTTGTAGGCATCCAGCATCACCTGCACCGGGCCGATCAGGCGCTCCATGTGCGGCGTATCGCCCAGCCCGGTCACCTGCGAAGCGACATTGGCGCCCAGACGCTGCATGAAGCCGAGGCCCTTGTTGCCGACCACGCTGACATCGACCTCGATTTTCTGGTCTTCCCAGCTTTTCATCTTGTTCAACGCAAGACGCAGCGCGTTGGTGTTGAGACCACCGCACAGGCCCTTGTCGGTGGTGACCAGAATCAGGCCGACACGCTTGATGGTTTCACGTGAAACCACGAACGGGTGGCGATATTCCGGATGCGCCTGACTGAAGTGGGCGGCGACTCGACCGATCTTTTCCGCGTAGGGACGCGCTTGCCGCATGCGCTCCTGCGCCTTGCGCATCTTGGCGGCGGCGACCATTTCCATGGCGCGTGTGATCTTGCGCGTGTTTTCGACGCTCTTGATCTTGCTGCGAATTTCCTTGCCGGCGGCCATGCTTTTTCTCGTCCGTCAGTAGTTGATCAGTAAGCCGCGCTGGCCTTGAAATCATCGATGGCAGCCGAGAGTTGCTTCTCCGCCTCGCCATCGAGGTCGCCGGTGCTCTGGATTTTGTCCATGATCGCGGCGTACTTGCTCTTCATGTATGACTGCAACGCGGATTCAAAAGGCAGCGCGCGTTTGACCTCGACGTCATCCATGTAGCCGCGATTGACGGCGAACAGGGTGACCGCCATTTCGGCGACGTTAAGCGGCGAATACTGGAACTGCTTCATCAGTTCGGTGACCATCTTGCCGCGCTCCAGCTGCTTGCGCGTGGCTTCATCCAGGTCGGACGCGAACTGGGCGAAAGCTGCGAGTTCGCGATACTGGGCGAGCGCCAGGCGAATACCGCCGCCGAGTTTCTTGATCACCTTGGTTTGCGCAGCGCCGCCGACGCGCGATACCGACAGGCCGGCGTTGATGGCGGGGCGGATACCGGCGTTGAACAGGTCGGATTCAAGGAAGATCTGGCCGTCGGTGATCGAAATCACGTTGGTCGGCACGAAGGCGGACACGTCGCCGGCCTGGGTTTCAATGATCGGCAATGCGGTCAGCGAGCCGGTCTGGCCTTTCACCGCGCCGCTGGTTTTCTTCTCGACGAAGTCCGGGTTGACGCGGGCGGCGCGCTCGAGCAGGCGCGAGTGCAGATAGAACACGTCGCCGGGATAGGCTTCGCGACCCGGCGGGCGGCGCAGCAACAACGAAATCTGGCGGTAGGCCCAGGCCTGCTTGGTCAGATCGTCATAAACGATCAACGCGTCACGACCGCTGTCGCGGAAGTATTCGCCCATCGTGCAACCGGCATACGGAGCGATGAACTGCATCGCGGCGGGATCGGAAGCGGTCGCCGCGACGATGATGGTGTGCGCCATGGCGCCATGCTCTTCCAGCTTGCGTACGACGTTGGCGATGCTGGATGCCTTCTGGCCAACGGCGACGTAGATACACAGCACGCCGGTGCCCTTCTGGTTGATGATCGCGTCAATCGCCACTGCGGTCTTGCCGGTCTGGCGGTCGCCGATGATCAGTTCGCGCTGACCGCGACCAACCGGCACCATGGCGTCGATAGCCTTGAGGCCGGTCTGCATCGGCTGCGATACGGATTGGCGCGCGATGACGCCGGGCGCGATCTGTTCGATCGGGGCGGTTTGCGGGCAATCGACCGGGCCCTTGCCGTCAATCGGCTGGCCCAGCGCATTCACCACACGACCCAGCAACGCTTCGCCGACCGGCACTTCCAGAATGCGGCCGGTGCATTTGACCGTATCGCCTTCCGAGATATGTTCATACTCACCCAGAACCACGGCGCCGACAGAGTCGCGCTCCAGGTTCAGCGCCATGCCGAAAACGTTGCCCGGGAACTCCAGCATTTCGCCTTGCATGACTTCGGCCAGACCGTGTACGCGCACGATGCCGTCGGTGACGGAGACCACGGTCCCCTGGGTACGCAGTTCAGAACCCGCTTCCATGTTCTGGATGCGGCTCTTGATCAGCTCGCTGATTTCAGACGAATTGAGTTGCATGAGAACTCCAAATTACTTGATTAAGCTTTCAGGGTGACGGCCAGGGCTTCAAGCCCGCCGCGCACCGACGCATCCATGACTTCATCGCCAACCTGGATGACCACGCCGCCGATCAGCGCTTCATCGAGAGATTGGGTGGCGCTGACCTTGCGACCGAATTTGCTTTCCAGCCTGGCAACCAGGCCTGCCATCTGCCCAGCATCCAGCGGAAATGCGCTGGTGATGTGCGCCGACAGCTCGCCTTCCTGTTCCGCCTTCAGCTTCTCGAACATGGCGACGATTTCCGGCAACAGGGTCAATCGCTTGTTTTCCACCAGCAGTCGGGCAAGGTTGTCGCCTTCGGCGCCCAGTTTCTCGCCACAAACCGCCAGTACCACATCCGCGACACGCGCCGAAGGTACGGCAGGGTTGACTGCCAGATCCTGAACCTGCGAGTCTGCCGCCACCATTGAGAGCAGGGCAAGCCGATCCGACCAGCTGGACCAGGTTGCGCTTTCGGCGGCCAGCTTGGCGATGGCCTCGGCATAGGGGCGAGCTAGAGTTGCGCGTTCCATGTCAGAGCTCGTTCTTGATGGCTTCCAGGAGATCGGCGTGGGCTTGCGCGTTGACTTCACGACGCAGCACCTTGCCCGCTCCGGCCACCACCAACGCAGCGACATCGCCACGCAACGCTTCGCGCGCGCGGTGCGACTCCTGCTCGATTTCCGCCTTGGCGGAAACAATCAAGCGATCGCCTTCCGCCTTCGCCACATCCTTGGCCTCTTCCACAATCTGCATGGCACGCTTTTCAGCCTGCGCGATGATGTCGGAAGCCTTCAGCTTTGCCTCATGCATGGTTTCACTGGCGCGCTTGGCAGCCAGTTCCAGTTCATGCTTGCCGCGATCCGCAGCGGCCAGGCCATCGGCGATCTGCTTCTTGCGCGCTTCCAATGCACTGACGATAGGCGGCCATACAAACTTCATGCAGAACCATACGAATATGGCGAAGGTGATGGACTGCCCAATCAGGGTCATATTGATATTCATGACCGCTCCTCTTGCGGGTTATCGCGGTGGTTGATCAGGCCGCAACCGCGAAGAGGACGTACATGGCCAGACCGACGGCGATCATCGGCACCGCATCGACCAGGCCCATGACGATGAAGAACTGGGTGCGCAGCATCGGTATCAGCTCGGGCTGACGCGCGGCGCCTTCGAGAAAGCGGCCGCCGAGAATGCCGATGCCGATGGACGCACCTAGAGCGCCCAGGCCCATCATGATGGCGCCGGCGATGAACAGCAGAGCTTGAACTTCAGTCATTTGTTTACTCCTGTATCAACAAAGTCAAAAAATTTTAATGGTGTTCCTGATGCGCCATGTCCAGATAGACGATGGTCAACGTCATGAAGATGAAGGCCTGCAAGGTAATGATCAAAATATGGAAAACCGCCCACGCCCACTGCAACACACCACCGGTCAACGCCAGCACTGCGCCGCCTGAGAACATGATCGCAATCAGGATGAAGATCATTTCACCGGCATACATGTTGCCGAACAAACGCAAGGCGAGCGAGACGGGTTTGGCGATCAGGTTGACGCCCTCAAGCAGCAGGTTGGCAGGCATGCCCCATTTTCCGAATGGTTGCAGGGTCAACTCCCCCACGAATCCGCCAAGGCCCTTCATTTTGATGCTGTAGTAGATCACCAGCGCAAACACGGTCAGCGACATGCCGAACGTGGCGTTCGGATCGGTCGAGGCCACCACTTTCATGTACGGCAGGCCCATCATGCCGGCCAGACCGGGCAGCCAGTCGATCGGCAGCAGATCCATCAGATTCATCAGGAAAATCCAGATGAAAATGGTCAACGCCAAAGGAGCGACCATCGGATTGCGCGCGGTGAACGAGCCTTTGACGCTGGAATCGACGAATTCGACGATCCACTCGACGAAGTTCTGCAGGCCGCTCGGCACGCCGGTGGCGGCGGATTGCGCTACTTTGCGGAAAAAGAACAGAAACAGGACGCCGAGCAGTATGGAAAACCCCATGGTGTCCACATTGATCGCCATGAAACCCATGTCTTTGGCTTCCTGCGCAGAATGCGCGAGCCCCCAGGTTCCGTCGGCATGCTGACCATAGGTCAGGTTCTGCAGGTGATGCTTGATGTATTCCGTTGAGGTGTGCGCTTCCGCGGACATGGCTCTAACTCTTTGTTTGCCCTTGGTATGACCTTCAGGCTTCAATCCGTATTCAGAACAGCCGCCGGCCAAGCATCAGTGCCAACGCCCAAACCAGCTGTCCCACGACAAAACCCAGCAGCATTACGTGCGGCGCCGACGCCAGGAAACCGAATCCTACCGCCAGCAGCACGCCGACAACAAAAAACCGTTCCAGCATGGAACGGTGAAACGACTTCAGATGACGCTGACCGTCGCAATGATAGTCCTTCAGTCCGCGATGCCAGCGCAAAACCAGCATGCCCGAATTAGCTACCGCAACCAAACCGCCGTAAAACAACGCTTGCGCGAAAAACCCGTCTTTCCAGACCCAGACCGCCACCCCGATTACCGCAACGACAACAAGCTGGAGCAGCAGCGAAAAAAACATTAGCGGAAGATAATATATGAATTAGCAAGGCTAATGCAACCATCAATGGGTTTGATGAATTCACACGCAGCCCCGCGTACCGTAGTCTCGCCGTTCATTTGATGCGTTGCAACAACTCGTCCAACTGGTCAAGGCTCTCAAACTGAATCGCAATCCGGCCGGCGCCCTTCGCGTTCGCCGCTATTTTCACCATGGCGCCCAAGCGCTCGGAGAGTTCCTCTTCCAGTCGCGCCACATCGCGGTCCTTGCCGGCCGCCGTCTTCGCAACCGGTTTTGCCATGCGCGCGGCCAATCTCTCCGCTTCGCGCACAGACATGCCTTTTTTCGCGACTTCTCGCGCGGCATCGACCTGCCTGGCATGGCTGAGCACCAGCAATGCGCGCGCATGCCCCATATCCAGTTCACCGCCCATCAGCATGCTCTGCACCGGTTTGGCCAGATTCAGCAAACGCAACAGATTGGAAACCGCCACCCGCGAACGCCCGACCGATTCGGCTGCTGTCTGGTGGGTCATCGAGAATTCCTGGATCAGACGATGGATGCCCTGCGCCTCCTCAAGGGGGTTCAGGTTCTCGCGCTGGATGTTCTCGATAAGCGCCATTTTCAGTGCCGCCTCATCCTCGACCACCCGCACCAGGACCGCCACTTCCTTCAGTCCGGCCAGTTGGCTCGCGCGCCAGCGCCGTTCACCGGCGATGATCTCGAACTGACCACCCGGTATCGCACGCGCCAGTATCGGTTGCATCAGGCCTTGCGCGCGTATCGAGGCGGCCAACTCGGCCAGCGCGGTCTCGTTCATCCGGGTGCGCGGCTGGTATTTGCCCGGCACAAGGCTCTCCACCGGTAAGGTCAGCAAGCGCTCGCCATCATTGGTATCCCCCTCGCCCAGCAGCACGTCCAGACCGCGTCCCAATCCCTTCAATTTAGCCACGTGGCATTCCTCCGGCTGCGGCCTGTTTGTTCACCAGTTCACGCGCCATCTGTAGATAAGCCAGCGCACCTTTCGATGCCCGGTCGTATTGCAAAACCGCCAGGCCGTGACTCGGCGCTTCGGCCAGGCGCACGTTGCGCGGCACGACCGTGTCGAACACCTTGGCGCCGAAGTGCGCCTTGAGCTGATCCGAGACGTGCTGCGCCAGTGTATTGCGGTTGTCGAACATCACCCGCACGACGCCGTCAATGACCAGATCGGGATTCAGCCGCGCCTTGATTTTCTTGATTGTGTTGACCAGATCGGCGAGTCCCTCAATGGCGAAATATTCGCACTGCATCGGAATCAGCACCGCATGCGCGCAGGTCAGCGCGTTCACGGTAAGCAGATTCAGCGCGGGTGGACAATCGATGAGAATGAAGTCGTAATGTTCTGCCGCCTTGTCCAGCGCCAGCTTGAGACGGAATTCCCGCTGCTTCTGCTCGACCAGCTCGATTTCTGCGCCGGCCAGTTCACGATTCGCCGGCAGCAAATCGAAGCCGCCCGCGTCCGAACGCAACAGCACCGCCGCGTAGACCTCGGTGCCCAGCAACAACTGATAAACGGTCTTGCTCAAGCCCTGCTTTTCGGCGCCGCTGGCGGTAGTGGCATTGCCTTGCGGATCGAGGTCGACCAGCAAGACCCGCTTGCCCAGACTGGCCAGGCTGGCGGCGAGGTTGACGGCGGTAGTGGTTTTTCCGACGCCGCCCTTTTGATTGGTGATTGCGAGTATGCGGGCCATCAGACCGGTTCCATGATGATCAAACTACGTTCCGCATCCAGCCCGGGAACCTTGAGCGGCAAGGCACGCACAACGCGCGCCGTGTTGAGCCGGGCAATTTCTTCCAACGGATGCACTCCCTTCATTGCCAGCCAGTTGCCGCCGGGCGCCAGTAAATGCGCGCTCACTCGAACGAATTCGACCAGCTCGGAAAACGCGCGCGAAACGATCTGGTTGAATTTTTGCGGCGTCTGATACGACTCGACGCGGGCATGTACCACCGTGACATTGGCCAGTTTCAGTTCAATCGCCGCCTGGCGCATGAAACCGCATTTTTTCTCGCTGGCGTCCATCAAGGTGACCCGCAAATCCTGCCGCGCGATGGCCAGCGGAATGCCGGGAAACCCGGCGCCGCTGCCGACATCGAGCAGCGGGCCCGCGCCGACATGCGGCGTCAGCGCAAGGCTGTCGAGAATATGGTGGGTCAGCATGCGTTCCGGCGCGTTAATCGCGGTCAGATTGTAGGTTTTGTTCCATTTGCCGAGCAGCGCCAGATATTCCAGCAGAGCCGCTCTTTCCCCCGCCGGCATATCCAGTTCCATCGCGGCCAGTCCGGCGTCAAGCGAATTCGCCAGGCTCATGTCGACGCCCTGGCAAAGTCGGCGCGATCGCCCAGATCGCCGCGCTTCAGATAAACCGTCAACACCGAGATCGCCGCCGGTGTCACGCCGGCCACCCGCGAGGCCTGGCCCAGCGTCGCCGGTTTCGCCTGATTCAGTTTCTGGCGCACCTCAATCGACAGACTGCTCAGGCTCATGTAATCGAAGTCCAACGGCAAGGCCTGGTTTTCCTGGCCCCGCTGGCGTTCTATCTCGTCCATTTGGCGGCTGACATAGCCGGCATATTTCGCCTCGATCTCGATCTGGTCCGCCGCTTCCTGATCAGTGATTCCCGGTCCGGCGCCCGGCATGCCGACCAGATCGGCATAGGCCACTTGCGGACGCCGAAGCAAATCGAACAGGTTGTATTCGCGCTCTATAGACTGACCCAGCAAGCGTTGGGCATGTTCATCCGGCAGACTTTTCGGGTTCACCCAGGTTGTCTTGAGGCGTTCGCTTTCGAGCGCCATCGCCTCCCGCTTGGCTTCGAAACGCCGCCAGCGCGCGTCATCCACCAGACCCAGTCCACGGCCGATCTCGGTCAGCCGCTGATCGGCGTTGTCTTCCCGCAAGGACAAGCGGTATTCGGCCCGACTGGTAAACATCCGATACGGCTCCAGCACGCCGCGCGTGGTCAGGTCATCGACCATGACGCCGAGATAGGCCTGATCGCGGCGCGGCCACCAGGCGTCCTGGCCCTTGACCAGCAAACCGGCATTGAGCCCGGCCAGCAAACCCTGAGCGGCGGCCTCCTCATATCCGGTTGTGCCATTGATCTGGCCGGCGAAAAACAGACCGCCGATCGCCTTGGTTTCCAGACTCGGCTTGAGGCCGCGCGGATCGTAATAGTCATATTCGATGGCGTATCCCGGGCGCAGGATTTGCGCCTTCTCCAGACCGCGAATGGAGCGCACCAGATTCAACTGCACATCGAACGGCAGGCTGGTCGAAATGCCGTTCGGATAGAACTCGTTCGTGGTCAATCCTTCCGGTTCGAGAAATACGTTATGGCCATCCTTGTCGGCAAAACGCGAAATCTTGTCCTCGATTGAAGGACAGTAACGTGGCCCGACTCCTTCGATGACACCGGTATACAAGGGTGACCGGTCCAGCCCCCGGCGTATGATCTCGTGCGTTGCCGCGTTGGTTGAAGTAATCCAGCAAGGCAGCTGGTGCGGATGCATGTCCCGCCTGCCCAGGAACGAAAATACCGGCGCGGGTACATCCCCCGGCTGCTCCTGCATCACCGAAAAATCAATACTTCGACCGTCAATGCGCGGTGGCGTACCTGTCTTGAGGCGACCGGCAGGAAGATTCAATTCGCGCAGTCGGGCGGCCAAAGAGACTGCCGGGGGATCTCCCATGCGTCCAGCCTGGTAGTTCTCCATGCCAACGTGAATCAGGCCCGCCAGAAAAGTGCCCGTGGTCAGCACAACAGAGCGAGCTTTGAAAACGATGCCAAGCTGGGTTCTGACGCCGGCAACCCGATCCCCCTCCAGGATCAGATCATCCACGGCCTGCTGAAACAAAGTCAGATTGGCCTGGTTTTCCAGGCGGCTGCGCATGGCCGTCTTGAATAGCACACGGTCAGCTTGCGCGCGTGTTGCCCTGACAGCCGGGCCCTTCGAGGAGTTCAGAATACGGAACTGGATACCCGCTTCGTCGGTGGCGATTGCCATCGCTCCACCCATCGCATCGACTTCCTTTACCAGATGTCCCTTGCCGATTCCGCCAATCGAAGGATTGCACGACATCGCACCAAGGGTTTCGATGTTATGTGTCAGCAGGAGCGTTTTTGCGCCCATACGCGCGGCCGCCAACGCCGCCTCGCTGCCTGAGTGGCCGCCACCCACCACAATCACTTCAAAAACATCGGGATAAATCATGGTCTGGCTGGCACTTCCGGCTGCGTGACGGGAGGTCGGATTTTACGCCATGCAGATGCCGCTTTGATGCCGTGTTTCACGTGAAACATTCTCAAGCGTGTGCGTAAAGCTGATGGTACAAGCCGCCGCTGCGCATCAGGCTTTCGTGGACGCCCTCCTCAACGATGCGGCCATTTTCAAAGACCAGTATGCGATCCGCCTGACGAACGGCGGACAGGCGGTGTGCGATGATCAAAGTTGTACGCTGCTGCAGGAAATCGGCCATCGCGGAATGAAGTTCACGCTCCGTCGCGCTGTCAAGCGCTGAAGTCGCTTCATCAAGTATCACCACACTCGGTTTGCCCAAAACCACTCGCGCAATCGCCAGGCGTTGTCTCTGACCACCTGACAGCCGCACACCGCTCTTTCCGATGATGCTGTCCAATCCCATTTCCAGACCTGCAATAAAATCCTTCAGTTGGGCAACCTCAAGCGCATCCCACAAATCCGTATCGGCATACTCTCTGCCAAGAGTCAGGTTGTCACGTACGCTTGAGTTGAACAAGACCGGGTGCTGGAGAACCACGCCAACATGCTCCCGCACTTTATCCCAGCCTATCTCGGAAACATCGACTCCGGCATAGCGGATGGCGCCGCTGCTAAGTGGGTAAAGACCAATCAGCGCCTGCACCAAGGTGGATTTTCCGCCGCCCGAGGCTCCGACTAGCGCAACTTTTTCTCCGGGCGCAATAGAAAGGGTGACACGGTCCAATACGGCTTCGCCATCTGCATAGGAAAAACAGACATTGTCCAGATCCAGGCCTACCAGGCCCGATATCTGGAAAGGGTTGCCAGTCTGACCGCCTTGATCAATCGTATTCATCGCCAGCAAGCCATTGATCCGACCCACGGCAGCATTTGCTGCATACCAACTGTATTGCATGTTTATGATTTCCTGCACCGGCGACATCATGAACCATAGATAACCGAATACAGCCAACATCTCTCCGATAGTGAGATCGGAAAAGACCACCATCAGCATCGCCCCTGCACGGAACATGTCGAAACCGGCGAGGAAGATGAAAAAGGACACTCGATTCATTGCATCCGATTTCCAGGCAAATGCGGCTGCATGTTGCCGGATGCTTGCCGCCTTTTCCCGTACCCTCGTCAGATAATGCCTTTCCCGATTCATGGCTCTGATCTGGTTGAGCGCATCCAGGGTTTCGGTCAACGACTCCTGAAATGCCTCGAATGCTTGATTCTCCCGTTTCTTGAGATCCTTGACCCTTTTGCCCAACCGGGTTGAAAGCCCGATAACCAGAGGATTCAACAGAAGAATGAACAGAGCCAGTTGCCAGTTCATCCAGAGCAGCACACCGGCAACCCCGACGAGGGATAACACCGCCACTAGAAAACCCGAGATGGATGCACCGAGAAAACTGTCCACGGCATTCAAGTCGGTAACGAAATGCGAAGTAACGCGGCCAGAGCCCAGCGTTTCGTACTCTGATAAAGCGATCTTCGAGAGTCGATCCAGCATTCGCGAACGGATGCGATAAACCACATCCTTGGATACCAGAGAAAAAGTGCGCGATTGCCAGACATTCAACAGGATGGATGCCAGCCGCAATCCCAGGGTAAGCGCCAACGCAATCAAAATGAACAAAACCGGGCCATGCCAGGACGCCGCAAACCACGGCGAAAAGAACGCGATAAATCCGCCAGGCTGACCCAATAGAACTTCATCCACCAGCACGGGCAAAAACAAGGGAACCGGAACCGCGCAGACTACGGCAAGCAGCGCGACCAGATTGCCATGAACAAGCAGTTTGCGATGGCGCTTCAACTCGTCAAAGATAGACGACCAGGATAGCAATCCATGCAGACTTTCGGCTTGCTCGCCCACTTGCCTGTTCATGGCGATATCTTGTCCGCGACTATCCGACTTTGGCGCCAGTGTCGGCGGATAAACCTTGTTCTCAGTTGTCATGATTTCGTCATGCCTGTCAGGATCGGATCAGCAGCCAAGCATGCTCCAATAGGGAAAGCTGGAAGTTATCCGATAAGTGTTTGATTAATGGACATTTACCGCCTGTAATTCCTGGCTTGGGAATTGCATTGACTGGGCATGGACACTCTTTAAGGAGCTTGATCATGCTCGCTTACACCTTACCCGACAGTTACAACTTGCGCGTTCCGTTTGGCAATGTGCCGGAATCCGTTTCACATATTGAAAAACTGTACCCTCGTATCGCCAATGAACTATGCGGCATGTGGAAAAGTAGCCAGATTGACAATTACATCGACAGTTTGCTGCTGGATGATCGCGGTGACCGCATGGGATTCCCGCTCGATGTGCTGGATGATCTGATGTTTCTGGCTGGAGTTCGTTGGTACCTGCTTCATTTGTGTGGAACAGTGGTCAACTCAACCCGTTCAGAGCTGTTCAATTTCACTGGCAGCGCGCTTGATCGCGGCAATTCCGATCCAAGAACCTGGGTACTTGTTTGAACATGCAAGCCTGTTTACGGCAAACACACCTTGATGGAGCATCAACTATTTACCGATGCAGAATTGGCTGAATATCACACCGAGCAGATCGTCAGAGCTGAATTCGCCTGTGATTTCGGAGACTGCTTCCTGAGCCAGGCGCAATTCCTCGGCAAAAAACTCCAGTTGCCGACCTGCTTGAGAAGCCGATTCCAGATGCTCCCGTGCCCGCCGCAAGGCATCCATATGGCGTGCCCGAGCAATAAATGCGCCTTCGCCCTGGCTGCGCCATCCAGATAGTTCAAGTAACTGATGGCGCAATGCTGGGATGCCGGCACCTGTTTTTGCGGATATCCAGATTTCCAGGCCATGCTTTGAAGTTTTTGGCTCTTCTCCTGCCAGATCAATCTTGTTATGCACTGTAAGCAAAGGAATATCCGGCAATTCGGCAATAATCTTTTCTTCCTTTTCACCAATGCCATGATTGGCGTCGATCAGAAGTACTGCGATATCGGCTTTTTTCAGTACAGCCCAAGTCCGTGCAATTCCCAGACGTTCAACCGGATCCTCGGTATCGCGCAAGCCGGCGGTATCCATCAAATGAATGGGCACGCCTTCGATCTGGATCGCCTCGCGTAAAGTGTCGCGCGTAGTACCGGCATATTCCGTGACGATGGCGGCGTCGTAACCTGCCAACTGATTCATCAGGCTGGATTTGCCGACATTAGGCTGTCCGATCAGAACAACGTTGAGTCCCTCACGCAGCAGGGCGCCCTGATGCGCTTGTGCCATGACATCTGCCAGGCTGGCTTGTATGGCATCAAGTTTTCCCCAGGCATCCGCCTGTTCGAGAAAGTCGATATCTTCCTCGGGAAAGTCAAGCGTGGCTTCAACCAGCATGCGCAAATGGATCAAGCCATCGCGTAAATGATCAATCTTGCGGGAAAAAGCTCCATCCAGAGTTCGCACGGCTGAACGCGCCGCTTCCCGGCTACCGGCGTCAATCAAGTCGGCAATGGCCTCGGCCTGTGCCAAATCCAGTTTCCCATTGATAAAAGCGCGTCTACTGAATTCGCCTGGCTCTGCCAGGCGCGCGCCAAGCCTCAGGCAACGTTCAAGCACGAGTTGCAAGACCTGGGCTCCGCCGTGGCCCTGCAACTCGAGAACATGCTCGCCGGTAAAGGAATTTGGTGCCTGAAAGTAAAGCGCAACGCCATCGTCAAGTATTGCTCCCTCCTCATCAAGAAATCGGACATGACTGGCGTATCTTGGCTGCAGAGATTTTCCAATCAATCCACTGATATAAGGCGCTATATCAGGTCCGGAAATTCTTACAACGCCAATACCGCCCCGTCCAGAGGCTGTAGCTATGGCGACGATGGTATCGGAGGCTGTCATCAGCGCAAGCGCCGGATCACATGCCTATCGATCTCAATGCTTGTTGCCACCTTCTTCAATAACCTTGTTTATTCGCCATTGCTGCAGGATTGAAAGCACGTTGTTGACCAGCCAGTAAAGCACCAGACCTGCGGGGAAAAACAAGAACATCACCGAGAAAATTACCGGCATTGCCATCATCACTTTCTGCTGGACAGGATCGGGAGAAGCGGGCGAAAGCTTGACCTGGATGAACGAGGTAATTGCCATGATCACTGGCAATACATAGTACGGGTCGGGCTTGGATAAATCCTGAATCCATAGCGCAAATGGCGCCTGGCGCAATTCGACCGCACCCATCAATACCCAGTACAAGGCAATGAATACAGGAATCTGAACCAGGATTGGCAGGCAACCCCCCATCGGGTTGATCTTTTCTTCCTGGTAAATCTTCATCATGCCTTCGTGCAATTTCTGCCGATCATCGCCGTAGCGTTCCTTCAGATGCTGCAAACGCGGCGCCAGTTTGCGCATCTTGGCCATGGATTTGTAACCGGCAGCTGACAGCGGGTAGAAAGCCAGTTTGATCAATACCGTCAACAGAATGATCGAAACCCCCCAGTTCACCACCAGTTTGTTGATCCAGTTCAGCAATACGAAGATTGGGTAGGCGAGCACCGTCAACCAGCCATAATCGACCACAAGATCAAGGCCAGGAGCCAAGGACTTGATCTTTTCCAGTTCCTGCGGACCCGCGTAAAGCCGCATTGATAAAGTCTTCTCCTCGCCAGGATTCAGCTTGGTAGCGGGAAAAATAATGCCTGCGCTGAACTCGTCATTGCCTACCGACCGGGTATAGAACTCGCGCGTGCTCGTATCCGCAGGATCGCGAGTCACCCAGGCCGACACGAAATGGTGCTGTACCAGACCTATCCAGCCATCCTTGGCTTCCTTGACGTATTCGGTCTTGCTCTTGGTTATATCTTCAAACGTGACCTTCTGGAACTTGCCCGCATCCGTGTAGATGGCGGGGCCGGTAAAGGTCTGCATAAGCGCCGATTCGCCTTCGGGCGCCTGGCCGTGTCGCAGTATCTGGTAGTAGGGGAAGCCTTCCAGTGCAACAGCGCCCTGATTGCCTATGTGTGTATCAACATCAATGACATAACTGCCACGCCTAAAAGTATAAGTACGCGTGACTTCGGCTCCATTGATGGTCGCCTTCAGACTGACCCTGACTTCGTTCTGCCCATCCTTCAGGCGGTATTCGCCAGAATCCAGCTGGAACACAGTCTTGTGGGTAGGCAAGCTTCCGCCGACAAAGCCCATCTGCGCGAAGTAATTTCTGCCGGCCTTTTCTTCCAGCAACACAAAAGGTTGGTCTTCTTGTTCATTCTGGCGATATCGAGTCAGGATCAGTTTCCGCAGATCACCACCATTGGCATCGATCTCGGCGTCCAGAACATCAGTGACAACACGAGCGCGAGCACCACGAACCAGCTGCCCGTTATCGTTAACTACCGCAACTGGCTTGAGCGTTTGACCAGGCACAGGCAATTCTGCACCGCCTGGCTGCTTTGCCTGTTTGCCGCCATCCGCCCTAATTTCCATGGGCGGTTTGGGATTGTTATAGGTCTGCCAGGACTCCCACAGCAGAAGTGTTGAAAAGGAAAAAACGATGAACGCGATAATGCGTTGGGTATCCATGGTGTCGGCTGGTTTTCGTTGATTACGGTAAATACGCTGTCAAAGCCTACCGACTTTGACAGCTTGAACATTCTGCTTTGGTCGAGAAGTCAAACAGTTCACGCATTGCTTCAGACCACGCTGCAATGCATCAATCAACCTTGTTTCATCGGTTCTTGATCTGACTCGGGCAACGACATCAAGGCCTGTCAGTTCCGACTGATTCAGACGGAAGGATTCGCGAATCAAGCGTTTGATTCGATTGCGGGCTGTAGCGGTCGCAATGATTTTCTTCGGTACGATCATGCCAAGCCGCGAATAATTCAAACCATTTGGTGCAGCTAAAAAGTCGATGCCGGACAAGGCGCTCACACAGCGGAAACGAAAAACGGATGAAAACTCATCCGTTTTGCGCATTTTTTTCAGCTGCCCGAAAGAAAAGCTCTTTTCTTCGGCTATGGGCTGCGAACCCGTTTCAGACATCAAGCCACTAACTCAAACCGCAAGACGCTTGCGACCTTTAGCGCGACGAGCATTGATGACGGCACGGCCACCAACGGTTTTCATGCGCGCACGAAAACCGTGCGTGCGCTTGCGACGGACTACGGAAGGTTGATAGGTGCGTTTCATTTTGGATACCCCGAAAGAGTAAAATCGTCTTCAAAAAAGCAGCGCATTAGACTGCTAGATATCTGATTTGTCAAACATTTTCGGCTTTTTCCGGGGCGGTGATAGAATCCTTCGCCTTTCCCCGCCCAACTGCCGCCAAGCTGCTCATGCACGAATTCTGGAGCCATTGCCTCGCCCACTTCGCGCGAACGCTCAACGCACAGCAGCTCAACACCTGGATCAAGCCCCTTGATGTTGAGGTTCGGTCCGAGCAGATATTGGTCAATGCCCCAAGTCGGTTTGTTGCGGACTGGGTACGTGGAAAATTTCTGCAGGACATTGAACAGCTTGCCCGCAATTTTTTTGCCGACCCCCCTCCCGTGCAGTTGGCTGTAACCGAAAATCGGATTCAATCCTCATCTACCGAGGCTGCCGAGCCAGTCATAACAACACCGCAGCTAAAAAGAAACCTGCTTGCTGCAACAGGAAAAATTGATGAAGACAAACCTCGAGTTACCAAGCCTTCCATTGCAGTAAAAAGCGAAAAGCCTTCACCCCTCGACGAAAGTCGCCTCAACCCATTGTTCAACTTTGATTCTTTCGTTCCCGGCAAGGCCAATGATCTGGCCCGCGCCGCAGCTCTGCAAGTTGCTGACAACCCTGGATCTGGCTACAACCCCTTGTTTGTCTACGGCGGTGTTGGGCTTGGAAAAACCCATCTGGTGCAAGCAATCGGCAACAGAATGATTCAGCTGGATCCAAAGTCACGCGTCCGCTACATCCACGCTGACCGCTATGTTTCCGATGTCGTTCGCGCAGTACGAACCAACTCCTACGACGACTTCAAGCGCCGGTATGACACACTTGATCTGTTGTTGATCGATGACATCCAATTTTTTTCCGGCAAGGAAGGGACACAACAACAATTCTTCTACACCTTCAACACACTGATCGAAGAGCACAAGCAGGTCATCATTACCAGCGACACTTTTCCAAAGAACATGGAAGGCATAGAGGAACGCCTCAAATCTCGATTCAGTTGGGGTCTGACTGTCATGCTGGAACCACCTGAACTGGAAATGCGGGTGGCCATTTTGCTGGACAAGGCTCGCATTGAAGAAATCGAAGTTGACGAAGGTACTGCTTTCTTCATTGCCAAACAGGTTAGATCCAACGTCCGCGAACTTGAAGGCGCCCTGAAACGGGTCATCGCCTATGCGCGCTTCAGCAAACTGCCAATCTCGGTTGAATTGGCCAAGGAAGCTCTGAAAGACTTGCTGGCAGTCCAGAACAGGCAGATTTCAATAGAGAACATCCAGAAAACGGTTGCTGACTACTTCAAGATCAAGGTCGCTGACATGTATTCCAAAAAACGCACCAGGATCGTGGCCAGACCCCGCCAGATGGCCATGTATCTGGCACGTGAACTTACCAACCTGTCCTACCCGGAAATCGGACTTTCTTTCGGCGGGCGCGATCACACCACCGTTCTTCATGCCTGCACCAAGATCGAAGAGCTTAAAGCCAGCGACCAGACACTGCGCAAGGATTACAACCTGTTGATACAGGTACTTACAGGATGAACCCTACTTTTCGCGCACACCATCCTGTCCTGTTGTCAACTTTGTGGATAAAACTGAACAGTTTGTGGATAACCCTTCATGAAGCCGCTCGCGGAAAAGTTATCCACAATTCATGCCATAGCCATACAGAGTTTGTACGGCATGTTTTTCCACAGCATAAGCCGATGATTTTGATAAACTTTATCGGCTTATCCCGGGAATCAACCACTACCTATTACTATCTTCAGGAATTTATATAAATGCTTGTACTGAAATCCTCCAAGGACGCCTTGCTCAAACCCCTGCAAGCAGTGGCCGGTGTGGTTGAACGCAAGCACACGTTGCCAATTCTTTCCAATGTGTTGTTGGAAGTTGTTGGTGGACGAGTCGCCTTCATCGCCACCGATCTTGAATTGCAGATCACGACCTGGGCTGAAGAACAGGTGGAGAACGATGTGGCATTCACCGTTTCTGCTCGAAAATTGCTGGATATCAGCAGATCGTTGCAGGACGTAGAAGCCATCTCCCTCGACTTGAGCAACGATCAACTCAAGGTTCAATCAGGGCGCAGCAAGTTCAATCTGCAAACTCTTCCGGCGCGTGATTTCCCCAAACTTCAGATTCCTGAAGGCGAGGGCCTCACCTTCAGCCTGCCACAGGGGTTGGTAAAACAACTACTGTCCCGTGTTCAATACGCCATGGCCGTACAGGATATCCGCTACTACCTTAATGGCATGTTGTTCTCTCTTCAGGGCAAGCGTCTTACCGTAGCGGCCACAGACGGCCATCGCCTGGCGGTGGACGGCACGGATATGACGGATGAAATCGAACAGGGCGTGGATGTAATTCTGCCCCGTAAAACGGTGTTGGAACTCGGCAAGCTGCTGAGTGACGGAAACGACCCGGTACATATCCAGGTAAACCAGAATCAGGTTGTATTTCGTCGGCCTGATTTCGAGTTGCGCAGTAAAGTCGTCGACGGCAAATTTCCTGATTGGCAACGGGTGGTTCCGGTTGGCCACGACAAGAGTTTCGCTATACAACGGCAGAGATTGTCACAATCGCTCAATCGTGCCGCGATTCTTACCAATGACAAATATCGTGGCGTTCGCATTGCGTTGACACCGGGCAGCCTACGCATTGCCTGCAGCAATAACGAGCAGGAGGAAGCGCAGGAAGAACTCGATATCGACTACATCGGTGATCCGCTGGACATCGGGTTCAACATCCAATATTTGCAGGATGTGTTGAACAACCTAGGTGTCGAAGCTGTGCTTTGTTCATTTGGCGATGCCACCAGTTCAATGCTTATTACCGTGCCGGGAGAGGAAAACTTCCGTTACGTTGTCATGCCGATGCGCATCTAGCATCCAGGCAGACTCCATTCGAGTTCAAGATGAGGAAGGCCCCCACCTTTCCTCGTCACTCGATTCATTCTTGAAAAAAGGTTTCACGTGGAACATCCAATCGGCAACGGCGGCTACGACGAGGACAGCATTCAGCAACTGGAAGGCCTGGAAGCGGTGCGCAAGCGTCCCGGCATGTACATCGGCGACACCTCGGACGGCTCCGGCCTGCATCACATGGTGTTCGAGGTGCTGGACAACGCCATCGACGAAGCGTTGGCCGGCTATTGCGACGATATCAAGGTAATCATCCATCCGGACAACTCCATTTCCGTGTCCGACAACGGTCGCGGCATTCCGGTTGGCGTCAAGCTGGATGACAAGCATGAGCCCAAGCGTTCCGCTGCCGAGATCGTCATGGTCGTGCTGCATGCCGGCGGCAAGTTCAACCAGAACAGCTACAAGGTATCCGGCGGCCTGCACGGCGTCGGCGTGTCCTGCGTAAACGCCTTGTCGAAATGGTTGCGCCTGACTATCCATCGCGACGGCAAGAAACACTTCATGGAATTCCATCGCGGCGCACCGATCAACCGGCTGATCGAAGTACATAACGGGATTGAGGTATCCCCACTGAAAGTGATTGGTGACAGCATCCGGCGCGGCACCGAAATCCATTTCTCGGCCGATGAGGAAATCTTCGGCAACGTCATCGATTTCCACTATGACGTGCTGTCCAAGCGCATTCGTGAACTCTCGTTCCTGAACAACGGCGTCAAGATCGAACTGATCGACGAACGAGATGGCCGCACCGAGAACTTTGCCTTCTCCGGTGGTGTGAAGGGCTTCGTCGAATACATCAATCGCTCGAAGACGGTGCTGCATCCCAACGTGTTCTACGCCACCGGCGAATCCAAGGTCGGCGACAGCGGCGTCATGATCAGCAGCGAAGTCGCCATGCAATGGAACAGCGGCTATCAGGAACAGGTGCTGTGCTTCACCAACAACATTCCGCAATCCGATGGCGGCACCCACCTGACCGGCTTGCGTGCAGCGATGACGCGGGTGATTAACAAGTACATCGAGGAACACGAGATCGCCAAGAAGGCGAAGGTTGAAATCACCGGCGACGACATGCGCGAAGGTCTGGCCTGTGTATTGTCGGTGAAGATGCCCGACCCGAAGTTCGGCTCTCAGACCAAGATGAAACTGGTTTCTTCGGAAGCCCGTCCGGCGGTCGAGGAAACCGTCTCGCAGAAACTCTCGGAGTACCTGCAGGAACGTCCGGCTGACGCCAAGCTGATCTGCGCCAAGATCGTGGAAGCAGCGCGAGCCCGCGAAGCCGCCCGCAAAGCACGTGACATGACCCGCCGCAAGGGTGTGCTCGATTCCGCTGGCCTGCCCGGCAAGCTGGCCGACTGCCAGGAAAAGGATCCCGCCCTGTGCGAGCTATACCTGGTCGAGGGTGATTCCGCCGGCGGTTCCGCCAAGCAGGGCCGCGACCGCAAGTTCCAGGCGATATTGCCGCTGAAGGGCAAGATCCTCAACGTCGAGAAAGCTCGTTTCGACAAGATGCTGTCATCGCAGGAAGTCGTGACGTTGATCACCGCGCTTGGCACCGGTATCGGTACCGGCCTTGGAAAGGACGACTACAACCCGGCCAATCTCAGATACCACCGCATCATCATCATGACCGACGCGGACGTTGACGGCTCGCACATCCGCACGCTGCTGCTGACCTTTTTCTATCGTCAAATGCCGGAACTGGTCGAACGCGGCCACATCTACATCGCCCAGCCGCCGCTGTACAAGGTCAAGCAGGGCAAGCGCGAGACCTATCTGAAGGACGATTACGAGTTCAAGCAATACCTGCTGCGGGAAGCCCTTAACGGCGCCGAGCTGATTCCGGCGGTCGGTGCCGAAGCCATGAGCAAGGAGAGTTTCGAACGCATCGCGCGGGAATTCCTGCTTGCCGAAGCCATGATAGAGCGCCTGGCACGGAGGATGGACCCGGACGTGCTCTACAGTCTGCTCAAGATTCCTGCCATTAGTCTGAACACCGAATCCGAAGCAGTTACCGCTGCGCAACAACTGACCAGTGCACTGAGCAAGCTGGGTTCGGTAAGGATCAAGCCGCTGCAATACGAAGGCGACCTGGGTTGGCGTCTCGAAATAACGCGCAGCAAGCACGGCATCGGCCACACCAGTTATCTTGACTACAACTTCATTGAAGGCGGCGACTATGACCAATTACGTCGCACCGCCGAGATTCTGGCAGGACTCCTGTTGCCTGGTGCGGAGATCAGGCGAGGAGAAGCACGCGCTCCGGCCTACGATTTCAAGCAAGCGCTGGACTGGTTGCTGAATGAGGTGAAGAAGAACCTCGGTGTGCAACGCTACAAAGGTCTTGGAGAAATGAACCCGGAACAACTCTGGGAAACAACGATGGATCCGCAAGTTCGTCGTTTGCTGCGCGTGCAGATAGAAGATGCGATTGCCGCCGACGGTATTTTCACCACGCTGATGGGTGAGGAGGTCGAACCTCGCCGACAGTTTATCGAGACGAATGCGCTCGGGGTGCGCAACCTGGACGTGTAGGGATTGCTGCTTCCCTGCAATCGATTGGATGCCCTCAATTCGGGTTTGAACAGGTACGAATTCCAGGAAGCGCGATTGAACAGGCTGCCGCAATTCAGCCAAATTAATCCATGAAACAAGACGCGCTTTATCCACTTGTTGAATCCACATATCACCCAAGTCTGGCGCAGACGTCAGGTTTGGCTCTGGTCGTGTTCAGCAGCCGATCCTGCGGCACTTGTCGCGTCGTCGAAGAACAACTGCCGATCAGCGCGCCGGCCGGGACAAGTCTGTTCAAGGTAGATGTTCAGGTCGCTTCCGCTCTGGCGAGCGCCTATGAGGTGTTTCATCTGCCGACGCTGCTGCTTTATGTAGAGGGTCGCTATCACGCGCGCCTTGTTTGTGCTGTCACGCCTGCTGCGCTGCGTTCCGCCATAGATCAAGCCTTGCTCAAGTCCGCCGAGGAAGAGCCATGAACCTGGAATCTTCAGTTGAACGCAGCCAGACGGCCCGAAATTTGCATAACCGGCCACGTAGCGGGGATACCCACTTGGTAAGCTTGATTGAAGGGGCTGACGCCAGATTTCATGAGACTTCTCAAGGGCTGGGGAGCGGTCAACTGAGGATTCCAGGTTGAAGTATCGGATTGACGAACACGGCTGGAATCACGCAGCTCGCCGCATTGACTCGCCGAATTTCGATGCGCGGCCGCCGGATGGCGAGATCAGCCTGCTGGTCATTCACAACATCAGTCTGCCGCCGGGGGAATTCGGCGGACCTGGCGTAGAGCAGTTGTTCACCAATCGCCTCGACCCGCATGAACATCCGTATTACGCCAGCATCCACGCGCTGCGTGTTTCGGCGCACTTCTTCATCCGGCGTGATGGCGAACTGATCCAGTTTGTCGCCTGCCGAAAACGCGCCTGGCATGCCGGCTTGTCAAGCTGGCGGGAACGTGAGCGCTGCAATGATTTTTCGTTGGGAGTGGAGCTTGAGGGAGCAGACGATCAGCCGTTCAGCGCTGTTCAATATGAACGCCTGAACGAATTGATTCAGACGCTCCGTGCGGCCTATCCGAGTCTGGTCGATCTGGCTGGGCATTCGGACATTGCGCCAGACCGCAAGACCGATCCGGGGCCGTGCTTCGACTGGAGCCGGGTGCGCGGGTTTTAGGCTGCTTGCGCCGGAATCTGGGCGCCGATGCGCTTGATGCGGTTCTTGTCGTCGACGTAAACCAGCTTCGGCTCGAAGTTGGCCAATTCGATTTCGTTGTAAACGGAATAGGTGGCGATAATCAAAATATCCCCGACTGCTGCCTTGCGCGCAGCGGCTCCGTTTACCGAGATCATGCCGGAACCCTTCTGGCCGCGAATGGCATAGGTCGCGAAGCGTTCGCCATTGTTGACGTTGTAGATCTCGATTCTTTCGTATTCGCGGATATCCGCCGCTTCCAGCAAAAGCTCATCGATCGCGCACGAGCCTTCGTATTCGAGTTCCGAGGCGGTGACGCGCACACGGTGCAATTTTGACTTCAGCAGAGTGCGTTGCATGGCGGTGGATGAGATGAAAATCGGGCTGCAATTATAGCCATGATCTTGCGCTGCACAATAAATCGTCCGGACTTGGTACAAACAGGCTTAAAGACTCGTTTCACAGAATCAGAATGGCGCGGAAATCGTTGACGTTGGTGCGCGTCGGTCCGGTAATGACCAGATCGCCGAGCGCGCTGAAAAAGCCGTGACTGTCGTGTTCGGCGAGGCTGGCGCGCGCCGCGATGCCGAGCGACGCTGCGCGCGTCAGGGTGTCCGGGCCGACTACCGCGCCGGCATTATCCTCGCTGCCGTCGATACCGTCGGTATCCGCAGCCAGAGCATGCACTTCCGCCAGACCGTTCAACGCCAGGGCAAGCGCCAGCAGGAATTCCGCATTGCGGCCACCGCGCCCCTTCCTGGTCAAGGTGACGCTGGTTTCTCCGCCGGAGAGCAGAACTACCGGTGTAGGCCAGGGATTGCCGTGCTGGCGGATTTCGCGCACAAGCGCGGCATATACCTGTGCCACCTCGCGCGCCTCGCCGGTATAGGTGTCGCCCAGAATCACCGGCCGGATCCCGCACGCCTGAAAATGCCCGGCAGCCGCCAGAAGCGCGGTCCGGCCGTTGGCGACGATGCGGTGTTCGACACGTCTGAAGCAGGCCGCGCCAGGCTTCGGTGTTTCCTGCCTTTCGCCGGCTGCTCCGGCCTGGAGATGGCGAAGCACGCTGGCCGGTGCAACGATATTCCAGCGTTCGAGTACATCCAGTGCATCGGCATGGGTCGAGGCATCCGGCGCGAACGGACCGGATGCAATTACCGCCGGGTCGTCGCCGGTGACGTCGGAAATCAGCAACGCGGTCACTTGAGCCTCACAGGCGGCGGCCAGATGACCGCCGAGCGTGCCGGAAAGATGTTTTCGCACCGTGTTGATTTCAGCGATCTGCGCGCCACTGCTCAGTAACCCGCGCGTCACCGCTTGCAGTTCGACCAGCGATACCCCCGCTACCGGCAGGCTGAGCAGGCTGGAGCCGCCGCCGGACAGCAGCGCCAGCACCTGATCATTCACGGCAGCTCCGCGTACCAGGTCAAGCAGACGTTGCGCCGCCTCAAGACCGCTTGCGTCCGGTAATGGATGGCCGGCTTCGACGACTTTGATACGTCGCGTTGGCGCGCCGTGACCATGTCGCGTGATGACCAGGCCGGAGAGATCAGCGTCAGGTCGATGTGCTTCCACACACGCTGCCATTGCCGCTGCCGCCTTGCCGGCGCCGACCACCAGCAAACGCCCTGGCTTCAGCGCGGCCAGATGCGGCGGCAGCAGCACATCGGCCTGAACGGCATCAACCGCAGCATGGAAGCCGCCAACCAGCAGGTCACGCGGCGACATGCTCGGCACGTCGCATGAACACGAGATAGAGCAGCGGCACAACAAACAGCGTCAGCGCGGTGGACACAGTCAGACCCCAGACGATGCTTGAAGCCACCGGCCCCCAGATCAGCGATTTGCCGCCCAGTCCCAGGGCAAGCGAGAGCAGTCCGCCAATAGTGGTGCTGGTGGTGATCAGGATCGGGACTACACGGCGGCGCGCGGCATGCACCGCCGCGTGCAGCGCACCCATGCCATTGCGGCGACGGTCATTGGCGGCATCAATCAGCACGATGGCAGAATTGACCGCGATACCGGTCAGTGCGATGACACCGTACAGGCTGTACAACGAGAGCGGATTGTCGGAAACGAACAATCCGAAAGCGACGCCGGTAAATGCCATCGGCACGGTGGCGAGGATCATCAGGGGCTGCCAGTAACTACGGAATTGAGCAGCGAGGATCAGATAGATCAGGCCCAGCCCGAGCAGGAACAGGCCGAGCATGGCATCGAGGCTTTCCTGGATGTCGTCAAGCTCGCCCGAGTAGTCGATGTCGACGCCGGGGAAGCGCGGCGCCAGCGTGCTCCAGCCCGCTTCGACCCGCTTGTTGGCGGCCAGCGTGTCGGTTTGCGATTTGTCCAGATCGGCTTCAATGGTCAGCGCGCGGCGCAGGTCATAGCGCTTGATTACGCCCTTTGCGGTGCGCGCTTCGGCACTTACCAGATTCGCCAGCGTCGTCGTGCCGCCGCCAGGCAGGGCAACCGCGTCATCCAGCGCTGCCCGGATGTCGTCGAAATTGCGTTGCGGGCCTCGCACGCGCACCTCGATCTTCTCGCCGGCATCGCGCGTCAGCGCGACGATGTCGCCTTCCGTGTGCAGTCGAAGCAGACGCGCCACCAGTGCCGGATCGAGCCCGGCGGCGCGCACCGCATCGGCATCAACGCGCAGCACATATTCGTGGCGACCGGGCAGGTCGTCATCGACCACGTCGCGGCTGCCGGGGATGTCGATGACGACCTTTTTAAGTGCGTCGGCTGCGGCTCGTAGTTGCGCGTAATCGTCGCCGCGCAGGCGTACTTTCACCGGCTTTTCCGCCGGCGGACCACCGGAAATGATGATGAAGCTGATCTGGCCGCCAAGCTCCAGCTTCTCGACCTCGCTGCGCATGGACTCGACGATCTGGTCCGTGGTCCGCATGTCGCCCTCGCGCGGCAGCAGCGACACAGCAACCTGACCATAGGCGTCGCCGTAGAACGGCTCGGTTTCGGTGAACTTCAGTCCGGCATAGCTGGCGGCGGCGCGCAATTCGCCGGCCCGCAGACGCGTGATGACGACCTGCTCCAGTTTTTGCGTACGCGCCAGCGTGACGTCGATCGCGGTGCTTGGCGGCATATCGAGACTGACATAGAAAATCCGAATCGGATCGGCGGCAAAGAACTGCTGTTTGATCCAGCCGCCCGCAAGCGCATACAGCGCCAATGCGAATGCTGCGAGCAGCAGCAGCAATGAAGTCCAGGCATGGCGCAGTGAGGACAGCAACAGGCGGGTGTAGCCAACGCGCACACTGCGCGTGAATCGGGTGCGCCAGCCATGCAGACGGCTCGGGCGGGCAAAATCCGGTTTCAGGGCCAGCACATGCGCCGGCAGCATCCAGAACGCCTCGATCAGGCTGATGAATAGCGCCAGCGTGACCACCAGCGGGACCACCATCATGAATTTGCCGACGATGCCGGGCAGCAGGATCAGCGGCAGGAAAGCCGCCACGGTAGTAAGCACCGAGGCCAGCACCGGCAGGCCGACACTGGCGATGGCCGCTGTAGCTGCTTCCAGCGCCGCCGCACCGCGCGTCATGCGGTAGTAGATGTCCTCCAGGATGACCACCGCATCATCCACCAGCATGCCGAGCGCGATGATGACGCCGAGCAGAACGGTCATGTTGAGCGTGAAGCCCATAGTGGCCAGAAGCCAGAACGTACCCGCGAGCGAGAACGGAATGCCGATACTGACCAGGCCGGCCAGGCGGCTGCCGAGAAACAGCCACGAGATCAGGAATACCAGGGCCAGCCCGGTCAGCGCGTTGTTCTGCATGATGCTAATCGACTGCCGCGTCGGCACGGTCTGATCGTCGAGCAGGGAGAGTTTCAGCCCGTCCGCGCTGAACCCCCGGTTTTGCTCGGCGAGATAGCCGTTCACCTGTTCCAGCAGTTCCAGCGTGTTGACGCGGCTTTTCTTGGTGACCGCCAGCAGCACGCCGGGACGCCCCTGGCTCGATACCAGCGTGGCGGGCTTCTCGCGTTCGCGGCTGAGCCGGGCGACATCGTCCAGCGGCAGTTGCCGTGCCGGATTGGCGGCGGAAAACACGGTCAGGCGGGCGAGATGGTCCGGCGAGACTTCCTGGCCGAACACGCGCAGCAACCATTCCTCGTCACCGACGCGGGCGCGTCCGGCTGGAGTGTCCTGAAACCAGTGCGCTACCGAATCGGCCACGTCGGCGGCGGTCAGGCCGCGCGCTGCGACGGCCTGCGGGTCGAAGGTGATGCGCAGCTCCGGGTCGGACAGGCCGGTGGCGAACACGCTGTCGACGCCGTTCATGCGTTCCAGATCGACCTTGATCCGGCGCGCGGCGGCGCGTAGCGCTTCGTCGTTGGCCGGGCCCTGCAACAGCAGCATGGCGCTGGGAAAGCCGTTATTGGTGGTGATTTCCTGCACGAATGGATCATCGACTTCCGGCGGCAGTTCGCGGCTGGCAGCAGCCTGAACTTCCCGGCGCAGATCGGTGACGCGCTTGTCGAACAGCGCGGCCGGAATGTCGCGGAAGCGAACCAGCACCGTTGCGACGCTCTCGCGGCTGACGCTGGAAATGAACCGGATGTCGCCGATCTTGGCGACGGCTTCCTCCAGCGGCTGCGTCACCTTCTTCTCCACGTCTTCGGCGGCTGCGCCTGGCAGCACGGCGGTGACCACCAGCCAGTTGAAGTTGATTTCGGGATCCTGCTCGCGCGGCATGTTCAGATAAGCCAGCACGCCCATCAGCAGCACCACGATGAACGTGATGTTGGCAAGCGGATGGTTGCGGATCAGAGCCTGGTAGAAGCGCATGCGGATCAGAGTTCGCCCAGCCCGCGCACCACGATGCGGCTGTCCGGAAGCAAGCCCGTAGCTTTCGCCGGGCGTCCCTCCTGCGCGCCGGGCAGGACATGGAAGCGTGCGGTCTTGTCGGTCGCGACGAAAACGCCGAGCCGACCTTGCCGGCGCGCCAGCAGTTGCGCCGGTACATGCATTTCCCGACTTTGCCAGAACACGCGCGCGCTGCTGCCGGGTGCGGCGGCTGCTGCGGTGGTGAAGCGCAGGCGTGCCTCGGCCAGACGGCTGTTCTTCGTGAGCGCGGGCGACAGACGCACCAGGCGCAGCGGATAACGCCCCGCGCTGTCGACAAAGTCGATCCTGGATGCGGACTTCAGGCTGACGGCGTCGTCTGCCTGAACCTCGGCGCGTACCTCGATGCTCGAAGTGTCGAGCAGGCTGAGCAAAGGTGTGCCGGATTGCGCCATTTCGCCTTCCTGCGCCAGTCTTTCCAGCACGATGGCCGGGAAAGGTGCGCGCACGGCGCATTTTCCCTGCGCCGCGCGCGCCGTGTTCAGCGCTGCCGCGTTGACCGCCACGTCGGCGCGTGCGACTTCGAGTTCGGCGGCGCGGCTGTCGAGCGCTTCCTTGCTGACGAAACCCTCGGCGGCCAGTTTTTGCGTGCGGGAATATTGCAGATCGGCCAGTCGGGCGCGCGCCGCGCTGGCGGCTTTGGCCGCACTGGCGCGTTCGCCGGCCAGGTCGTAATCGCGGCAATCGAGTTGTGCGATCAGCGCGCCACGCGCAATACGCTGGCCTGGCTCGACCGCCAGCCTGACGATGCGGGCGGCCAGCTCCGAGGCGATCCTGCTTTCGTTCAGGCTGAGCACCTGTGCTTGCGCACTGCGTTCGGGATAGAGGGCGACTTCGCGCAGCGGCTTCGCCTCCCAGGCAAACGCGGGCAGCGCCGCGCACGACAGCATCAACAGCAGCAGAGGG
Organism: Tepidiphilus sp. J10; assembly: GCA_945897955.1. Lineage (GTDB taxonomy): Bacteria > Pseudomonadota > Gammaproteobacteria > Burkholderiales > Thiobacillaceae > PFJX01. The sequence continues at coordinate 14,486 of CAMDGQ010000018.1, read as the reverse complement.
CCGAATCTCATGTTTCGAAGTCCAGCGGTCGGTAGCAGAACACGAAACGGCCCTGCTCGAAGTTCACCATCAAAGCACCGCCGCGATTCTCGGCATAGTCCTGCCAGCCGGGTATCGCACATTGGAAGTGGCATTCGGAAACGCCATGCGGCGACTCCAGATTGCGATCGCGGTCATAAAACGACAGCAGCATTGCGCCGCCCTGTTTTGCCAGCACATGATCGGCGGCCGCGTTGGCAAGTTTGAGGGTCTGGTCGAAACCGAGTTCGAGTTGGTCGGCGTTCAGGTGCAGGGTTTTCATGACAGGCCGGGTTGAAGGAAAGAGGGGCGATGGCGGCTTCAGCCGGACGCATTCGAGCATTGAGGGGCAATCGTCCTGCTTGCCGGAAAAGCGTCGTCAGACCGCATTTTCGCTTCCCACGCGTCCAGCGCGTCGGCATCAAGGTTCAGGCGGCGCGCGGACTCGCTGCGCAACAGTGTCGTCCACGCCGAGTCGTCCAGGCCGTTTGCCTGGTTGTGAACATGTATCGCCAGGTTCAGTACGGCAGTGAGTTTGAGGCCTTCATCGTGCAAGGCTCCCGCATCCGGGTCATGGTGATGCCGAATCGCCAGCACCAGTTCATCGGTCAACGCCCAGTTCTTGGCCACCATTTGTCCCAGTACGGCATGGCTGAGCTGGTGTTCGCGATCCAGTTCGAGGATGTCCGGCCAGGATTCCGATTCGCCCAGGGCTTCGGCGTAAGCAGGAAAGCGTTTGCACAGCAGCGCCAGCCCGCAGTCGTGAAACATGCCCAGCATGTAGGCGGCATCCAGGCTGATGCCTCGCGTGCCGGCGGTTCTGGCGGCAAGGACACAAAGCGCGGCGATCTCGGAGCCGCGATTCCACAACTGCTGCAAGGCCCTGGCGTGGCGCGGGTCGCCCAGCGCTGCGCGCAGAGCCTCGCTGCGCAGCAGCGCTGCCGTGTTGCGCATTCCGAGCAGGGATATCGCGCGGGTCAAGGAGTCGACTTTCGTGTGCAGGCCGAACACAGGCGAGCCAACGACCCGAAATACCGCTCCGCTGAGAGCGCCGTCATCGCGAATCAAGGCGGCCAGTTCCATCGGGCCGGCATCCGGATCGCGCAGCAGGGTGTTCAGGCGAAGGTACATCTCCGGCATCGGCGGAATCTTGATGCCGCTGGCGAGAATCGCTTGAATACGTTGATCGGCTTCCATCAAGGCGTGACCTTTTCTGCTGAGTGGTGCGGGCTGAAGTTTGATCGAGTTTGCCTTTGCGCGCAGTCGAGAACGCTGCGCCAGGCTGCCAGTTTGACGGAATAATCAAGCGCTGCGTGCGCCGGGCTGGTCGAAGGCAGGCGCAGGCAACGGCAGTCCGGAGGCGGCGCCACATGGCGCCGGAAAAGCCGCTCCGCTGCGGCGCCGTTGAAGTAGATATGGGTGATTGCCGGATGACGTTGAAAAAACGTTTTGAAATCGTTGACGACGAGCGAATCGGTGCTGATGTCCGCATCCAGGCTGCCCCGACGCCGACAGGATTGCAGCACATCCCACAACGCGTAACCGCTTGCACTCAGTGCCTGCATGCGCAACGAGTAATCCATGCCGACCAGATCGATTGCCAGCAGTTCGCCCATGATCGGCCAGAACTGGTTGCGCGGATGCGCGTAATACCGACCGGCGCGCAACGATGCGACCCCGGGCATGCTGCCGAGTATGAGACCGCGCGCGTTCGGGTTTTCCAGTGCTGGAAATCCGCGCGCCCAGCATGTATCGGGTGGGAGGGGGCCGCTTGCCATGTCGGTGTGATGCACAGTCGAAGGTGATCGGTGACGGTGATTGTAGAAGCGACAGGTTAAGCTGGATTCCACCGCCCGCGAACACGACAATCGAACGCACTTTTTTCATCCCGACCTAGATAAGGCCATGACCCAATCCATCGGCATTCTCACTTCCGGCGGCGATACGCCCGGCCTCAACGCGGCAATACGCGGCGTCGGCAAGGCCTGTCTGTCGCATTACGGCATGCACATCATCGGATTCCGCGACGGTTTTCGCGGACTCATGGAAAACCGCACCATGGCGCTGGAAGGCGAGGCGCTTTCCGGCATCCTGACGCTGGGCGGCACCATTCTCGGTACCAGCCGCGACAAGCCGCACAAGATGCCGGTAAACGGCAAGGTGCTCGACATGACCGAGACCATCGTCGCCAATTATCACGCCAACGGACTCGACTGCCTGGTCTGCCTGGGCGGCGGCGGCACCATGAAAAACGCGCTGCGCCTGCACCAGGCCGGCCTCAATGTGGTCACCCTGCCGAAGACCATCGACAATGATGTCGCGCTGACCGACACCACATTCGGCTTCGATACCGCGCTCGGCATCGCCACTGACGCCATCGACCGTCTGCACAGCACCGCGCACAGCCATCACCGCATCATCGTGGTCGAGATCATGGGCCATCGCGCCGGCTGGCTGGCCCTGGGCGCCGGCATCAGCGGTGGCGCCGACGTGATCCTGATTCCGGAAATTCCCTACGACGTGGAAGCGGTGGCTGACGCGATCAAGACGCGCAAGCGCAAAGGCAAGCCGTTCAGCATCGTCGCCGTCGCCGAGGGTGCCATTTCGCAACAGGAATACGTCGCGCAGCAGGCCGCCGCCGCGAAGAAAAAGGACAAAAAATCGAAAGAACCGGTGGTCGAGCCTGAGCTGGTCTATGCCGAGCGCACGCTGACCCTTGCACGCCAGCTTGAATTGCTCACCGGCCTGGAAGCGCGACCGACCATCCTCGGCCACCTGCAACGCGGCGGCACGCCATCGGCCGCCGACCGCCTGCTTGCTACCCGCCTGGGCACCGCCGCAGCCGATCTGATTGAACGCAAGCAATACGGCTTCATGATCGCCGCGCGCGGTGAAACGAGCGCGCCGGTGGCGCTGGAAGAAGTCGCCGGCCAGGTCAAGACCGTGCCGCCCGACCATCCCTGGGTGGACAGCGCGCGTGGCGTGGGAACGAGCTTCGGCGATTAGGCGGCCGCGTCATGGCGATGAAAACCCGCTACGCGGAGATTGCCGCCTACATTACCCGTGATGGCTCCGAGATCCGCGAACTGCTGCATCCCGCGCAGCATGGCAACAAGAACCAGAGTCTGGCTGAAGCCACCATCCAGCCGGGCGCAAGCACAAGGCTGCATCTGCACGCGGTCAGCGAAGAGCTTTATCACATCATCAGCGGCCGTGGTCACATGGTCCTGGGCGAGACCCGGTTCGAAATTGAGCCAGGCGATACCGTGCTGATTCCGCCGGGGACGCCGCACTGCGTCGAGACGCTCGGTGAGGAACCGCTCCGAATGCTCTGCTGCTGCAGTCCGGCCTACGCCCATGCCGACACCGAACTGCTGGGCGATGCCGGTTTGGCGGCAACTTTGCCCGGGCGCTTGCGAGGCCAGTGATTGGAGCCAGTTGCGGTTGCTTCACAGCCGCCACTTGTCGATCTTGCGGTACAGCGTGCGCAATCCGATGCCCAGCAGGCGCGCCGCCTCGACCTTGTTGCCGTTGGTCTGGCGCAGCGCATCCGCGATGGCTTGCCGCTCCATTTGGGCCATGATGCCGCTATCGGCATTGGCGGGCGGGCCGCTGGCTTCATCAAACACGAGGTATTCCGGCAGGTCGGCGGGCGTCAGCGTATAGCCACGCGCCATCACCACCATGCTTTCGACGCAGTGCATCAGCTCGCGCACGTTGCCCGGCCAGGCATGCGTTTTGATTGCCGTGAGCGCCTCGTTGGTGATGGCGACGACCGGCCGGCTATGGATGTCGCCAAAGTGGCGCAGGAAATGGCGGACCAGGGGGTCGATGTCCTCGTTACGCTCGCGTAGCGGCGGCGCCAGGATGCTGACCACGCGCAGGCGGTAATACAGGTCTTCGCGAAAAGCGCCGTCGCGCACGAGATCGCGCAGATTGCGGTTGGTGGCTGCGACGATGCGCACATCCACCTTGTAGGTTTTGTTGCCGCCGACGCGCTCGAAAGCCTTCTCCTGCAGGAAGCGCAATAGCTTGACCTGGGCGGCGGCGGGCAGGTCGCCCACCTCATCGAGAAACAGCGTGCCGCCATCCGCCAGCTCGAAGCGACCCTTCTTGGTCGCGACCGCGCCGGTGAAGGCGCCGCGTTCATGGCCGAAGAGTTCGGATTCGAGCAGCCCCTCGGCGAACGCGGCGCAGTTGACCTTGATGAACGGTGCGGCGCAGCGGTGGCTCTGGTAATGAATGAAATTGGCGATGGCTTCCTTGCCGGTGCCGCTTTCGCCTTCGATCAGCACGCTGGCATCGGTATCGGCGACCTGCCTGGCATGGTCGAGCGCCTTCATCAGCACGGGCGAGGCGCCAACCAGGCCGACGCGGGCGTTGTCTTCCCGAATCCGGCTCTTCAGGCGCGTGTTCTCCTCGCGCAGTCGACGTGTTTCCAGGGTTTTCTGCAACAGCATGCACAGCCGGTCCAGTCGCACCGGCTTGGTGATGTAATCGGCCGCGCCCAGCTTCATCGCCTCCACCGCCGATTCGACGGTGGCGTGGCCGGTGATGAAAATGACCTCCGGCCGGTTGGCGAGCTGACTGATTTTTTCCATCAGCTCCAGTCCGCTCAGGCCGGGCATCATCAGATCCGACAGCACTATGTCGAAGTCGCCGGCTTGCAGCATGGACAAGGCTGCCGCGCCATTGGCTGCGGTGTAGGTTCTGTAGTCATCCGCCAGGGCGTCCGCCAGCGTGTCGCGGGTCAGCTTGTCGTCATCGACAATCAGCAGCGATGCGCTCATGTTGCGTTCCTTTCTAGACAGCATGCGACTTTGGCAATCGCGCGACGAAAGTGGCGCCCGCGCCGGACTGGCTGCGGCAAACGATATGGCCGGCGTGATCCTCAATGATGCGCTGCGCGATGGCGAGGCCGAAACCGAGGCCCGATTCCTTCTTGCTGAAGAAAGGCAGAAAGATGCTGGTGATATCCGCTTCGGCGATGCCGACGCCGGTATCGGATACGGTGATGTCGACCGCGTCGCCAAGGTCGTCCGTCGCGATGCTCAGTGTGCCGCCCCCCGGCATTGCATGTAGCGCGTTGACACCGAGATTGACCAGCACCTGGGTCAGCTTGTTCTCGTCGGCGTCCAGATGCGGTTCGCTGGCGGCGAGCGCGAGGCGCAGGTCGACGCCGGCCTGCTCGGCGCGCGGAGTCAGCAGTTCCGCGACATGGCGGACGATATCGTTGAGCGCGCAGTCGCCAAATCGGGGCGCTGCGATGCGCGCAAACAGCACGAACTCCTCCAGGATGTCGCTGATCCGCGCGACTTCGCGATCGATCACCGCCAGTCTTGCGCCGATACCTTCGCGCAGCGACTTGCCGTCGCCGTCGCCTTGTTCGAGGCGCTTGCCGATAATTTGCAGGTTCAGGTACAGCGCGTTGAGGGGCGTGCGGATTTCATGGTTCACGCTGGTCGCGATCTGTCCCAGCATGGCCGCTTTTTCCATGCGCATAAGCCTGGCCTGGGCTGCTTCCAGTTCCTGGGTGCGTTCCAGCACGCGCTGTTCCAGTTCCCGATTGAATTTCAGCAGTTTTTCCTCATGCGACTGGAGGGTTTCGACCATGTCGTTGAAGGCGCGATAGAGCACGCCGATCTCGGTTTGCGAATCGCTAAGCGCGCGCGCGCAGAGATCACCGGCCGCGACTTTGCCGGTGCAGTTCGCCAGGTACTTGATCGGCTCGACGATATAGCGGGAGTGCAGACGGTAGCCGGCATAGACCAGGGCGAGGCCAAGGCCGGAGAACAGCGCGTAGAGCATCGCGACGAACGACATGCTGTCGCGCGTGATGGCGACCTTGCGGCTGATGATCTCGAAGTGCAGGCGGTTTATTTCCCTGGCCAGCAGCTGGATCGACTCGGCGTTCTTCTCCAGTGCCATTGCTGGCTGGCTGAGTTGTCCGGCGTTGGTGCCCAAGGCCTCGAAAGCGGCAATGGTCTCGCGCTGCTTGCGCACGCTGTCGCGAAAGCGATGCAGCAGGCCGATTTCCCGCGCGCTTTCCGGATAGGCCGATTCCGCCTCTTGTTGCAGGTATCTGACCAGGTCGCCATCAATTTCCCGGCTCAGCGCCAGCGCGTGCTGAAAGTGGGGTTCATCGGGTCTGGCCACGAAATGCTGGACGGCAAGCATCAAGCTGTAGGTCTTGTTGTGCAGGTGATTGATGAAATCGACATTGCGACTTTCCGCCTCGATTGCGTAAGTCTTTTCCATCATCCGGTTGACCATGAACAAGGAAGCGCCGCCAACGGCCAGCACCGCGCACAAGGTCAGCGCGAAGATGGCGAAGATGTAGGTGTCGAGGCTGCGTTTCATGCCAGCGGACGGAGAGGCGCGCATGACAGTGGCTTCGTCGGAGGGGGCGCCAAGTCTAACTGAAAGCGTTTTTACTTCGCGCCGGTAAGCAAAGGCGTCAAGCCCTGGCATGCCATATTGGCAAGCGTATTTGTCAATATGGCATGCCAGGGCGAGTAAAAGTTTTTAACTCTTTGATTTAACACAGTTAGTGCGGTGGCATGGTTCTTGTATCAATACACTTGAATCATCCCCGCCAGCTTCATGGCCGGGCCAGCTAAGGTGGACTCGTCATGCAAACCCTCACGTTCGAAAACGACCATGTTGCCGAGGTCATGCGGCGTTTGCGTTATTTCAAGGCAGTGCCGCGCGCGGAAATCAAGCGGCTGGCCGTGGGGGCCTGTCAGGTTTCGGTGCAGCGCGGCGATGTTGTTGCGCGCCAGGGCATGCCGCTCGAATTCGTCTGCATCGTGGTCAGCGGTCAACTCAAGCTCAGCATTTCCTCCCGCGATGGCGTCGCCAAGGTACTTGCCATCTATCGCCGCGAGGACAGCTTCGGCGAAGCGCAGGCGTTGCTCGACCAGCCCAGTCCGGCGACGCTGCAAGCGGTGCGCGACAGCCATCTTCTGATCGTTGAGAAGTCGCTGTTGCTGCAGGAAATGCGGCGCAATGCCGCTCTGTCGCTCAACGCCATGGCCAATGTCAGCCAGGGGTTGCTGAACATGATCCGGGATGCGGAGATGTGCCATCTCCGCTCCAGCGTCGATCGCGTGCTCTGTTACCTGCGCCATCACAGTGAAAAGAATGCCGACCAGGACGAGTGGGTCCACGAATTCCCTGCCCTGAAACAGGATATCGCCGCCAGCCTGAGCATCACACCGGAGACTTTCTCTCGGGTATTGCGCGGCCTCGAGCGCGATGGCGTCATACACGTCCGCGGCGCCCGCGTACGGATCATAGATACGAGCCGGTTCGGCGAATTGTCCGCAGCCTGATGCCGCTTTCCCGGTCTGGAATTACTCCAGATCCATTGCCGGCAATTTTCTGGTATGTCCCGCGCAGCCCCTTAAGCCCACGCTCAGCGCGTGGGTGGGGGCAAGGTTCAACGCGCGCCGCGCCAGTTCATCAGCGCTTTCAACGCCTGTTCCAGTTCCGGAATCAGATGCGTTCCGGCGGGGGCTGAATTCAAACGGGCGCTGCCGGCGCCGCCGGACCAGACTTCACGATTTTCCGGCAGGCGCTCGCGCAGTTCGGCCAGTGCCGGCAGGATGCGGCGTTGCGGGTAGGCGTTGCTGAAGGACAGCGCCACGATGTCGATGTTGTGCGCCAGGGCGGCCTGGAGAATGTCTTGCACCGGTGTCTGCGTGCCGAGGGATATGCAGTAGGCGCCGCGCAGCGCGAGCAGGGCCGCGAGCATCAGAATGCCGAGGCCGTGTTGTTCCTCCGGCAACGTGGTCAACAGGACGCGCGGACTGCCGCGTGCATCGGATAGCTTGGCGATGATGTCGCGCAGCAGCCATTGCACGGCCTCGGTGTAAACGTGTTCCTCGTGGATGTTCAGCTCGCCGCGCGCCCAGGCTTCGCCGACCGCACGATTCATCGGCGCCAGCGCGTCCAGGACAAAACGCTCGACACCGCAGCGCAGCAATTCCAGTTGAAGAATTTTTCGCATGCCCTCCGGGTCCTGCTTGCGCAGCATATCCAGCGTCACGCTGGCCATCATCTCGGCACTGGCTGTGGCTGCTCCGGCCGGGACTTGCCGGGTCAGCGCCTGTAGTGCCGCATCGCTCTCGGTTACCAGGCGCGAGGGCCTCATGCCGGCGTCCATCAGGCGCTTCATCAGGCGCAGGCGTTCGACCTGTTCGGGCGGATAGGCGCGTTCGCCCTGAGTGTCGCGCATGGGCACGGGGAAGCCGTAACGGGTTTCCCATTTGCGCAGAACGTCTTTGGAAAGGCCGGTTTCGCGTTCCACGGCACTGATCGAGAGCGCTGAGCGGGCGGGTTGATTCATGAATCCTGTCCTGGACAAGTCGATTGACAAAGTGGTTTTGTCCATCTATGTTACGACTAACTCCAATATTGTCCAGGACAAAATCATGAAAATTCGCCAATTGTCCATACCGTTGCCGGCGCCGGTAATTGCGCTTTTCGGCACGCTGCTGCTGTTGGCCATGATGTGGAGCACGCATGCGGCGGCCAGCGATTGCCCGGATTTGCTGCGCCATAGCTTCCCGAGCCTGCAAAAAAACCAGCCCCAGGATCTGTGCCAGTATCAGGGCAAGGTGATCCTGGTGGTCAATACCGCCAGCTTCTGCGGCTATACCAATCAGTACGGCGGGCTGGAGGCGCTGAATCGCAAATATCGCGAGCAAGGCTTGGTCGTACTGGGTTTCCCGTCGAATGACTTCGGTGGTCAGGAGCCTGGAAACAGCAAGCAGATTGCGGATTTTTGCCGGCTGACCTACAGCGTCGAGTTCCCGATGCTGGCGAAATCCCACGTCGTTGGTGAGCAGCGCAATGCGTTCTATGCGGAACTGGAGCGGCGCACGAGCAAAAAGCCGAGTTGGAATTTCCACAAGTATCTGATCGACCACACAGGCACACGCGTGATGAGCTTCGAGTCTGCGGTGGCGCCGGATGACAAACGCTTGCTGAAATCGCTGCATGAACTGCTCGATGCGCGCAAGAAAACCATTCGCATGATCTGATTCGATGCTACGAATGGTGTTCACTCGAAGTCTTTTGCTGGCGGCGCTGCTCGCTGTGCCGCTGCTGGTCGGCTGTACCGGCGTTCCCGAAGGCGTGCGGCCGGTCCAGGGGTTCCAGGCAGAGCGATATCTGGGGCGCTGGTATGAGATTGTTCGTCTCGACCACGGATTCGAACGCGGGTTGACCGATGTCACGGCCAACTACCAGCGCCGGGAGGATGGCGGCATTGACGTGTTGAACATGGGCTACGATCCGATCAAACAGGGCTGGCGAGATGCAAAAGGACGCGCGTACTTCATTGCCTCACCTGATACGGCGAGCTTGAAAGTCAGCTTTTTCGGCCCCTTTTTTGGCGGCTATCACGTCATGGCGCTGGATACGGACTATCGCTGGGCGATGGTGAGCGGTCCGAACCACGAATATTTATGGATTCTGGCGCGCACGCCGACCCTGCCGGGTACGGTGCTGGAGCCGCTGCTGCAGACGGCGCGCGAAGCCGGATTCAATCTCGATAACCTGGTCCATGTCAGTCACCGGCACGAGCCGGTCGCGAAACCATGAGGTCAACCATGGCGGATGGGCTTGAACTGATTCTCGATGACCGTAGCAGCGACACATGCCAAGCCAGCAACGGCGACAGTTGGCGTGTGGTGACCGATGCGGTGATGGGAGGACTCTCCGATGCGCAATTGCACTCGGATCGGATTGAGGGACGCGCCTGCCTGCGCTTGAAGGGCAGGGTGAGCCGACGGAACAACGGTGGCTTCGTGCAGGCCAGCCTGAATCTGGACAAACAGGGCCGGCTTGATGCGCGCGGCTATGCCGGCGTCGCAATCGAGATATACGGCAACGATGAAAACTACAACCTGCATCTGCGCAGCGACGACACCCGCATTGTCTGGCAGTCGTATCGCGCTTCTTTTCAAGCCCGGCCGCGCTGGCAAAGCCTGCGGCTGCCGTTCGCGGCGTTCGAGCCGCACCGCATTGAGCAAGTGTTGGACCTCGGCAGCCTGCGGCGGCTCGGGGTGGTTGCCATCGGCCGTGAGATGCCGGTGGACGTGTCTATTGCCCGTCTGTCCTTCTACCCCTGAAAGGAGTTTGCCATGATCACCTTTACCCGCGATCCGATTACCCTGAACGATGTCACCAACCTTGCCGATGCGCCATTCGTTATCGAAGGCCAGGGTGCGGGGATGCTGAAAATCTATTTCGAGTCTGAAGCCAACAAGCAGGAATACCTGGAAACCGAAGTGCATGGCGGTGTGCAGTCTGCCGGGTTGAAGCAAATCTTCGACGACATGGCCGACAACCCCAACACTGGCAGCATCAATTGAGCGTCAAGATGGAGAGCCCCGAACTGGATGCCCCAGGCATAACCCATAGACACCTGCTCATCGTTGCACATGGCAGCCGTCGTCAGGCTTCGAACGACGAAGTGCGCTTCCTCGGTGAACGCGTCCGTGAACTGCGCGAACCCGGCATCGACCAGGTTGAGGTCGCGTTCCTCGAACTGGCCGAGCCCTCGATTCCGCAAGGCCTGGCGCAATGCGTTGCGGCCGGGGCAAGAGAAATCATCGTGTTCCCGTATTTTCTAGCTGCCGGGACGCATGTGGCGAACGATATTCCGGAGGCGATCGAGCTGTTTCGCGCGCAACACCCGCAAATCAAGGTTCGACTGGCCAATCATCTCGGCGCCTCGCGTGCATTGCCGATGACCATCCTTGATGTGGCGAGCCAGGCAGAATGACGCGCATGTGAAAAACCTGTTGTTCAAATCAACCAGTGGCGCCCGGGTCATTACTACCATTTGCATAAAACCTCTCAAAACGGCGTCAACGCAACGATTTGCGATGACGTTAGATGCCTGCCTGAAATAGTCTTGTTTACTGATCTGCCGGCTATTTTCAGCAAACAGGTGGTCCAGTAACATCCGCCGCGCAACGAAAGTTGCCTTACTCCCCCCGGGGATTTACCAAAAAAGGAGATTCACATATGAAAGCTATCGTAATCGCTGCTGCTGCTGTTCTCGCCATGGGTGCCGGCGTTGCTTCCGCTGATCAGGCTCTGGCCCAGAAAAGCGCCTGCATGAGCTGCCACCAGGTCGCCAAGAAGGTTGTCGGCCCGTCGTTCCAGGACGTCGCCAAGAAGTACAAGGGCGACGCCAAGGCTGCCGATCACATCGTTACCGTGATCAAGAAGGGCGGCAAGGGCGTATGGGGTCCGGTTCCGATGCCCCCGCATCCGCAGGTTTCCGACGACAACGCCAAGAAACTGGCTGACTGGGTTCTCTCCCTGTAAGTCCTGTTTCCAGGCAGCGAAAAGCCGCGCGAGTGCAAATTCGCGCGGCTTTTTTTATGGTTCGGCGACCGGGTGCGGTGTGATATAAACCGCCGGGTTTCCAGGCTTTGCGAGGTTGTTCAGATGAAATCCAGCATGATCTTAGTGCCCGCGCTGGTGTTGGCGCTGGCGGTGTCGGTTGGCGGTTGCGGCAAAAAGGAAACCGCTGGCGGTGATGTCATCAAAATCGGTTCGGTCGCACCACTCACCGGTCCGCAAACCCATATCGGCAAGGACAATGAAAACGGCGCCCGCCTGGCAGTGGATGAAATCAACGCCAAGGGCCTGGAACTGGGCGGCAGGAAGGTGAAGCTGGAACTGCTTGGCGAGGACGATCAGGCCGAACCCAAGACCGCCACCATCGTTGCGCAGAAACTGGTCGATGCCGGCGTGGTGGCGGTGATCGGGCATCTGAATTCGGGCACCACCATCCCGGCCTCGAAGATTTACCACGACGCCGGCATTCCGCAGATTTCCCCTTCCGCCACCGCCGTGGCCTATACCGCGCAGGGCTACAAGACCGCGTATCGGGTCATGGCCAACGACGCGCAGCAGGGGAAGGCGCTGGGCCAGTTCGCGGTGAGCAAGCTGGCGGCGAAAAAGATCGCCATCATCGACGACCGCACCGCCTACGGCCAGGGTCTCGCCGATGAGTTCGAGAAGGCGGCCAGGGCGGCCGGCGGCGAGATCGTCGCGCGCGAATTCACCAACGACCGCGCCACAGATTTCAGCGCCATTCTGACCAGCATCAAGGGCAAGGCGCCGGATCTGATTTTCTTCGGCGGCATGGACCCGCAGGGCGGCCCGATGGCCAAGCAGATGAAGAGTCTCGGCCTGACCGCCAGGCTGCTTGGCGGCGATGGTCTGCAGAACGTCAACTTCGTCAAACTGGCCGGCAGCGACGCCGAGGGCGTGGTGGCCTCCTCACCCGGCCTGCCGATCGACTCGATGCCCGGCGGCCCGGAATTCCGCAAGAAGTTCGAAGCCAAGTACGGCGTGATCCAGGTTTATGCGCCCTATGCCTACGATGCCGTGTACGCGTTGGTCGATGCCATGAAGCGCGCGGGTTCCGCCGAACCGGCGAAAGTGCTGGCCGAGTTGCCGAAAACCGACCTGCAAGGCGTCAGCGGACCGGTCAAGTTCGATGACAAGGGTGATACGACGGGTGGCGCGGTGACCTTGTACGAGGTCAAGGGCGGCGCCTGGCAGGTGCTGGAAACGGTCAACTGATCCTGCTAGTGGCGAGTGGCAGATCGCCACTTGCGCGGAACAAATGGATATCTTCACCCAACAGCTCGTCAACGGCCTCGTGCTGGGCAGCATCTATGCCCTGGTGGCTTTGGGCTACACCATGGTTTACGGCATCCTGGAGCTGATCAACTTCGCGCATGGCGAGGTGACCATGATCGGCGCGATGGTGGCGTTGACGGTAATCGGCATCCTGGTCGGCGTCGCGCCTGATCTGCCCGGCATCCTGGTCGTGCTGGGCGGCATCCTGGTCGCGATCCCGGCCTGCATGTTGCTCGCCTTCGGCATCGAGAAGATCGCCTATCGGCCGTTGCGCAAGGCGCCGCGCCTGGCGCCGCTGATCACCGCGATCGGCGTGTCGATCATTCTGCAGAATCTGGCGATGCTGATCTGGGGCCGCCAGTACGTGTCCTTCCCGGAGATTCTGCCGACGACCCGATACGAGTTCCTCGGCGCGCATGTCAGCCTGCTGCAGATCAGCATCGTGGTGCTGGCATTTACCATCATGGCCGGGCTCTGGCTGCTGGTCGAACGCACCCGTCTCGGCCGCGCCATGCGCGCGACGGCGCAATCGAAGGAAGTCGCCGAACTGATGGGGGTGAATGTGGATCGGGTGATTTCCGCCACCTTCATTATCGGCGCCGCGATCGCGGCCATCGCCGGTGTCATGGTCAGCGCGTATTACGGGCTGGCGCATTACTACATGGGTTTCATGCTCGGCTTGAAGGCCTTTTCGGCGGCGGTGCTGGGCGGCATCGGCAACATCGCCGGGGCGATGCTGGGCGGTTTGCTGCTCGGGGTCATCGAGGCGCTCGGCGCTGGTTATATCGGCGACATCACCGGGGGTTTCCTGGGCAGCCATTATCAGGATGTGTTCGCGTTCTTCGTGCTGATTGGCGTGCTGGTGTTCCGGCCGTCCGGCCTGCTTGGCGAGCGGGTGGCGAATCGTGCTTGAGGGTTTACGCCGGCGGCCGCGACTGACCGCTCTCCTGCTGGCCGTGCTGCTCGCGGCGCTGCCCTTCCTGATGGGCTTCGGCCTGGGCAATTCCTGGGTGCGGGTGCTCGATTTCGTGCTGCTCTATGTCTTGCTGGCGATCGGCCTGAACATCGTGGTCGGCTACGCCGGCCTGCTCGATCTGGGTTACATCGCGTTCTACGCTCTCGGCGCCTATCTCTATGCCTGGCTGGCCAGCCCGCATTTCGGCCTGCATCTGCCGTTCTGGCTGGTACTGCCGATCGGCGCGATGCTGGCCGGCCTGTTCGGCGTGCTGCTCGGCGCGCCTACCCTGCGCCTGCGCGGTGATTACCTGGCCATCGTCACCCTCGGTTTTGGCGAGATCATCCGCATCTTCATGAACAATCTGAACGCGCCGTTCAATCTGACCAACGGCCCGCAGGGCATGAACCTGATCGACCCGGTCAGCGTCGCCGGCTTTTCGTTCGGCAAACCGCTGCAACTGTTCGGCATGTCGCTGCCGCCGACCTACTTCTATTACTACCTGTTCCTCGCTTTCACGCTGTTCGCCATCTTCGTCGCGTTGCGCCTGCAGGATTCGCGTGTCGGCCGTGCCTGGGCTGCGATCCGCGAGGACGAAATCGCGGCCGCCGCGATGGGCATCAATACCCGCAACATGAAATTGCTGGCCTTCGCGATGGGAGCGACCTTCGGCGGCCTGGCCGGCGGTTTGTTCGCCGCGTTCCAGGGCTTCATCAGCCCGGAAAGCTTCAATCTGTGGGAATCGATTCTGGTGCTGTGCATGATCGTGCTGGGCGGCATGGGCAATATTCCCGGCGTGATACTCGGCGCGATTCTGCTGACGGTGATTCCCGAAGCG
>CAMDGQ010000017.1 GCA_945897955.1 Tepidiphilus sp. J10 | reverse complement strand
TTTAACCATCAAGAAATCGGCTCTTTGTGCCGATACGCAATCCTGTTACCCTCGCGCAGCTTTTCTGGGAGTCACACGTAATGAATTTCGCGCTAAACCCGCTTAAGAAACGCATTTTTCTGGCCTTGGCTACCCTGCCGCTCCTCGGTGTCGTCGCTGCTTTCGGCATTGATCCCGGCACTTCAACCGAGAACATCAGCCAGGAAACCGTGGTGGAGGCAATCGTACTGCCGGCAGCGGAAGCCAACGATAGCGGAACATTCGATTTCTGGCGCGAGGAGCGGATCGGACGGGGCGAAACACTGTCCAGCTTGCTGCAAAAGCTGGGCATCAATACCGAAGATCGGCAAGCGTTCATCGCTGCCGCTCACCAGACAAAATCCATCGGCGGGTTGATCCCGGGTCGCGGCGTCCTGGCGCGCGTCAGCAAGGATGGGCGTCTGATGTTGCTGCGCTATATGGTTTCAGACAGCACGCTGATCAGCGCAAGCCGAATTCAGGACAGCTTCCAGATTACGGAACAGGCCATCCAGCCGGAAATGCGGCCGGTCATGCGATCCGGTTCGATCCAGGGCTCTCTGTTCGGCGCTACAGACGCAGCCGACATTCCGGACAGAATCGCTTCCGAGATGGCAGACGCTTTCTCTGGAGATATCGATTTCCACAAGGACTTGCGACGCGGCGATCATTTTTCGGTGATTTACGAGGCGTTCTACTTCGATGGCAGGCTGATCAAAACCGGCCGTTTGCTGGCAGCGGAATTCATCAATCAGGAACAGGCCTACAGGGCAATCTATTTCAAGGATCCGCAAGGTCGTGAGGGCTATTACAACGGCGCCGGGCAAAGCCTGAAACGGGCATTCCTGAAGTCACCCATGCCGTTCGACCGAATCTCATCCGGCTTCACGTCCGGTCGATTGCATCCGGTGCTGCAAATCTGGCGCGCCCACAAGGGCGTCGACTATGCGGCCCCTACCGGCACTCCGGTACGCGCGGTCTCCGATTCGGTCGTGAACTTCGTCGGCAAGCAGGGCGGCTACGGCAACCTGATCGTGCTCAATCATCAGGCGCCTTACAGTACTGCTTACGGCCACCTTTCACGTTTTGCCAAAGGCATCAAACGTGGCGCGAAAATCAGCCAGGGTCAGGTGATTGGTTATGTCGGCGCTACCGGCTTGGCAAGCGGACCGCATCTGCATTACGAGTTCCGGGTCAACGGCGCGCAACGCAACCCGCTGGCCATGAAACTACCTACCGCTTACCCGCTGGACAGCCGGTACCGGGCTCAATTCTCGGCCCAGGCCGAACCCCTTTCGGCTCGACTCGAATTGCTGCGCAATACGAATCTGTCCAGGATGGACTGATCAAAGATTGCAGAAGGTTAGTTCGAACACCACATCGCGATCGCAGGGTCGCGGCTTCTGGGCGGTATCCGGGGTCAGCAGGCGGATATTGAGTGCATATTTGTTGGCACTGACTTCCGGCGCACAGGGTGCATTCAGCGCGACCCGCAACAAATGGGCGGTGCGGCCGCCCAGCATGAGTTGAAACATGCCCTGAACGGCGGTGTGCTGACTGACATGGCCGCTCTCTCGCAGAATACGCAATACCACATCAACAGCGCTTTTTAGCGGCAACAGCGGCCCCAGCCACTCCATCAGATCGGCATTGCGTCGTTCGGCCGACTGGCTCAACCAGAAGTGGTACACCGGCAAGTCAAAACTGCATGCCCCACCTGGTATGCCGGCACGTCCCTTGATGCCGGCCAGCCATTCGTTATCGCGCACATGCTGGCCGATCTTGCCTGTCATGGCATGGATTTCGGCCAAAGCCGAGGTGATCCGGGCAAGGACGTCATTCAGGCGAATCGAGTCAACCGCCGGGTTTGCGCGGAGCGCTTCCAGACTGAATTTCTGACGATCAAGCTCTTGAATCAACTCGCTTTTCATCTCGGAGCGAGTCGTTACATCGACAATTTCGAAGATGCCCAGCAAAGCTGCATGATGCGAACGCGGGTCTTCCGCCCGGGTAAAAAACAGGGCTTTGTCGAACAAGTCTTCCAACCGCAACCAGGTGCGGATGCGCTCGCTGAGTGGGAATTCGTAAACGGTCACCGGTTCAATCCGACGAGTTGGATGAGAAATTCATCGCAAGAGCTTGAATGGGCAGCGATTTTGCAGGATTGCCCCGGTTTAGTGCAATGAATTGTTACGCGTTGATCAGAATTCCCCTGCCGCGTGTTTCATATACTTGTCATGCAGTTGCTCGACTTGCTTTCCAAGGTGATTCAAGTCGCCCCGATTATCGATGACATCGTCGGCCACGTGCAGTCTGGACGCGCGACTGGCCTGGGCCGACAAGATCGCATTGACCTGTTCAAGCTGGAGTCCGGAGCGAGCGGCGGCGCGTTCGATCTGTTGTGATTCCTCGCAATCAACGACCGCAATTCGATCAATCAAGGCTCTGTATGCATCCAGGCTTTCGATCAGCAGAGGTACGACAAGCAGCACATAGGGATGGGTGACTTGAGCCAGACGGCGCATGGATTCCGCGCGAATCATCGGGTGCAGAATCCGTTCCAGCTTTTTCCGCACATCCGGCTCGGCAAACGCGCGGGCTCGCATTGCGGCGCGATCAAGCGCCCCCGTATCGGATGCGATATTCGCGCCAAAAGCGTCCACGATATCGGCCATGGCCAAGCCGCCCGGCCCGGTGAGTTGGTGCGCTATGGCGTCGGTATCAATGACTTCCACACCAAATCGGGCGAAGAGGTCCGCTACGACACTTTTTCCACTACCGATTCCACCAGTCAAACCTACACAGTAAGGCCGGACGCTTTTCACCCCTCATCCTCCCAGCCAGAACCGCAGGATGACATCCCCCCAAAACAGCGCAGTCATCCCGCCCAATGCCAGCCAGGGGCCAAACGGCATGGGCTGGGCACGGTCACGGCCGGCAAGAACGATCATGGCGATGCCCGCTATCGCGCCGGCAAAACTGGCGGCAAGGACTATGGGCAACAACATTTTCCAGCCTAGCCATGCTCCCAGTGCAGCGAGCAATTTGAAGTCGCCGAACCCCATCCCCTCTTTTCCGGTCAGCAATTTGAACAGGTGATATACCAGCCAGAGAGAAAGATAACCGGCCACCGCACCGATCACAGCCTCTTCCAGGGAACAGAACACACCATTCAGATTGATCAGAAGTCCTGCCCAAAGCAGTGGCAAAGTGATGTTATCGGGCAGTAGCTGGGTATCCAGATCAATGAAAGTCAACGCAATCAGACTGGCCAGCAAACCCCAAATGAATACTGCCTGCATGCCGGCACCCCAGCGCCAAGCAGCAAATCCGAACAGCAGACCAGTCAGTAATTCAACGAGCGGATAGCGTCTGGATATCGGTGCGCCACAATCGGAACAGCGGCCACGCAGCGCAAGCCAGCTTATAAGCGGAATGTTCTCGTACCAGGCGATGGGATGCTGACAGTCAGGACAGGCTGAGCGCGGAATCACCAGGTTGTAAGCAGGCATATCCGGGACCGCCCTGCCCTCGGCCCAGGCACATTGCTCGCTCCATTCGCGCTGCATCATACGGGGCAGGCGATGGATCACGACATTCAGGAAACTGCCCACCAGCAAGCCGAGCAAAACTGCAATCGCCAAAAACAAACCCGGTTGAGCCGCCAGCAATTCGATCAAGGGGAATCGCACAGAATCCGCTGCCAGATCGGGAATCAGACCACCGACCCCATTTTGAAGATGGGCAGATACATGGCGATCACGATGCCGCCAATAAGTGTGCCCAGAATGACCATGATGAACGGCTCCATCAAACTGGAGATTCCGGCAACGGCATCATCCACTTCACGTTCGTAGTAATCCGCGACCTTGGACAACATGGAATCAAGCGCGCCGGATTCTTCTCCGATGGAAACCATCTGGATCAGCATATTGGGAAACACCCCCGCGCTCTGAAGGCAGACTGCCAGACTTGATCCAGTGGCGACCTGTGTCTTGATCTTCATGGTGGCTTCCATGAATACGTTGTTGCCGGCGGCGCCGGCAACCGAGTCGAGCGCCTCGACCATGGGTACGCCAGCTGAAAACATGGACGAAAATGTACGAGCCCAGCGGGAAACCGTGGCTTTTTCAATCAATGGGCCGAAAACCGGAATTTTCAGAATTACGACATCCATCTTGTTACGGAATGCCGGTGATTGTTTCCATGCCCGCAGAAGGACAAAAACGGCGCTGCCAATGCCGCCGAAAATCAGATACCAGTAATTGACGAAAGCATCTGAAATCGTCATGACCAATAAAGTCAACGCGGGCAGATCGGCACCGGACTTGCCATACAAATCCTTGAACGCCGGAATTACGAACAACATGATGCCGGCCGTAATAATGAAAGCGACGGTAAGAACAATGGCTGGATAGAACAACGCCGATTTGATCTTGCCCTGGATGGCCAGCATCTTTTCCTGATAGGACGCAATGCGATCCAGCACGGTA
This sequence comes from Tepidiphilus sp. J10, assembly GCA_945897955.1. Classification (GTDB taxonomy): domain Bacteria; phylum Pseudomonadota; class Gammaproteobacteria; order Burkholderiales; family Thiobacillaceae; genus PFJX01. Next base: position 55,360 of record CAMDGQ010000017.1, on the reverse strand, counting down.
TCGAGAATGCCGGCCTGTTCACCGGCATAAACCAGATTGCAATACAGCCCGTCGAAGTATTTTGGATATTTCCGGAAGGCCACGCTCATGCTGGAACCGGTTTCCACATCACTCTTGATCTCGCCCAGCAATCTTTGCAAAGCGGGGTTGGAGTGGCTGCGCGCGGAAATATCGAATGCCTGCAACAGCGGTACGCCGGCCTTCAGCATGGTGGCGAGTTGACGAGTGAACAGTGCGATGTCCTTCGTAGTGATCTTGCCACCGCGGCTGAACAAGCCCTGCTTGCTGACCTTGACGACATTGATGCCTTGCCGCCGCAAGGACTGACGGACAAAGGCTTCACCCGGAGCGAGAATTTCGCCCTTGATCTTCTTGCCGGTCTTGTCGGTTCCCTCCCATGTGAAGGGGACTTGCTTGATGGAACTGGCTGAACCACGGTCCGATGCCATGAAGTATTAATCCTTTTCGGCTGGACTATTCGTTGGTCACCGCCAGCACTTCTTCGAGAGAGGTGTGGCCTTGTTTTACCTTGAGCAAACCCGCCTCGCGCAAGTTCAGAACACCATCGCGCCTGGCCTGTTCAGCAATGTCCGTGGCGGAACCATTTTTCAGAATGATGCGATTGATCGCCTCACTCACCGGCATGACCTGATAGATACCCAGCCGCCCTTTGTAACCGGTTTGCTTGCAGGCATCGCACCCTACAGCCGCATAAGGTTGCCATGAGCCGTCCAGATCGGCTTCAGAGAAACCGGCGGCAAGCAGTGCTTCGGGTGGAATGTCGATCGGCTTCTTGCAACTCGGGCATAGTCGACGTCCAAGCCGCTGAGCCGTGATCAACTGCACGGAGGCCGCCACGTTGTAGCTCGGAATACCCATATTGATGAGGCGGGTCAGCGTTGCAGGCGCATCATTGGTATGCAGTGTTGACAGCACCATGTGGCCTGTCTGAGCAGCCTTGATGGCGATATCGCCGGTTTCATGGTCACGGATCTCGCCGACCATGATGATGTCCGGATCCTGGCGCAGGAATGCTTTCATCGCGGCGGAAAAATCAAGGCCGGCCTTTTCGTTGACGTTGACCTGATTGATGCCGGGCAACTGGATTTCAACCGGGTCTTCGACGGTGGAAATATTGACGTCGGGTTTGTTCAGAATATTCAGACACGCGTATAGCGAAACCGTTTTGCCGGAACCGGTCGGGCCAGTCACCAGCACCATGCCATAAGGCCGTTGCACGGCATCCAGCAGCAATTTCAGCTGGTCAGGCTCGTATCCCAGTTTCTCGATGCCCATGGTCGCCGAGGTGGAATCGAGAATACGCATGACGATCTTCTCGCCATAAATCGTCGGCAGCGTGGAAACCCGAAAATCCACAGCCTTCGATCGCGACAACACCAGTTTCATGCGCCCATCCTGCGGCACGCGTTTTTCCGAGATATCCAGCTTGGAAATCACCTTGATGCGCGAGGCGATCTTGTCCTTGATCGCCAGCGGCGGCTGTGCAACGTCGTACAACATGCCGTCCATACGATAGCGAATGCGATAGTTCTTTTCATAAGGCTCGAAGTGAATGTCGGAAGCGCCGCTGTTGATCGCATCAAGCAACATTTTTTGCAGGTACTTGACGACCGGAGCATCTTCGATATCTATCGCAGCCGCAGTGTCAGCGGCATTCTGGGCATCGTCATCGCTGAATTCGAGGTTCAGATCCTCTGTTTCAATGGTCTTGAGGATGCTGTCTTCGGTCACCTCGCCATAGCTTTCGAGCCAGCGGCCGAGTTTGTCATCCTCGACCAGGATGGGCTCGGCGGCGAGACTGGTCTGAAACTTGATGTCATCCAGAGCCTTCAGGTTGCTCGGGTCGGAAATCGCAACAAACAGGCGATTGCCGCGCAACGTGATGGGCAGAACCCGATGCTTGGTCAGCAGTTTCGGGTCTACCGACCCCTTGGGAATGACGCCAGGGTCAAGCGCATCAAGATTGAATACAGGCAATCCAAAGGTAACGGAAGCGAATGCCGCAATCTGATCGGCCCTGAAGCGACGGGTACGCAACAGGCTTGCAATGAAAGTTTCACCCGAGCTGCGGGTCTGTCCTTGCAAATTCTCGCCTTCCTCGGGAGACAACAGGCCCTGGGTCACCATTGCCCGGCAAAGACCTGTCAAATTTGCACCTACAGTCACCGCGACCATTAATCTCCACACTCCGTTGTTTTACTGGCAATTCGCCGCAGGATATTGCCCCCCGCCCTGTCAAATGTAAAGGGAAGCGAAATTGCCGCGAGACCGCCTGGGCTCAGCTCTGAGCGCGGCGCGGCGCGATTCTTGCCGTCTTGACCATGCGCTCCTGCACCTGCACGACCTCGACTGGATAACCGGCAATCAGGACGCTGATGCCCGCTTCCGGCATCGCTTCGAGATGTTCCAGCACTAAACCATTGAGCGTGCGCGGCCCCTCCAGGGGAAACTGCAGCTTGAGCTTGCGGTTCAGTTCGCGCAAGGATGCCGCGCCATCGACCAGATAACTGCCGTCCGACTGCATGCTGCTGGCAACCTGTCCACCGGGCAGCACTGCGGTGAACTCACCGACGATTTCCTCAAGAATATCTTCAACAGTCACCAATCCAAGCAGCTCGCCATATTCGTCCACAACCAGTCCAAGCGACTGCCGATTTGCCTGAAACTGGGTCAGTTGCGCGTAAAGCGACGTGCCGGATGGAATGTAATAGGGCTCGCGCAACCATGTGCGAAAAGTCTCCGGATCAAAATCCTCTTCCTGCAAGCGCGCCAGTGCGCGGCGCACATGCAGCATGCCGATGACGTTGTTCGGATCATCCTGATAAACCGGTAAACGGGCATGATGGCTGGTGCCGAGCTGGCGGACGATTTCTTCAGGCTCGGCAGACAGATCAATCGCCTCGATCTGACCACGCGGCAGCATTGCGTCATCGACCGTCACATCTTCCAGATCAAACAGATTGCTCAATATGCTGCGATGCTGACTGGGCAGAAAGGAACCCGATTCAGCCAGCAATGTACGGAGTTCTTCCACGCCCATGCTGTGCTCCGATGCCGCGCTTGGCTTCAGCCTGAAGAGTTTCAACTGCGCCTGCACGAACAGGTTGACGAACCAGATCACCGGCCGCAGCAACTTGACCAGAAAGGTCAGCGGAAAGCTGATCACTGGCGCCAGTCGTTCCGGCCAGGACGCGCCGATGACTTTCGGAGTCACCTCGGAAAACACGAGGATCAGAAAAGTCACCAGCAAGGTCGCCAGAGTGAGCGCCAGTTCGCTCTCCCCGAACAATCGAAAAACGATGACAGTGACCAGCGCGGCAGCAGCCGAGTTGACCAGATTGTTGCCGATAAGAATTGCCGACAGCAGCTTGTCGGTCTGGGCGAGCAGTCTCTCCGCCAGATGCGCGCCGCGATGACCGGATTTGGCCAGTGTTTTTAGGCGATAGCGATTCACCGCCATCATGCTGGTTTCAGAACCCGAGAAAAAGGCCGACAACACCAGCAGCAAGACCAGGGCGCCGATCAGCGCCTCCAAGGGAATGGAATCCAAGCGGGAATCAGATGAGTTGCAACGGGGCCAGTGTAGCAGCCCGCCCTACCCTATCGCTCGAACAGCGCGATGCTCTCCACATGCGCGGTATGCGGAAACATGTTGGCAACGCCGGCCGCGACCAGGCGATAGCCTTTCTGATGCACCAGTACTGCCGCATCCCTGGCCAGCGTGGCCGGATTGCATGACACATAGACAATGCGAAGCGGCGTTCCTGCGTCAGGCAGGGACTTGACCAGCTCGATTGCGCCATCGCGCGGCGGATCGATCAGCAGCTTGTCGAATCCGCCGAGTTCCAGATAACGCTCCGGCGTCATCTCGAACAGATTCGCGACCAGGAATTCGCTGTGCTCGGCAAGACCATTTCGATCGGCATTTTCGATCGCGCGGGTAACCAATGCCTGACTGCCTTCAATACCGACCACCTGCGCGCCCCGGCGTGCGATGGGCAAACTGAAATTGCCCAGGCCGCAAAAAAAATCGCCAATTCGCTCGCCTGCCTGAACACCCAGCATTCGCACGGCACGACGAATCAGCATGCGATTGATGCCGTGATTGACCTGGGTGAATTCGGTCGGACGAAACGGCATTTCCAGATTGAACTCGGGCAGCGAGTACGAAAGTTCATGCGCATCCAGCGGATGAAAAGGGTAAGCGGTATCCGGCCCCTTCGGCTGCAACCAGAACTGAATGCCATGCAGATCGGCGAAGTCGCGCAGTCTGGTTTCATCCTCCAACGTCAGCGGCTCCATGATGCGCAGCACCAGTACCGAAACCGTGTCTCCGGCCGCCAGTTCGATCTGCGGCAGACGATCGCGTATCGACAGGCTCGCCACCAGTTCACGCAATAGGGGCAGCAGCGCCGAGATGTGTGGTGGCAATACCTCGCAACTGGTCATGTCGGCGACATAACTGCTGCGCCGTTCATGAAAGCCGACCAGCACACCGCCTTTTTTTGGCACATGCCGTACCGACAGACGTGCGCGGGTGCGGTAGCCCCAGGTCGGTCCATGAATCGGCGGCAGGATGGATTCCGGCCGGACCTTGCCGATATGTTTGAAACAATCCTCCAGAACCCGTTGCTTGGCTGCCACTTGCGCCGCCTCATCCAGATGCTGGTGGGTACATCCACCGCAAATGCCGAACCATGCACACTTGGGTATGACTCGATACGGGCTCGACTTCAGGATTTGCGTTGCCTGGGCCTGCTCGAACTCCGGCTTCTTGCGGTAACTGGAGGCGATAACGCTTTCACCGGTCAAAGCGCCGTCGACAAATATCGTCTTTCCATCGCGCCTGCCGATGCCCTTGCCTTCATGATCGAGCGACTCGATATGCAGCGGTTGCATGACGGCCGCCCTGGCCGCCAGTTTGCTGGCATCCTTCTCGCTCATGCCGGCCACGCTTCGAGAAATTCGAACCAGTGATCGGCGCCAATGTCCTCCAACGACGCACGAACGAAGGCGATCTCCTCGTCGTACTGGGCGGCGGACAATACGCCGCGCATTTTCTGGAAGCGCAGGAAAACAAGATAAGTATTGACCACATCGGTCTCGCAATAATCACGGATGGCAGCATGCTCACCGCGCTGAAAGGCATCCCAGACCGCACTGCCATCCATGCCCAGCTTGCCGGGAAATCCATAAAGTTTGGCCAGCGCATCCAGCGGCGCATTGGCGCGCGCCTGGAACATCGCCAGCACGTCCATCAGATCGAGATGGCGGGTGTGATAGCGATTCAGGTAATTGTTGTATTTGAAATCACGATCATCGTCGCCCCAGTCCCAATAACGCGGCGCGCTGACGCCATGCAGCATGGCGCGGTAATGCAGAACGGGCAGATCGAAGCCGCCGCCGTTCCAGGACACGATTTGCGGCGTGTACTTCTCTATACCGTCGAAAAAACGTTGCAGCATTTCGCCTTCGCCGGTTTCCGGATGCGACAACGACCAGACCTTGAACGTCTTGTCGGTACGCAGTACGCAGGAAATGGTGACCACACGTTGCAGATAATGCGGCAGGAAATCGGACCCGTTCGATTGCTGTCGACGCATCAGCATGCCCATCTCGGCCACTTCGTGATCGCTGGCCTCGGGGCCGACGTTATGCAGACGGCGCAACCCGTCTATATCCGGAATGGTTTCGATGTCAAAGATGAGTACAGGTGTCATGAGCGCCTTGGGCAGTGAGATACACGGCTAAAATCGCGCTGATTTTATCCATATTCCCACCTCAAACCGATTTACCCCGCCGCCGTGACTATTGCAGCATCAGCCACATCCCCCCCGGTTCGCTGGCATGTCGTTGAAAAAACGCGTTGGCTGACGACGGCATTGGACTGGATCAACCGAACCGCTGCCGCCGCTTTGGCCGTGCGCGGCGAATTTCATCTCGTTCTGGCTGGCGGCGGAACACCGGAAAGGGTGTATCAAGCCCTGTCCAGGCAAACGCAGGATTGGGCGCGCTGGCAGATCTGGTTTGGCGACGAGCGCTGCCTGCCGCGCGATAATCCGCATCGGAACAGTTTCATGGCTGCGCAGGCATGGCTGGACCATGTCGACATTCCCCCGGGCAATCTGCACATCATCCCGGCTGAACTGGGCGCCAATACTGCTGCCAGTCTGTATGCGCAGGAACTTATCGGCCTCCAGGCATTCGATCTGGTGCTGCTTGGCCTGGGTGAAGACGGACATACTGCAAGTCTTTTTCCGGCTCATGACTGGGGTTTGGAGCCCGATGCGCCAGATGCGATGGCCGTGTTTGATGCACCAAAGCCGCCCCCGGAACGGGTCACACTGTCGGCGCGGCGGTTATCTCGTGCAGGATGTGTGCTGTTTCTCGTCAGCGGCGCAGACAAGCGTGCCGCGTTGTCGGAATGGCGACGGGGTTCGCCCATGCCGGCGGCTGCAATCCAGCCGGTTGGCGGCATTGATTTGTTAATTGATACGGACGCGTGTCCGCCTGGAGAACCGGAATGAAACAAAGTTTGGTTGTACTTGCCCTGCTCGCAGCAACTCAAGTGCATGCACTTGAGGAACGCCCAAGCACCTCGGCGGAGCAAACCGCCCTCGCGGTCACCATCTACAACAGCGACCTTGCCCTGGTAAAGGATGCGCGCAAGGTGCGCGTCAACAATGGCGACAACCTGCTCGCCTGGCGTGATGTCTCTGCCCGCATGCAGCCGGAAACCGCCCTGTTGCGCTCGGTGGATGGCAAGAAACTCACCCTGCTCGAACAGAACTTCGATTTCGATCTGCTGACTCCGCAAAAGCTGCTGGAAAAATCCGTTGGCGAAGCAGTCCGCGTCATCCGCACCCAGCCCATCACCGGTGTGGAGTTTTCCGAGCAGGCCACCATCCTGGCGGCAAACGAAGGCGTCGTTCTGCAGTTCAAGGACCGGGTCGAAACCGGCGTGCCGGGTCGTCTCGGATTTGGCGCGGTGCCCGCAACGCTGCGTGACCGCCCCACCTTGTCGATGCTGTTCAATACCGAAGCACCCGTGAACACCGGGTATCTCGCCACCAATGCATTGAGCGAAACCGGGATGGAATTGAGCTATCTGACCGGCGGCCTGAACTGGAAAGCCGATTACGTCGCCGAACTCTCCAGCAAGGAAGACAGCATTGACCTGAATGGCTGGGTGACCCTGACCAACATCAGCGGCACGGCTTACCCGAATGCACGACTCCAATTGATTGCCGGTGATGTCAATCGTGTACAGCCCGAGCGCGGCCGGATGCCGCAAACCATGATGAAAGCCATGGCGATGGCCGATGCAGCGCCGCAGATGCAGGAGGAGAGCCTGTTCGAGTACCACCTCTATACCCTGGACCGCCTGACCACCCTGCTCGACAGGCAAACCAAGCAGGTCGCACTTCTGTCCGCACAAAAGGTCAAGACCGACAAGGAGTTCCGTTTTCAGGGCGCCGATTGGTACTACACCGGCCAACATGGCGAACTCGGTCGCAAGTTGAAACCCAGTGTGTACATGGAGTTCAGCAACAAGGGCGACAACCTTGGCATTCCGCTGCCGAAAGGCGTGATTCGCGTATACAAAAAGGACAGTTCAGGACGCGCCCAATTCATTGGCGAGGATCACATCGACCACACCGCCAAAGGTGAAATGATCAAGCTCAAGCTCGGCGAAGCGTTCGACATCACGGCCGACAAGAAACAGAGCGACTATCAGAAAATCAGTGCAGGTTTCAACAACCGGGGCGGCGTCATCGAATCGGCCTACGTCATGGAAATTCGCAATGCCAAGACCGAAAAAATCACCGCGACAGTCATCGAACCCATGCCGGGAGACTGGCAAGTAGTGCAGGAAAGCCAACCGCATAAAAAAGGCAACGCCCACACCGCAATCTGGGATGTCACGGTACCGGCGGAAGGCAAGACCACCCTGACCTGGCGGGTACGGACCAAGTACTGATCCTTCATCCCCCGAGAATCGGACATGCCCCCGGATAAAATCGCGCTCGCCCTGGCTGAATCAGGCTGGTGCCTGGTGCGTGACTACCTGAGCACGAGCGAAACCGCCGCGCTGCGCCAGGAGTGCCTGGAAACGTATGCTCAGGGCGCTTTTCATCCCGCCGGCATCGGCCGGGGCGCTGCCGAAGTTCATACCGACATCCGTGGTGACCGGATTCTCTGGATCGACGAAGCCAATCCTGGACTGGCCTTGCAGAAGGCCTTGGCAAAGCTGGAAGCCTTGCGACTGGCGATCAACGAACACCTGTTTCTCGGACTCTTCGACGCCGAACTGCATTACGCCGTATATCCGCCCGGCGCAGGCTATCGCCGCCATCTCGATCGGTTTCAAGACGATGATCGCCGCACGCTGACAGTCATTCTTTATCTCAACGAGAACTGGGCTCCCGCCGATGGCGGCTTGTTGCGCTTCTGGCCGGATGACAGCGATCGCAGAATTCAAGTCGTACCTACCGGCGGCACCCTGATGACATTCCTGTCTGAACGCTTCTGGCATGAAGTCACGCCGGCGCAACGTCAACGCCTCAGCCTGACCGGGTGGTTCAGACGGCGCTGAAGCGCAGAAGCAGGGTTTTTGCGGAAAATGACCCGTATCAAGAAAGCCGGACAAACTCGCAACTTGTATAAAAAACAAGGCACAATCGCGCTCCCTTGTAATTTGGTAGCAAAGTACCAGCTTGTCATGACCCGGTAATCCAATCGGTTCAGAATCAAAGCCGGAAAAATCAAGATGGATGGAGAAGAAATGAACACGCAGGGTATTACACCCACCTACACAACCATAACAGCGGATCGAAGAGTCAGCCTGCTGGTGCGCAACCGCTTTGATTCGGCGTTGACGCTGCTCAAACCGCTGTTCAGCAAACCTGACGCGTTCAATGGCACCAGCCTTTATCGCGCGATGAATCAACTGCATCAGGCTTATCCCGATCTCAGCGGCCATGAAATCGAGGCGCTGGTTGCCGCAGTCGTGCGGACACTGCAAAAGCGCAATGGCAATGCCGGCTGACTGAATCCGAGCGGATCGCGGCGGAAACCCGCCGCTTGGGAGTCGAGCAACAATCACCTGGACAATTATTGACGCGCCGCCGGGCGCGGCCAGAATGTTCAAGTTATTGTTGCTCGACTCCTTACATAAATTCGGGTCATACGCCCATAAACAAAGCCGCGCTGACAATGGGGTAAGGCGCCGGTAAACTCGCGCGCCATCGTTGTTTTCCCAAATTTCCAAGGAGTTGTCTCATGGCCACCCGCGACACCCTCGCCGCCAAAGCCGCTGCCTGCACCAGCGCCGCAAATCTGTTCGCCATTGCCCGTGACGCCTTTGAAGCGCCGGCCGATATGGGCTACGCCAAGGAATTGCTCAGCGGCGCCGCATTTACTGGCGATGCCGCTGCCCGCGCCGCGCTCGACAAGGTGGCCGGCGATGCCATGTTCACCAAGGATTTCGTCGCACTGGCAATTGGCTATCAGGCGCTGGGCGATGCCGCCAAAGCCAAGGAAATGCTTGGTCAGGGCGCGGATTTCGCAATGGACGGCAGCGAAAAAGTGGCTGTCGGCATGGGGCAATGGCTGGCGCTGAACGATTCCGCCGCCGCTGCCAAAGCATTGGCGGGCGCATTGAAAGAGGTTTCGGTTACCGAAGAACTCTACGGCCTGGCTGCGGTGGTTGCCGAGTTGAACGATGCTGCGCTGTTTGGCCAGATCATCGACAAGATCAAGACCAAATGCGGCCGTGCCGGCGACTTCGCTCGCCTCGCCAAGATGGTTGCCGGCGGCGACAAAGCCAAGGGCGTCGAGATCATCAACGAAGGTGCGGCGAAGTACAGCAGCCCGGCCGATTTGATTGCGCTGTCCGGTGCAATGAACGACATCGATCCCGCTGCTGCCGCCGGCCTCTATGACAAGGCGCTCGATTCCGCCAAGGACTTTACCGCGCTGATGCAGGTGCTGGCCGCCGCCGCAGGCAACCCGGACTTTGCCAAGGCCGTACTCGCCAAGGGCGGCGCTCTGGCAACCTCGACCGACGAACTGATCCAGTTGGCCGACGCCTGCGCAACGTCAGGTGACAAGACTGGCGCAGCCGAAATGCTGGACAAGGCGGAAGAAGCCGTTGGCAACCTGTTCGACATGAGAAAAATCGTCGACGCGGTGGACAAGCACTTTGCCAGCGATACCGCCCGCGTCGAGCGCGTCAAGGGCAAGCTGGTCAAGCGCGAGGCCAACCAGGCCAAGTACACCGAACTCCAGAACGAAGAAGCCAAATGCACCACGATCAAGCAGTTCATCGCACTGGCTGATCGCATCATGGCTGAACTGGAAGATGCCGCCTACGCCGGCAAGGTGCTCGGACTGGCCGAAACCCAGATGCGTGCCGAAGGGGGCTTCCACTTTGCCCGCTTCAAATCACTGATCCTTGGCGTCGATCGCCTGGGTGACAAGGCCTGGCTGGGCAAACTGCTCGACGAAAGCGTCGCCAACGCAGCCGACTTCGTCTGGTTCCGTGAAATCGTGCTGACATGCGCCACCGAAATGAAAGATGCCGAGTACGGCAAAGCGCGCGCCCGCACCTATGCCGAAGCCCGTGCGCTGGGCGACAGCGCCTATGACTACACCAAGATGGCGGAAACCGTGCAGACCGCGCTCGGTGATTCCGCCATGGCCGCCAAACTCCTGGGCGATGCCGCAAGCCGCGCCAAGGACCACTACGCGCTGGCGCATACCGCCAAGTTGTACCGCGACATTGGCGACAATGCCGCTGCCAATGCGCTGTTCGCCAAGGCCGCAGCAGCCTGCGCCAGTGGCGACCAGTGCGTGCAACTGGCCAATCGCCTGAAGGCCTACGAACTGCCGACTTCCGAAATCGCCCCGTTGATGGATGCCTGTGGTGGCCATCTGACCACCACGAGCGACAAACTGCGCTGGGCTGAAGGTGTCGCCGATCTCCTGATGGACGGCGCCTGGGCGGACAAGGCATACCACACCATCGCAGCGAGCTTCAGCGCGGATACCGACAAGAAGCGTTACGAACTCAGCCGCCAGTTGCGCGTGGGCTACCGCTTCTTCGGCCCCGGCGTGCAAGCGCACTGATTCCACGCTGAAAAAATGAAAGGCTGACCGGGGGAAACCCCGGTCAGCCTTTTTTACGTCCTGAATCCTTGGGGGAAATCGTTACAAGGTTTTCAACGCCCGGCAACCCTCGCACAAAAAAAACGGGCGCGATTTGCATCGCGCCCGGCTTCAGCGCCCGCAGCGCTTCAAAGCAATTTAACCAGCGCGGCGATCAACGCGGCTTGCGCGATCAACATCCCGGCAATCCATTTGACCAGATCTGTTTTGGCGGATTCTATTTCGGCTTTCAAGAAATCCTTGGTAACAAGTTCTTCACCTGTCGCATCGCGAAACGCTTCCGCGAATGCTTCCGCCTGTAACGTTGGCATCCCCGCCGCTTCGAGGCGCTTGGCGAATTTCAATATATCGAATGTGATGGTGGACATAATGTTCCGCTTATCATCGTGATGCCGAGTGTATCAAAACAAAACGGGCGCGATTTGCATCGCGCCCGTTTCAACTCTTCAAACCTCAACCGGGTTGCCCCGGCAAAGAATTAGAAGGAGTGGTTGATACCAACAGACAGAGTCTTGGTGTCACGACGGACAGCACCGTTCTGAGTGCTTTCGTTCACCAGCTTGTAGTTGTCATCCATGTACAGGGCATAGACGCCGGTACGCTTCGACAAAGCGTAGTCAGCACCCAGCGCCCAGCGAGTCAGATCGTTGGCGGCTTCGGTCGCGCCGTTGGCCTGGTCGTCGAACTTGCCGTACTGCGCCTTCAGGGTGATGGGGCCCATGCCATAAGCAGCGGACAGCAGGTGACCCTTGTCGGTCTTCTGCGGATTGGCAACGGTGTTGGCAACCTGGTCGTCGGAACGCTCGTAGGTGTAACCCAGCTTGATGTCGCCCATGGTGTAGCCGACGTTCAACTTGAGCGCGTCAATGGCGGAGTCGGTAGCAAAACCACCAACGGTATCAACGGCTTTCTTGGCAGCCTTCTCGTAGCCGACGGAAGCATTCAGCGGGCCGTTCTTGTAGATACCAGCCAGAGAATAGACATCCATCAGGCCGCGGGCATTGTTGCCAGCAGCAGTAGCAGCACCAGCGCCGCCAACGTTTTCTTCACCGGCCACGATCGCGGCGGCAGCATGGAAGCCGCTGAAGTCCGGGGTGATGTAAGCCAGGGTAGCGGGAGCGCGGGTATCAAAACCGTTGCGGCCGATAATACCGAAGCCAGCGCCTTGCGAGTCGGCGGCGGTATCACCAAACAGGTCGGCGGAACCGGCCAGCTTGTACGGGGTGTCATGACGACCCAGGACGACGGTACCGAAACCACCAGCCAGACCGACGAAGGTGTTGCGCAGAGCAGCGCCACCCAGAGCGCCAGCGCCATCAACGGTCAGGCCGCTCTCGATCTGCCAGATACCTTTCATACCGCCGCCCAGATCTTCCGCGCCCTTGAAGCCAATGCGGGAAACGCGATCGGTCATCGTCCAACCGTCGTTGTTGCCGCCAGCAGCGATGTCGCCAGCCTTGACGCTGTCGATGGACATGCGCACTTGACCGTAAACGTCAACGTTGGAGGTAGAAGCAAAAGCGGGGGCAGCAACAACACCAGCAACAGCCAGAGCGATCAGAGACTTTTTCATGTTTGAAACTCCTATCAAGTTAATAAAACAAAAAACTGCTTACTCTGCGCGGTGGCCGGGTTGGTTTGCGGTTGATCTCAACTCGCTTGCCCTTCCTTGCCGCCGCCCTCTACACCCTGTAGAGGGAGCCTTGAAACCTCTCGCGCGAGAAGTTGGAGCGCATTCTGCTCATCCTCATTAGGCAGAGCAATTTCAGGTTCACTTCTCATGTAATTTCTCAAGAGTGCTGTTGCAGGGGCGCAACAAGATATTTCAGGACAACAAAAAAAGTATTGAATCCCGAAGCCCGGATGCAGCGATAGCGCAATCCAGTGGCCTTTGGCCTGAACCCGTGTATCGGCAAAGATCGGGCGTACCACCTTCCTCCCGGATTCCGCTTCGCTGCATCCGGGCTACAACTGTGTATCGGCTTGCGATCCCCGTAGCCCGGATGGAGCGATAGCTCAATCCGGGGGCTTCGGCTTGAACCTGTTTATCGGCCAGATCGGGCATAACACACCTTCCCCCCGGAATGGCGAAGCAAGGATTTTTCGGGATACCCTAGAATGCATCTGTCCTGAAATTGGAGTGCGCCATGTCCGCCTTGTTGACCGTCCGTATCCCGGAAAACGAAAAAATCGCCATTGAACGCGCCTCGGCCGCCAGCGGCCGCTCCCAATCCAGCCTGGCCGCCGCCGCCATCGGCCGTTATGTGCGGGAAATGGCCTGGCTCGAGGAAAAAGTGGCCAAAGCACGCGCTTCGCGGGATTTGAGCGAGGCGGAGGCCAATGAAATGTTCCTGGAGTTGGAACGAGAGTGAAGATTATCTGGACTGCCGCCGCGCGTGATGATCTGCAAGCAATCCGTGCATGGTTTGATGAGCGCAATCAAACAGCGGGCGGGCATGTGGTTCGGGAGATACGCGAAGCCGTTTCGTTGCTGCAATCACAACCCATGCTGGGCCGGGTTGGACAAATTGATGGCACGCGAGAACTCGTCATCCAGCGCTATCCCTATCTCGTCATCTACGAAGTCCAGCCTGGAAATATTCGCGTTCTTTCGCTTTTTCACACCGCGCGCGCCTGGTGGCTGGATGTGGATGGCGCCGACGACTTGGTCTGATTACCCCCCGGATTTTTAGCACCCGTTTTCTGGAGCACCTATATGCAACATGCCACTGTCACCTATTACGCCGAGGCCGATTACCTCGGCAACGAAGCCCATGCTGCCAACAAGCATGAGTATGTCGCCGGCGAAGTCTTTGCGATGGCCGGCGCTTCCAAGCGGCATGGCACGCTGGCTGGCAATGCTTTTATCGCACTGCGCCAGCATTTACGCGGCAAGCCTTGCGCGGTATGGATGGCGGATATGAAGGTGCGGGTGCATGCCGATTCTGCTTATTACTATCCGGATGTGGTGGCGACGTGCGATCCGGCCGATTTGAGACAGGACGCGCCGAAGGATTTTCTGCAGGCGCCGAAGTTGGTGGTGGAAGTGCTGTCAGATTCCACCGAGCCGGTGGACCGGCGCGAAAAGCTGTTGTCGTATCGCCGCATGCCCAGCCTGGATGAATATGTGCTGATCGACCAGAACAAGGCCTGGGTGGAGGTTTTCCGCCGCACCCCGGCGGGCTGGACGCAGGACATCTACGAAGCCGGCGAGGTTGTGCATCTGGCCAGCGTTGACCTGGAACTGCCGATGCTGGATTTGTACGCGGATAGCGGGATTGAACAGGCCAGGGTTTGAACAGGCGCTTCCTCAAGCCTTTCAGCCAGCGAAGCGGACATCTTCATAAAGATCATCGAGTGACAAGGGAATAGTCAACGCGCCGCAATTGAGCTGGAGTATTTCTTCCGCTTCCAGCACGCCTTGCCGCCACGCGCCGGCTTCATCGCGCTGAAAGAATTCGACTCGGCGTTGTTCCGCATCAATCAACAGGTATGCGGTCAGGCTGGCGATGTTGCGATAGGCAAGGAGTCTGTCGGTCTTTGGAATCGTCGGCTGCAAACCGGCCGCAGCGGCCCATTTTTCACCAGCTTCTTGCCCCATGGAACAACCATGCGGCAGCGAATCCGGTAAAAAATGGCCTCGTTGGGGCAGGTTTTCGCTATCGACGACCAAAGTCCGACAGACTCCTGGCCACTTCTCGCGCCGGTCGATCGCGGCAGTGGAGGGCGACAGCACTTCAACCACGATGCACGGCGCGGTTTTGTAAAGCGGGGGGTCGTCGTCTGCCTGGCAGGTCAGCATGACGTCAGGGTAGTAAAAGCTGCTTTGCGTCTGGATGCGCAGTTTCATGTCCGAGATATACACCCCGCATGGCCCGCCGCGCGCAGCGGTGCGGAAGCGATAGGCGACATTGAGAGCGATGCGGTTGTGTCGCTCGCTGGCGCCGGGCATGGCGTAAACCTCGCCGGCGAGGTATTCGTGCTTGACGCTGGATTCGGCTTCCATGTCGAGGTATTCGGCGGTGGTGCAGCATGCGTGCTGAAGCGCGACTGACATGAATATCTCCCGGAAATGGCTTGGCGCTTATTCCATTAAGCTACGCAGCCTTGTTCAGTTTGCCTGATCCCGCATTGGCAATCGCGCCACGCTGGCGCACCCTTGGTCTTCCCTGCACCTCAAACTTCACCATGCTTCTATCCGCAATCAGCCTGATGGGCCCCACCGCCAGCGGCAAGACCGATCTGGCGGTCTGGCTGTGCGAGCGGTTTCCGCTGGAAATCGTCAGCGTCGATTCGGCGCTGGTCTATCGCGACATGAATATCGGCACAGCCAAGCCGGACGCGGCGACCCTGGCGCGGGCGCCGCATCATCTGATTGATCTGCTGGAACCCACAGAGGCATATTCGGCGGGCCGCTTCAAACGGGATGCGCTGGCGGTCATGCAGGAAATTCGCGCGCGCGGCCATGTGCCGTTGCTGGCCGGCGGCACCATGTTGTATTTCCGGGCGTTGCGCGGCGGACTGGATGACTTGCCGGCTGCCGATCCGGCCATCCGCGCCGATCTGGAAGCGCAGGCGACGGCGCTGGGCTGGCCCGCGTTGCATGCGCAACTGGCCCGCCTCGATCCCGAAACCGCAGCAAGGCTGCAACCTAACGACGCGCAACGCATTCAACGTGCACTGGAACTTTGCCTGACGACCGGGGGGCCGATGTCGGCCTTGCTTGTCGCCGGGCGGCAAACCGATGCCGAAGCCGACAATCCCTGGCTTGAGCTCGCATTGTTTCCGCAAGACCGCGCCTGGCTGCATCGGCGCATCAACCTGCGCTTTGCGCAAATGCTGGAACAGGGCCTGGTCGAGGAGCTGCGTGGATTGCGCGCGCGCTACCGGCTCGACGCCGGCATGCCTTCGATGCGCTGCGTCGGGTACCGGCAAGCGTGGCAGTTTCTGGACGGAGAAATCGACGCCACCACGCTCCATGACCAGGGCGCCGCCGCTTCCCGCCAGTTGGCCAAGCGGCAACTCACCTGGCTGCGCGGCTGGTCGGGCGCGACCCGGCTGGAGCCCGCCGCGCCGGCTATCCGCGACGAAATTGCTCGGCAGACCGAGGCATACCTGGCAGCGAATAACGGCAAGCCGACCGAATTCCCGGCCTGAGCCGGGTCAGCCGTTGCAGCCCGGATGCAGCACAGCGAAATCCGGGAGGCAGGTGGCACGCCAGCCCATGATCAAGCCGACGCTGCAACGGGTGTTTGGATGTGTATGGCGAGGGATATGAGGCGGTGGCGCCCGCCATAGACCCGTCAGGTTTTTAAAACCTGACGGGTCTACCCCCCAGCCCCAGCCGTTGCAGCCCGGATGCAGCGCAGCGAAATCCGGGAGGCAGGTGTGCGCCAGCCATGCTCAAGCCAACGCTGCAACGGGTGTTGGATGCGTATGGCGAGGGATATGGGGCGGTTGCGCCCGCCATAGACCCGTCAGGTTTCAAAAACCTGACGGGTCTACCCCCCCCTCCCCAGCCTTTGTAGGCCTGATGCAGCCCAAAGCCCCGGATTACGCTATCGCTGCATCCGGGCTACAGGGACTAAAGCAACCGCCCCAACAGCCGGGCGGCCTGTTCTTTCAGGCGCAGCAATGGCGATCTGCGCAGCCAGCTTTCCAGCTCGATGGGCTGCGAGGCAGCAATATCCTGGCTGAACGCAGCCTGCATCTGGCGGGCGAATTCCCGCCCCAGAATCACCGCATTGATTTCGTCGTTGTCGAGCGCGCTGCGCCAGTCAAGATTGCTTGAACCGACCACGGACCAGACGCCATCGACGATGGCGGTCTTGGCGTGCAGCACGGCGCCGTGCCTCTCGTATATTTTCACGCCGCCGGCCAGCAGCTCCTCGTAATAGGAGCGTCCGGCATGAAACACCGTTGCGGAATCGGATTCGCTGGGCAGAATCAGACGGACATCGACACCGCGCGCCGCCGCGTCAAGCAGTGCTTTGAGCAGTTGCGGGTCGGGCACGAAATAGGCGTTGGTGATGGAAACCTGCTTGTCGGCGTGCGTGATTGCGGCAATCAGGGTCAGATAGATCAGGCTGTAGGGATCATCCGGGGTGCTGCCGATGGCGCGCACAATCTCCTTGCCGCGCGGCGCGAGGGCGGGAAAGTAGTTTCTTGCCGCCAGCGCATCGCCTTTCTGCGTCTCCCAGGTGCGCATGAACAACTTCTGGAATTCGCCAACCACCGGGCCGTCGATCTGAATGTCGGTATCGCGCCAGCCCGCTGTAACAGGCGTGCGCGCCTTGCCGCTCCGAATGAAGGACCCGGTCGAATAGACGTTGCTGATGTTGATGCCGCCGAGGAATGCTGTGCGCCCATCCACTATCAGCAGCTTGCGATGATCGCGGTGGTTCAGCGTCCACGGCTTGCGCACCGCCAGCGGATTGACCGGATTGAATTCGAGAACTTGCACGCCGGCCTGGCGCAGACGATCGAAATAGGCCTTGTCGGTGCCGAAAGCGCCGACGCTGTCATAGATCAGGTTGACCTGAACGCCGCGCGCCTGCCGCTCAAGCAAAAGTTCCGCGAATTTCTGACCGACTTCGCCGTCCTCCACGATGTAGGACTCGATGTTGACATGGTCTCTGGCGGCGGCGATGGCGGCAAACATCGCCTTGTAGGTCTCGGGTCCGTCCTGCAGCAACGTGACTTTGTTGCCCACCACCAGCGGACTGCCGACGATTTCCTGTTCCAGCGTGATCTGCCTGTCGAGGATGTCCAGATCCCCCGATTTGCGCTTCAGTTCGGCCATGATGGCGGCGCCGCGCTTCTCCGAGAGCGGGCCGCGCGCATTTTCGAAACGCGCCGCCTGGGTCGTGTAACGCTTGGTCAGAAACTGGGTATCCGGCAAGGTCGCGCAGCCGGTGACCAGCGCCATGCAACAGGCTGTGGCCAAAAGCGGGCGGAGCTGATCGACAGTGAACATCAATCGCCGTCCTGGCTGGCAGACACCAACCGTCAAAGCCCGCGCATCGCGGCTTCGATCCAGCTTTCGCTGTCAGCCAGGACTTGCGCGGCCTTGCGGCCGTCAGTCGGAATCGGTGGACCGACTCTGACAACAATTTCGCCGGGATATTTCAGGAAGCCGTTCTTTGGCCAGAAACGGCCGGCGTTGTGCGCTACCGGCAGTACCGGGACGCCGGCTTTGGTTGCCAGATACGCGCCGCCAGCCTGGTACTTGCCCGCAACGCCCGGCATCACGCGCGTGCCTTCCGGAAAGATCAGCACCCAGAAACCCGTCTTCAGGCGTGCCCTGCCCTGCGCCTCGATCTGCTTCAGCGCCTCGCGTCCGGCGCCGCGATCAATTGCGATCGGACTGAACAAGGCCAGGCCCCAGCCAAAGAACGGGATATAGAGCAGATTCTTTTTCAGCACGAAGGAAATCGGCGGAAAAATCTGCTGGAACACAATGGTTTCCCAGGCCGACTGGTGCTTGGCCAGAATGACTACCGGCTCGCTGGGCAGGTTTTCCAGTCCTTCGACGCGATAGCGAATTCCGACGATGACGCGCGCCAGCCAGGACACGATCCGGCTCCATTGCGAGATCACCCGATAACGCGCCAGCGCAGGCAATGGGAAGGTCATCAAGGTGATCAGGCTGAACGGGATGGTCAGCACTGCCTTGACCAGTAGGAAAACCAGGGAACGCAGAAAGATCATGCCACTTCTCTGATGATCGCCTGCGCGGCCTGGGTCAGGTTCTCGTACACCGGCACGCCAACCGGAAGCTGCCCCCCCTCCAGCGTGCGCATGCCTTTCCCGGTTTTCACCAGCATGGGACGCGCACCGACACTGATCGCGCATTGAATATCGCGCAAGGCATCGCCAACGGCATGTACGCCGCTCAGATCGACATGGAAACGCGCGGCAATATCCAGAAACAACCCGGTCTTGGGCTTGCGGCAGGCGCAGCGCGAATCCGACGCGTGCGGGCAGAGGAACACTGCGTCGATGCGGCCGCCGGCCTGGCCAACGAGCTTGTGCATCTTGGAATGGATGGCATTGAGGGTGGACATGTCGAACAGGCCGCGGCCGACACCGGACTGGTTGGTCGCCACGACCACCCGATATCCGGCCTGATTCAGCTGGGCGATGGCTTCGACGCTACCGGGAATCGGATTCCATTCGCGCGGACTTTTGATGAATTGATCGGAATCGAAATTGATGACGCCATCGCGGTCGAGGATTACTAGCTTCATGGGCGCTCCGGCAAAGGGTTGAGGGTGGCGGGGGCATTCTGAGCCTGCACGTCGGCACCCTCAAGTGGCGGCTTGACGGCAGCCTCGGCGGCCGTCGCAGCGAGCTCCACCCGGTTGCCGCCATGCCCCTGGGCTGACGCAAGCGCACCATCGGCACGGCGCAGGAAGGATTCCGTCGATTCATGCGCCTGCCATTGCGCCACACCGATGCTGGTGCTGATGTACAAGGCCGTTGCAGGCAGACGCAGCGGCACATGATGCAGTTCGGCGCGCAGGCGTTCGCCCATCTGCTGTCCAACGCGCCCTTCAGCGTCATACATCAGCGCGGCGAAGGTCGAGTCGCG
Source organism: Tepidiphilus sp. J10 (assembly GCA_945897955.1). GTDB lineage: Bacteria > Pseudomonadota > Gammaproteobacteria > Burkholderiales > Thiobacillaceae > PFJX01. The sequence goes on along the minus strand of CAMDGQ010000017.1, from coordinate 35,577 downwards.
CAGCCGCGCCAGGACATCGCCGCGACGCAATACCCGCTGGCAGACCGTGGCCAGATGCTTCAGAACCGCTTCACCATGCTGATGACCGTAGGTATCGTTGATCTGCTTGAAGTAGTCCACTTCGAGCACCAGCAAGGAAATGTTGACCGGGTAGGCGCTGGCATCCTGGCCCGGAGAAACGAGGGTGGCGCGTTCGAGCATGGCAAGAAAATGGCGCCGGTTGACCGTACCGGTCAACGCATCGCTCTGTGCCAGCGCATCGCGTTCGGCTTGCAGGCAGGCAGCCGCCTCGATCGCTCCGGCAAGTGTTTCCCGGGTCAGGCGTAATTGCTCGGTGGCGCTGTATTCCTCCCGCATACCACGGCTGGTTCGATACGCGGCGCGTGCTCCAAGCAGATTGCCCACGGTCAGGATGACGCAAAAAATCAGCAGTTCATGCATCAAAAGCTGGAAATGGGCGTCGAGCAATACGACAAACGCCAGCGTTGCGGTACACGCCAGCACCACGATGTGCAAAAACCGGTTCGGCACAAAGATGTAAAGGCCGAACAGAATCAGCATCATGCTCAAGCCGTGCCAGCCGGGTTCGTAAGGCCGCATCAAGGTCATGGTCAGAAAGCCGAACACACCGACCGCTTCGACAATGCCGGGGATGACGCCATCCATCAGCGAACGCCAGAAGCGCCGCGCGCCTGCAATGGCCAGCAGACAAAGCAGACTGATCACGATGCGTCCAATGAGCAGAGCGCTGAATTCCTCGCTCGGACCCAGCACCAGATATTCGCTCACCGCCAAAACCAGACTGACCAGGATGATGCTGGCGAAAGCGATCCTGGCTTCGCGCACAACGGCCTCATGGCGCGCCATGCGGTACGCCAACTCTACATCTGCATCGACAAACTCCGCGCTGAAGCGGGATATCGTGTAGCGAGCGCTGTTGTCAGCATCGGACATAGCCGGGAAATCGGTTATTTCCCGGAAAGCTGGGAGATGTCCGCGACACTGTTCATCAGGCCGGCAAGATTGGCCAGCAAGCCCAGCCGATTGGCCCGCACCAGCGGCTCCTCGGCCATCACCATGACTTCGTCGAAGAAGCGATCGACCGGCGCGCGCAGACTCGACAAGCGCATCAACGCACCGGCAAAGTCGAGTCTGTTCAGCGCGGCTTCGACATCGGGGCGCAAGACATTCACCGCAGCAAACAAGGTCCGCTCGGCCTCTTCCTGAAAAAGCGCGGCATCCACTGCCGTGTTGCCGCCTTCCGATTTGCGCAGGATGTTCTGAATGCGTTTGTTCGCCGCTGCCAGCGCTTCCGCTTCCGGCAAGCGGCTGAATTCGGCCACCGCCGCCAGGCGCGCCGGCACCTGATCGATGCGGGTGGGAGCCTGGCAGACCACGGCTTCGACCTGATCGCCGGCGGCGCCCTGGTCCTTCAGCGAGACACGCAAACGGTCAAGCATGAACTGGAACACATCGAGCGCGACACTGCTGGCAACCTGTCCATCGGCAAACTGCACGCGCGCCAGCTCCAGCAATTGCATCAGGTCGAGCGGCAGGGCGCGCTCCATCAGCATGCGCAGCACGCCCAGCGCGGCGCGGCGCAAGGCGAACGGATCCTTGTCGCCGGTAGGCGTGAGGCCGATACCGAAAATCCCGACCAGCGTGTCAAGACGCTCGGCCATCGCCACTGCCAGCGCGATGTTGTCCAGGGGCAGGCTGTCACCTGCGAAGCGCGGCTGGTAATGGTCGCGGATGGCATCCGCCACGCGTGCATCCTCACCGTCGTGCAATGCGTAGTAACGCCCCATGATGCCTTGCAGTTCGGGGAATTCGCCGACCATATCGGTGATCAGGTCAGCCTTCGCCAGCAGCGCAGCGCGCGCCGCCAGTTCCGCATCCGCGCCGAGTTCCCGCGCAATGGCGGCAGCCAGCTTGCTCAGCCGTTTGACGCGCGCGCCCTGGCTGCCCAGCTTGTTGTGATAGACCACGTTGGCGAGCAGTTCGACGCGCGATTCCAGCGTCTTCTTGCGATCCTGATCGAAGAAAAACTTGGCGTCGGCCAGACGCGGACGCACCACACGCTCGTTGCCGCCGATCACCGCCGATGGATCGGCCGGCGAGATGTTGGACACGATCAGGAACTGATTGGTCAGGTGACCATCGCTTGCCAGCAGCGGGAAATATTTCTGGTTCGCCTTCATGGTCAGAATCAGGCATTCCTGCGGCACTTGCAGGAACTCCGACTCGAACTGGCAGAGCAGCACATTCGGCCGTTCGACCAGCGCGGTGACTTCATCCAGCAGGGCATCGTCCTCGATGGGCTGAACACCGCCGCCTATCCTGGCAGCAGCTTCGTGGAGTTGGCGCACGATCTCGCCGCGACGTTCGGCAAACGCGGCAATCACCGCGCCTTCATCCCGCATCTGCGCGGCATAGCTGTCGGCGTTTTCAATCTGCAGCGGATGCTTCAGCGCCTCGAACCGATGCCCTTGTGTCTCGCGGCCGGCATTCAGACCCAGCGCCGAGACCGGCACCACATCGGCGCCATGCAATGCCACCAGGGCATGCGCCGGACGCACGAAATTGACCGAAGTCCAGCCATCGGCCAGTTGATAAGTCATCACCTTAGGAATCGGCAGCTTGCTCAGCGCTTCATCCAGCGCCTTCTGCAAACCTGCCGCCAACGAAACACCAGGCGCCACCGTATCAAGGAACAACGCTTCGGCCTTGCCATCCGGCATGCGCTTGAGTTGCGACACAACCGATGCATCCAGCCCCATCGCGGCAAGCCGCTTCAACAAAGCCGGGGTCGCTTCGCCAGCAGCATTCAGGCCGACACTGACCGGCATCAACTTGTGCAACATCGGCTTGTCCGCAGCACACTCCGCAACCTGGGTAATGTGCGCCGCCAGTCGGCGCGGCGAAGCGAAGGGGGTAACGACGCTGGCATCGTCAGCCAGACCCTGTGCTTTGAGCGAGTCGGCCAGTATTTGGGAAAAGGCTTCCCCCAGTTTTTTCAGCGCCTTCGGCGGCAGTTCTTCGACGAACAGTTCGATCAGAAGATTTTTCGTACTCATATGCGGAAAGCTCTGTTTATCCCGTCACTCCGGCGAAGGCCGGGGTCCAGGTCGTTGAATTCTGGATTCCGGCCTGCGCCGGAATGACGGTATGGATTGCTGACATGCTTCAAGCCGCCTTCTTCTCGATCTGCGCCAGCACTTCCTCGGCCCACGCCTTCGGCGCCATCGGGAAGCCAAGACGGGCGCGGGAATCAAGGTAGCTCTGCGCCACGCTGCGCGCCAGGTTGCGAATGCGGCCGATATAGGCAGCGCGCTCGGTCACCGAAATTGCGCCGCGCGCGTCAAGCAGATTGAAAGTGTGGCCGGCTTTCAGCACCTGCTCGTAGGCCGGCAGCGCCAGCTTGTTTTCCATCAGGTTTTTCGCCTGCTTTTCATAGGCGTTGAACGCGGTGAGCAGGAACTCGACGTCGCTGTGTTCGAAGTTGTAGGTCGATTGCTCCACCTCGTTCTGGTGGAACACGTCGCCGTAACTTACGCCGGGCGAGTATTCCAGATCGAACACGTTATCCACGCCCTGCAGATACATCGCGAGGCGTTCCAGGCCGTAGGTGATTTCACCGGTGATCGGTTTGCAGTTGATGCCGCCGACCTGCTGGAAATAGGTGAACTGGGTGACTTCCATGCCGTTCAGCCAGACTTCCCAACCCAGGCCCCAGGCGCCCAGAGTCGGGTTTTCCCAATCGTCCTCGACAAAGCGGATGTCGTTCTGCCTGAGGTCGAAGCCAAGCGCTTCAAGCGAGCCGAGATACAGCTCAAGAATGTTTTCCGGCGCCGGTTTCAGCACCACCTGAAATTGGTAGTAATGCTGCAAACGGTTCGGGTTTTCGCCGTAACGGCCGTCCTTCGGCCGGCGCGATGGCTGGACATAGGCGGCCTTCCAGGGTTCCGGCCCGAGCGAGCGTAAAAATGTGGCGGTATGGCTGGTGCCGGCGCCGACTTCGAGATCGTACGGCTGCAATAACGTGCAGCCCTGTTCACCCCAGAAGCGCTGGAGCGTGAGGATGATGTCCTGAAAAGCGGGCATGGCGGTTCGCGGTATTGGAAAAACCGGCGGATTTTAACCTTTAGCCGGGGATCGGACTTGTCGGGAATCTCGGGCTTTCTATGCTGAGAACAGAAGAAAAGCTTTTATCGAGCAAGCAGCATCGCGGGAGGCCGCAATGTATGACAAACATGCAGCGTTTCCAGCATCGCGTGCAGGTTCCCGGCGCGCATGGTCAATCGCGGGCCAGCCATCGTTGCCGCACTTGCGGACCCAGTTGTTGATTCCCCCGGCTGGCGTTCAGCCGGTTTGTTGTCCCGTTCCTGAAGGAGATCGTCATGCGTAAACACAAAATCCTGTTTTCGGCATTGGCGCTGGCTTTGCTCGCAGCGCTGCCCAACGCAGCATCGGCTGCCGGCATAGTCGCCAATGGCGCGGTCAAATCGTTCTTCTGCACGACCTGCCATGGCGCCGATGGCAACCTGACGCACTTGTCCGTGCGCCTCGCCGGTCAACACCCGGCCAGCCTGATGCAGACGCTGAATGCCTTCAAGACCGGCCAGCGCCAGACCCACCCGATGATGAGCATCATCAGCCTGGGCATGAATGATCAGGACAGGGCCGATCTGGCGGCGTTCTATGCCAGCCAGCGCCCGCTCGGCATGGAAAAGGCCAGCCTGTTCTGGCGTCTGGGCGGCATGAGCGCCTTGACCGCCGCAGTGGACGACGTGATCGCCACCTCCAGAGCCGACCCCAGACTGGCCGGCAGACTCTCCGGGGCTTGCCGCGACAAGTTGCTCGACCAGTTGTGTCAAGCGACCGGCGGCCCCTGCACCTATACCGGCCGCGACATGAAGAGCGCTCACAGCGGCATGAACATCACCGAAGCCGAATTTGGCGCAGTGGCCGAGAACCTGATCAGGACGCTCGATAAATTCGGCGTTCCAGCGCGTGAAAAAAACGAGTTGGTTGGTCTTGTCGCGCCGATGAAGGGCGACATCGTCGGGCATTGAACCTTGAGCCTTGAACCTTGAAGCTGGTTCAAGCTTCGGGCTGTTGCCGGGATGGTCTCAACATCTACGACAGCCCGTTGCCTCGCGCTATTTACGTTCCACCCGGTAGCCCTTCGGGATATCGAACACATCGGCTTTCAATGGGGCGCTGCCGTATTGCTGGTAAGTCAGGCTGATGCGGCTGTTGAGCTTGTTCGACAGCGCGGCCATGCGGCCGGAGCCTTCGTAGTTGGTCTTCACATCGACCGCGCAAAGCAGGCCCATCGGCGCCATGCGGCGGACGATTTCGCTCATGCCGCGCGCCTGCGTCGGAGAGCTTTTCGCCAGTGCCGGAATGCCCATGAAGAAGTCCGGGTTCTGAGCAGCGGTGATGAACGCGGCGACTTCCTTCTGCTCGGCGGTGTCGCGCGCCAGCCAGACGGTGCCGGTGAGCGTGAAACTGACCTTCTCGCCGCCGACTTCAGCCGGCATCGCCGCAGCAATTTCGTGCTCGGCACAGTTCCATTTCTGCAATTGGTGCTTGCGGCCGGTCGGCTTCAGGTCGAGTTTGAGTTCCTTGCTGGAAACCTTGGCGTCGGTCTGCTGATTGAGCGAGGCCATCGTGAATACCTGCGCCGCACGCAGCGAATGGTCGATCACGGTGATTTCGTTCTTCTTCAGGTCATACAGGTGCGAGTAGGCCTTGCCGCGATCAATCAGGTCGCGCCGAATCTGCTGGCCGTGCAGCCAGACGCCTTCCTGGCCAACACCCTGCATGCCCATCGCGACAACGGTGCTGCGTCCGGTCAAGGAAAGATCGGCAGCCGCCGGCAGGGCGGCGATGATGCCGGCCAGGGCAAGTGCTAAAGCAGGCAGTTTCATGATTTCTCCTCACGTCGATGGGCTTCAATTTCGCTCAGGTTGAACCGCCGGTAAAGCATCATCAATGGCTTGGGCGCCCACCAGTTCAGGCTACCCAGCAAGCGCAGGCTGGCCGGCACCAGCAACATGCGTACCAGCGTGGCATCGACCAGTACGGAGAGCAACAAGCCGAGGCCCATCGCCTTCATGAATACGACTTCGCCCATCGCGAACGCACCCAGCACGATACCGATCAGCAATGCGGCGCTGGTGATGATCGGGCCGCTGCGCTGAATGCCGACAGCCACAGAGCGCATGTTGTCGCCGGTGGTCTGGCACATTTCCTTGATCCGCGAGAGCAGGAAGACTTCATAGTCGATCGACAGGCCGAATGCGGCGGCGAAGATCAGTACCAGGATGGTGCCGTCCATGCTGCCCTGCGGGGTGAAATTGAGCCACTGCGCGAAATTGCCATCCTGAAACACCCAGACCAGTGCGCCGAAGGTGGCGGACAGCGAGAGCAGATTGGTGATCACCGCTTTCAGCGGAATCAATACGCTGCCGAGCATGAAGAACAGCAACACGAAAATCACGCCGACGATGGCGGCGATGGTCCACGGCACCCACTCGCGCAACGAGTGCAGGTAATCGAGATGGAAAGCAGGAAAGCCGCCGACCTGGATTTGCTTGATCCCCGCCGGCATCGGCAGGCTGCGGATGCGCTTGACCAGTTCACGCGCGGCCTCCGAACTCGGCGGCAGCGAGTATTCGACATGCATCAGCGTGAAATCGCCCTTGGCATAGCCATCCAGCGTCTCCTTCGCCAGCGGAAACTGATCCGGGAATTCATACAGCAGTTGGTAATCCTTCAGGTTCAGATTCGGATCGACGCTGGTCAAACCGGATATTTTGGCGATGCCCGGCAACGTGCGCAGCTGTCGCACTAGCGTATCCAGACCGGCCAATGCCGCCGGCGAATGTGCAGCGCCGTGGGTCTGAATCGTCAGCAGGAGCGGTCCCATGTCGGAATGCGAGAACCGCTGGCTCAGAATTTCCTGCACCTGCCGACTCTCCGCCGTTACCGGCAGCGATTTGCTGTCGGCCGGGCCGATCTGCATGTGCAACACGGGCAACCCCATCGCCAGCAGCAAGCCCAGGGTAACGAACAACACCCCCCAGGCGTGGCGCATGACGAAATGACTGTAGCGATACCAGCGCCCGCCTTCCATCTGCTGCTCGGCGCGACGCGCCAGGGAAGGCAGCGACACGCGATTGACGTTGCGGCCCAGCAAGGCGAGCAAAGCTGGCAGCAACACCACGGCGGTGATCATTGCGGCTGCCACCGAGATGCCGCCGGCGAGGCCCATGTTCTGAAAAAACCGTTGCGGCAGGATATGCAGGCAGAACAGGCTGGCGGCGACGGTAAGCCCGCTGAACACCACGGTCCGGCCGGCGGTGCGCATGGTGATCATCAGGCTTTTATCCACGGCGTGCCCCGCCGCCAGTTCCTCGCGAAAGCGCGACACGATGAAAAGCGCATAGTCGATGGCCAGACCAAGACCGAGCATGGAAACGACATTGGCCGCGTAAACGCTGATGTCGATGACCATGGTGAAGGTTTTCAGCATCGCCACCGACAGCACGATGGTGACGATGCCGACGATCAGCGGCAGCATCGCCGCGACCGCAGAGCCGAACACCCAGACCAGCAGCAGCGACAAGGCGAAGAAGCTGGCGATTTCGGCATGCCAGATGTCGCGCGCCAGTTGCGCGCGAATATCGACATAGGTAGCGAGCTCGCCCCCCAGCATTACTTCGAGCTCATCACTGTGGATCTGCCCGCGCAAGCGTTCGAATGCGGCAATGCCTTCATCCGCTGCGCGCTCCAGTTGAACCACCGCATAGCTCAGGCGGCCATCCTTCGAGCGCAGGCGCACATCGCCGCCACTGTGATAGCTGACCACGCTCTTGACCTCGGGATTGCTTGCGATCTGTGCGGTAACCGCTTCGACCGCACCGCGATAAGCCGGGCTGTCGGCATCCCCGAGCGCGTCCGAACGCGGCCGGAACAGCATGATCACGGGCGTTTCGTCTCGCCCGAGCTGCTCGCGCAACAACCGCACCGACTCGGCGGAACCGCTGCCCGGTACGTCCCAGCCCGGCGCCAGGGTCAGCCGCTGCATGACATCCTTGCTGTAGAAGGCGCCGAGCAGAACCAGCAATAGCCCCAGCAATACGATCAGGCGGGGATGGCGGCAGGTCAGCCTGCCTAGAAAAACGAACATGGAATGGAGAGCCTTGATTCAGGTCGTAGCGAGGTTATCACCTAAGGGCCGCAAGCAAAGCGCGGAATATCGGCAGAACGCGGCCACCGGGGCTCAATCCGCCTCGGTATCGAACCCCGCCTGCGCCAGTTCCGCCGCGCGCAGCACGGCGCGCGCCTTGTTGCGGGTTTCCTGCCATTCGTTTTCCGGCACGGAGTCGGCGACGATGCCGGCGCCGGCCTGAACATAGAGCATCCTGTCCTTGACCACGGCGGTGCGGATCGCGATGGCGACATCCATGTCGCCATTGAAGCCGACATAGCCGACTGCGCCGGCATAGACGCCGCGCTTGGAAGGCTCCAGTTCGTCGATGATCTCCATCGCACGCACCTTGGGCGCACCGGAAACCGTGCCGGCCGGGAAGGTCGCGCGCAGGACGTCCATTGCAGTCAGACCTGGCTGAAGCTTCCCTTCGACGTTGGACACGATGTGCATGACATGGGAGTAGCGCTCGACGCTCATGTTTTCGGTGACCTTGACGCTGCCGACCTGCGCCACGCGGCCGGCGTCGTTGCGGCCCAGGTCCATCAGTTGCACATGCTCGGCGCGCTCCTTCGGATCGGCCAGCAGTTCCGCTTCCAGACGCAGATCTTCCTCCCGCGTCGCACCGCGCGGACGCGTGCCGGCAATCGGGCGCACGGTGACGCGCTTTTCGCCGGGGTGACTGGCATCGCCGGTGCCTTCCAGCCGTACCAGAATTTCCGGCGAGGAACCGACAACATGGAAACCGCCCATGTCGTAATAGAACATGTAGGGCGACGGATTCAGGCCGCGCAACGCGCGATAGAGCGACAGCGGATGTGCGTAGAACGGCTGGCTCATGCGCTGTGACAGCACGACCTGCATGATGTCGCCATCAAGGATGTACTGCTTGGCGCGCGCCACCGCCACCTTGAATGCGTCCTCGCCGAATTCGGATACCGCTTCGCCGCTGCTGCCCTTGACGTCGCGCGGCGGAATCGCCGGCCGCTGCAACTGCCGGGTCAGCTCGGCCAGACGCCGATGCGCCTTCAGGTAGGACTGGTCCTCCAGCGGGTCGGCATAAACGATCAGGGTCAGCTTGCCGGACAGGTTATCGACCACCACCAGTTCGTCGGTCAGCATCAGCAGGATGTCGGGCGTGTTGATGCTGTCCGGCTTGCGCGCGGCGGCCAGGCGCGATTCGATGTAACGCACCGTGTCGTAACCGAAATAGCCGCACAGGCCGCCGGGAAAGCGCGGCATGCCCGGCACCGGTGCAGCCTTGAAGCGGGCAAGAAATTTCTCGACAAAGGCAAGCGGGTCTTCGCAATTGCACTGTTCGACCGGCAAGCCATTGGTTTCGACGCTGGCGAAATGACCATGCACGCGCAGCACCGTTCTGGCCGGCAGGCCAATGAACGAATAGCGTCCGAAACGCTCGCCGCCAACCACCGATTCGAGCAGATAGGAGTATGGCTCGTTGGCCAGCTTCAGGTAGATCGACAGCGGCGTGTCGAGATCTGCCGGCAACGGTTTGATGACCGGGATTCGATTGAAACCCTGGCGCGCCAGGCTGTTGAATTTGTCTTCATTGAACATGCGGGTCTTTCTGGAAAACGTGACGGTCAAATGCGGCGACTGAAACGCAATTCAACTCGCCATCGGCTGAAATAGTGTTCCAGGGCGCTGTTTCCAGGGCGCTGTTTCCAGAAAATCCCAGCTTCATTTTTTGACGATCAACTTGGCCGCATCGGCCAGTGTCGGCGTCACCGCGTCGAGATCAAGTTCGCTGACCGGACGCCCCCGGTTGTAGCCATAGGGCACGCAGAACACCGCGCAGCCGGCGGCGCGCGCAGCCTGGGTGTCATTGAGCGAATCGCCGATCAGCAACAACTCGTCCGGCTGAATGCCGAACACCTGACAGGCATGCAGCAGCGGCATCGGATCGGGCTTCTTCCTGGGCAGGGTATCGCCGGACAGGATCAGCTCGAAGTAATCGAACAGACCGGTGTCCTTCAGCAACGGGTGTGTGAAGCGCGCCGCCTTGTTGGTGATGCAGGCGAGGCGATAGCCGCCGGCCTGCATGGCCTGCAGGCCTTCGACGACGCCGGGAAAGACGCGGCTCTTGCGCGAAACATGGGCGCCATAGTGTTTTTCGTAACTGGTCAGCGCCTGTTCGAACAGGGCCGGGTCCGGCTCGGCCTGCATGTCGCGGGTCAATGAGCGCTTGACCAGACGGGAAACGCCATTGCCGATGTAGGTCTTGATTTCGGCCAGGGAAACCGCCGGCATGCCCATATCGACCAGCATCGCCTCGGCAGCGTCGGCCAGATCTTCGGCGGTATCGAGCAGGGTGCCATCGAGGTCGATGACGACGGCTTTGACAGGAAGAGGAAAGTTCATTTAAAGAAATCGGTTAGTAGGGTGCGCCGTGCGCACCAATCCACGATGAATGGTGCGCACGGCGCACCCTACAGTCGCTAGTTGTTGGCCAGCTTACGCCTTGGCCAGTTCCGCGCGCATCGCTGCGACGACCGTGTCATAACGATGCGGGTCGGTATCCCTGGCAGCACCGAAGATGGCGGAGCCGGCAACGAATGTATCCACACCCGCCTTGGCGACTTCGCAGATGTTGGCCGGGCCGACGCCGCCGTCGATTTCCAGACGGCAGTTGTAGCCGCCGGCGGTGATCATCTCGCGCACCTTGCGCGCCTTGTCGAGCACATAGGGAATGAATTTCTGGCCGCCGAAACCGGGGTTGACCGACATCAGCAACACCATGTCAAGCTTGGGCAGCATGTATTCCAGCACATCCAGCGGCGTCGCCGGGTTGAACACCAGGCCGGCCTTGCAACCGCTTTCCTTGATCAGGCCGATGGTGCGATCGACATGTTCGGACGCTTCCGGGTGGAAAGTGATGTAGGTGGCGCCGGCCTTGGCAAAATCGGGAATGATTCGATCCACCGGCTTGACCATCAGATGCACGTCGATCGGCGCCGTGACGCCATGCTTGCGCAGCGCCTCGCAGACCAGCGGGCCGATGGTCAGGTTGGGCACATAGTGGTTGTCCATCACGTCGAAGTGGACGATATCCGCGCCGGCGGCGAGGACCATATCGACTTCTTCACCCAGCTTGGCGAAGTTGGCGGAAAGGATGGAAGGAGCAATCTGATAGTCGGCCATGACGAGGTTCCCGGCAGTGAAAAAGAAACCGGCATATTACCCGCCGAATGCCGCCCGGAATATAGGGGCGGTATGGACAGCCCAAGGCGATTCGTGTGCAATCGGCGCTCTGCTCCGCACCCAGCCGCGCACCATGGCCGAAATCAGGAAATACCATATCACCGTCACTGCCAGAACCCACTTCATCCCGGAGCAATCCGACGAGGCGGCCGAGCGCTACGTTTTCTCCTACACCATCACCATCTCCAACACCGGACAGATTGCCGCACAGTTGATTTCCCGCCATTGGCAGATCATCGACGCGCACCAGAAGGTGCAGGAAGTGCGCGGCCTCGGCGTGGTTGGCGAGCAACCCCTGCTGAAGCCCGGCGACAGCTTCGAATACACCAGCGGCACCGCCGTCTCGACGCCGGTAGGCGCGATGCGCGGGAGTTATCAGATGGTCGCCGAGGATGGCAACTCGTTCGAAGCCGAGATTCCCGAGTTCATCCTGTCCGTGCCGCGCGTGCTGCACTGATCAGCGCCATTTCTTCTGTGCGTCAGCCCATTTCCATATCCGACCGCTTCGCGGGCCGCATCGCCATGCACCTGTTGCCTGGTGCATTCGCCCTGATGCTGGGCGGCTGCGGCACCTTGACCGGCAAGCCGCTTCCGCCCGACGAGCCGCTCACGCCAGCGATCGTCGTGCCGGGCGAGAAACCGGCGTCGCAGTTACCACCTTCAGTTGTGCCGCCGGTCGCCCCCCCCGCCGAAACCATCGAGCCAATCAAGCCGGGCACGCCTGCCGGGCCGACCCTAACCCCGCCAGCCACATCCGAACCGGGCAAGCCGATCGCCACCGCCATGCCCTGGCTCAAGCCCGCGCTGTGGACGCAACTGCCCGGCTGGACCGACGACGATCTGACGCTGGCCTGGCCGGCCTTTCTGCAATCGTGCCGAGGTTTGAAAAACAACCCCGCCTGGAGCGCCGTCTGCCAGGCTGCCACAGTGCAAGCGCCGTTGCCGGAAGGCCCTGCGATCCGGGCTTTCTTCGAGCAGAATTTCCTGCCCTGGCAAATCAACCAGAACGAGGGTGGCGTCGAAGGCCTGGTCACCGGCTATTACGAGCCCCTGCTGCGCGGCAGTCGGATAGCCACCGCCCAGTACCGTTTCCCGATCCATGCCGCACCGGAAGACCTGCTGGTCGTCGATCTCGCCGGCCTGTATCCGGAACTGAAAAATCTGCGCCTGCGCGGCCGCATCCAGGGCAACAAGGTAGTGCCGTATTTCAATCGGGCGGAAATCGAAGCCGGCGCGGCGCCGGTGCGCGGCAAGGAACTGGTCTGGGTTGACGACGCAGTGGATCTGTTCTTCCTGCAGATTCAGGGTTCCGGACGCGTCAAGCTGGAGAATGGCGAGACGGTGCGCATCGGTTATGCCGATCAGAACGGCCATCCTTATCGTTCCATCGGCAAATGGCTGGTCGAAAAGGGCGAACTCACACTCGACAAGGCCTCGATGCAGGGCATCAAGGATTGGGGTCGGCGCAACCCGGAGCGTCTGCCGGAACTGCTCAACGCCAACCCCAGCTATGTTTTTTTCCGCGAACTTCCCAACCATCTTTCCGGCCCGCTCGGCGCCCTGGGCGTGCCGCTCACTGCCGAGCGCAGCATCGCCATCGACCCGCGCGGCATGCCGCTGGGCGCGCCGGTCTGGCTCGCCACCACGCGGCCGAATTCGAGTGAAATATTGAACCGATTGATGATGGCGCAGGACACCGGCGGCGCCATACGCGGCAATGTGCGCGCCGATTTCTTCTGGGGTTTCGGCGATGAAGCCGGCAAACAGGCCGGCGGCATGAAACAGAAAGGCCGCATGTGGGTGCTGCTGCCGCGCGACTTTCCTTTGCTCGCAAGCCCACTCAGTCCTTGAGCTTGAAATCCACCCGCATGTACGCCTGATAGCGTACCGGACGCCCGTCCTTCAACGCAGGTTGAAAACGCGCCGCGCGGAAAGCTGCAATGGCGGTATCGTCGAATACGCCAGGCGGCGTCGCCTCGACCACCTCGACCGACTGCACCTGCCCGAGATCGTCAATCTTCAACATCAGCTTCAGCGTGCCTTCGATGTTGCGTCGCTTGGCCTCCTCCGGATACGCCGGCTCGATCAAACCGATGGCTTTCGGGTGAATATCGACCTGCCTCGCCAGATACCAGTGGGTATCAATGCCGACCGGCAGGCTCGGCAAACGCGTTTCCTGCGGCGGTCCCGCGACGGGCTCAGCCGGCGGTGGCGGCGGGGTTTCCACAGCAGCCGGCGAGACGGGGAGCGAAACCGGTGCCGGCTCTGGCCTGGTTTCGCTGACCGGTGCGGCCGGTTGCGCAACCGGCATCGCGTCGGACGGCGTCATTGCGGTCAACATGCTGGAGGGCGGTATTTCTGGCGTGCCATCCACCTGCGCAACCGCCTCCTTATCGACAGCAGCCTCCTTCATCGTCGCCTGGTCGGTTGCTGGCAGCAGGCGCGCATTGATCACAACCACCTGCCGCCCATTGGAAACAGGCGCCGCCTGAAACAGGAAGATGAACGCAAAGTGGAGTCCGGCCGAAAGCAGCAACCCTCGCACAATTGGCTGTCGCAGCCATACGGCCCAAACACCGGGAGAAATTCCAACCATCATGCCGACAGTATAAAGTCCGCCTGCGCGGCGATATGCCGCCCTGCTGGTCAACCGACAATCACCGGAGTCCGCCCATGAATCGCACCCTTTTGCTGCTGGCCGCCCTGCTTCACCTGGCTGGAATCGCCTCCGCTCATGCTGCCGACAGCATCGAAATCCGCACCGTCACCCTGAAATCGGGCGATGTCGATGTGCCGACCGAAATTGCCGTGCCGGCCGGCAAAGGCCCGTTTCCGCCGGTTCTATTCATTCATGCCAAGCGCGGCTGGGACGAAAACGAGCGCCGCCATATCAGCGAACTCGCCCAGCAGGGCTTTCTGGTTGTCGCGCCGGAATGGCAAAGCGGCCGCATGATCGAGCGCTGGCCGGCCGAACACAATCCGGAAACCGAACTCGACGTCGAAGCCGGCCTCGACTATTTGATGGCCATGCCGGAAGCCTGCAAAACCCCGGTCGGCATCGTCGCATTGTCGCGAGGCCCCTATTACGCCATCCGTCTTGCCGCGAAACGCGGCAAGGACATCGCAGCCATCGTCAGTTATTACGGCCACATGCAAAACCCGAATGCGCCCGAGCCGGACCAGTTATTCCGCATCGCGCCGGAAGTCATGCAGATCAATACGCCAATCCAGTTCCTGATCGGCGAGCAGGATTTCGAATTGCGCCGTATCAACGGCGGCCGTGCTTTCTACGCCCTGTGGGAACGCGGCATCCCGGTCGAATATCAGGTCTATCCGATGGCTCGCCGCGCGTTCGATTTTCGCGCCGACCAGACCCCGGAAGAAAAGATCGCCATGCGCCATGCCCGCCAGAGCGCGCAGCGCTGGCTGAATCGCTGGATATCGATGGCGCAATGCAAGTGAAACGAAGCCGGTTCAGGCCAGATCGCCATCGCGATAGAACCAGTGCCCCTCGATCCGCTCGAAACGGCTGGTTTCATGCATCCGGAAAGCACGGCCATTGACCTTGTAACGCGCAACAAACTCCACCACGGCGTGTCGCTCGTCGCCACTCGCCCGCTTGATCGACAGGCCCAGCCACTTCGGACGCGGCTCCTGCTTGAAGTGCAGGCTTTCCGGGCGCGTGTCCGCATGCCAGGTCGCAAGCAGGTACGCTTCGAGCTCCAGAACATAAGCCACATAACGTGACCGCATCAGCGCCTCCGCCGAGGGGGCTGCCAGTTTGCCGAGCAGATAGGGCTGGCAACATGCAGTGAAGGCAATGCCGGAACCGCAGGGGCAGGAAGATTGATCAGGCATTGGCGAGCATTCCGCCGCAGTCAGTGTGCGATCGTTTTTTTATCGACGATACCGAGTTGTTCCGGCGTCATTGCGTTGCGGTTGCGCTTGTATTCATCCGGCCCGCGCGGGTGGCCATGCCTGGCCGCCATGCCCAGCCAGTAATCCGCCGTTACGCGGTCTCGCTTGCCGCCCGGCTGGCGCAAAAAGATCTCGCCCAGAGCGAAATAAGCATCGACATAGCCCTGGTTGGCTGCTTTGGTGTAGTAGTTGACCGCCTCGCTATAGCTCTTCGGCACCCCCTGGCCTTCCTCGTACAGCAACCCGAGGTGATATTGCCCTTCCTTGTCACCCTTCCCGGCCAGCAAGGCGAATTCTCGCGCAGCGGTATCGAAGTCGCCGCTGGCATACGCCGACAAACCGGAATTGATGTCCGCCCAGACTGGCGCGACGAAAAATCCGATGCCGGCGAGCGAAAGGATGAGTACAGGAAGCAATCGGTACATAGCGGCACGCCCGGAAAAGTCGCAAAAATATAAGCACCCGCAGACATTCATACAAGCAATCAATACATTCTTGTCCTGATTTATCCGGCCCGTCGCTCACATGCATCCACCACCCCGCAGCACTTACCGCTCGAACAAGCACAAAACGCGAGAAAACATGGCTTGCGTGACCAAAGTTACTTAAGCGCAAGCTGACGCCGAGTATCGTGGCCCCACTTTCAACCCCACCGGAGTTTATTCATGCGTACCCAAATCAAATTGCTTGGTCTGTGCCTTGCCTTTGCCGCCACCCCATCCCTGGCTGGCGAGATGAAGCTGATGCCCGTCCTCGACGCCGACTTCAAGCCCGATTTCACGGTTTCCGCGCTGGTCGGCGCGATGAACCCGGAACGCGTCGGCAGCGACACCTTCGCCGGCGCCGAAGTGGCCTTCAACTGCATCGTCATGCAACCCTCCACCGGCCGCATCCGCACCAAGATTTCCTATGGCGAGTTTTCCAATGGCGGCCTCGAACTGAGCAGCTTTGAAGTCAATCCGCGCTGGATGTTCGACATCGACAAGAACCTGAGCGTCGGCTTCGGTCCCGGTCTGGGCTACGTCGATGCGAAAAGCGCCGGCCGTTCGAAAGGCATGTGGGCCGGCCAGCTTGGCGCCGACCTCGACTACCGCATGGGCGCGGTCACGCTGGGACTCTCCACGCGCTGGCAAGGCACCGACAACCGCACCATCGCCCCCGGCCAGAAAGGCGCTGACAACATCCTGATCGCGGCCAAGATCGGGTACAACTTCTGAGCGAATCCCAAGCTCGTAAAGAAACCGCCTTCTGGCGGTTTTTTTATGTGTTTGAAGAACACCACCCCAAACAGGAGGGTCTTCGATCGGACCCGGAATTTGCCGTGGAATCACATTCCCCAACTCAATGCCGGCCGACCTTAGCAAATCGCTCACAACCAGCTACAGCACTCCCTTGAGCGTTGCGATGCCAGCCCCTTTGGAATCAAGGGCCGCAGCAGCAAGGATTCGCAGGACGCTGATCACCCGCTTTGAAGCTCCGTTGGCGGGTGACTTGCCACCAGCACGTCGCAGCTTGATTCGGCCAGGATGTGTTTGGTGACGCTGCCAAGCAGCAGTTCTTCCAGCATGCCCTGGCCATGTTTGCCCATGATGATCAGATCGCAGTCGAGTTCCTGTTCCAGGGTCAGAATGCTGTTCGAAGCGTCGCCATGCAGAACGCGGAAACTGGCGCTCCCGCTCTCCAAGCCGGCAGCAGAGGCGTATTCCTGCAATTGTTCGTGCGCCTGCTGGCGTGCGGCGATGCGATACATCGTCAATGTCGATTCCTCCACGCCGGCAAATTCGAGTTTGGCTTCGAACGGAGCTTCAAAGGCATGCATCAGCACGATTTCGGCTGCCGGGGCTACCGCACGCGCCAGCTTCAACGCGGTATGCGACCAGGGCGAGAAGTCGAGCGGCAACAAGACCCGTCGATACGACTCATGCACTGCCAGCTTGTTGACCAGCAGCGGACGCAGGGTTCGCCGCAGCAGGCGTTCGGCGGTGGTGCCAAGCACCAGGCGGCCGAGAAAATCCTCACCGCGCGCACCCACCACCAGCATATCGGCATCGCGCGCGTCGGCCTGATCGAGGATGGCATTCAATACCCGGCCGGACACCAGATGCGTCCCCGCCGAAACGCCATACTTCGGACCGAGCTCAGCCGCCTGGCAGGACAGCGTTTCGCGCGCCGCATTGAGCAGCCGTGTTTCCACCTCAGCCGCCTGAAAACCTAGCAATTGCCGCAGCGCATCGAGAGCGCCCTGATTGATCACATGCATCAAATCCAGCTTCGCCCCGCTGTCCGCAGCGATGCGAAACGCACGTGCCACCGCATGCTGCGCCGGCGCGGAAAGATCGGTGGCGGCGAGGATGCTGCGCAGCTTCATGATGCCTCCTTCTCGGGTTTGATCAACGCGACCAGATTCTCGACAGTGAAATCCACCGCATCGCGGAACGGGTACAACACAGTGGGCGCACCGGCCCGCTTGAGCAGCGCGCCCTGAACATCGTCGCGCGCGACAAAGGCGACCTCGCCTGCAAAACCGCGTACCGTCAGCGCATGCAGCAAGGCGCGGTTGGAGGCCAGATCAGGCAGCGTGCTGACCGCCCAGGAGACGCCGGTGAGAGGCAGGCTTTCAAGGAAGTCGGCATCCTGGCCATCACCAAATCTGACATTCATGCCCTTGCCGCGCAGGCAGCGCACCAGTTCCGGGTCAAATTCGACCCCCAGCACCGACAAGCCTGCTTCCTGCAACTGCCGGGCCATGCGTTCGCCATAGCGACCGAGCCCGAAAATCACGATATCCGGCGTCCCGGTCGCCTGCCCCTGCTGCTCGACCGCCAGTTCACGATGCGGCATGCGGCGTTCGAACACGCCCAGCCAGGGCGCCAGACGTTCGTAGAGGGGCTGCGAAAACAGGATCATGTAAGTCGACAGCGCAATCGTGGTGACGCCGACCAATGTAGTCAGCCCGAGCGCCTGCACGCCGACATGGCCGAGTGAAATGCCCATCGCCACGAAGACGATGGAAAACTCGCTGATCTGCGCCACCGTCAGACCGGCCAGAAAGCCGGTGCGTTTGCGATAACCCATGAAACCCATGATCGCCATCACGATCAGCGGGTTGCCGATCAGCACAAACACCGACAGGATCGCCGCCGGCAGGATTTCATCGCCCAGCGTCGAGAAGTCCAGCCTGGCGCCCAGGTCGATGAAGAAGAACAGCAACAGGAAATCGCGGATGCCGGTCAGGCGGGCGCCAATCGCTTCGCGGTAAGGCGTCGAAGCCAGCGAAAACCCCGCCATGAATGCGCCGGCCTCCTTCGAGAACCCGGCCCATTCGCCAAGCGCCGCAAGGCCGGTGCCCCAGGCGATGGCGAAGATCAGCATCAATTCCTGCGAGCGCGCCATGGCGCGCACCACGCCGGGCAGGAAATAGCGCATCACCAGGAACATCAGAATGGCGGCAAGCGACACGCGGGTCAGCAGCGACACCGCGACTTCCCAGGCCGTGGCATCCGCCGCCCCGCGCATCGCACTCATCGCCATCATCGCCAGCACCACGGCGATGTCCTGCACGATCAGGAAACCGACGGCGATGCGACCGTGCAGAGAATCCAGCTCGCGTTTGTCGGACAACAGCTTGACGATGATGATGGTGCTGGAAAAGGTCAGCGCCACCGCGACGTACAACGCCTCCATGACCTCTCTGCCCAGCGCCAGGATGATCAGGAAGCCGACTACGATGGTGAAGCCGAGTTGTCCGAGGCCGGTCGCCAATGCCACCGGGCCGATATGGCGGACATGGTGCAGATCGAGTTTGAGGCCGACCAGAAACAGCAACACCGCCACGCCGATCTGCGCCAGCAGGTCGATCTGGTCATGCGACCGGACCAGGCCGAACACCGCCGGCCCGACCAGGATGCCGACCGCGATGTAGGCGATCAGCACCGGTTGGCGCAAGCGCAGAGCAATCAGGCCGGCGACGGCGGTGATGCCGAGCAGCAACGCCATCTCGGCAAAGGGTGCAGCATGCGCGGCAACCTCAGGCGACATTCGGGAGCTTCCGTTTTCGGCGTTTCCACGCCAAAGTGGTTCTGATTCGCCAGCCCAGCATGATCAGCGCATAGGTCAGGCTGCCGGCGACCACTGCGAACAGACTCAAACCGAGCAACAACGGCCGGCCGAGCGCCAGTATGCCGGCCCAGGCCTGGCGCCACCAGCTCGCCTCGGACTCGATCGCGGGCGTCGGAGGCGCAGAGTAATCCGGTGTTTCAGCGTCAATCTCGCCCAGCAACATCGCGCCGACCTTGTGCGCCAGCACATAGATCGGCGCGAAGGTCACCGGGTTGGTCACCAGCGTGCTGCCGATGGCGGCCGGAACATTGGCGCGCATCAGCACCGCCGCGCCAGCGGCAAAGGGAATCTGCGCGATCGGGATCAGCAAACCGAAGAACACCCCGAGAGCCACGCCGACCGCCACCCCGCGCCGACTGAAATGCCACAGGCGCGGATGCAGCAGATGTGGTCCCAGCCAGCGCAACCAGCGGTTTTCATGGACACGTTCACGGGTAGGGATGAGTCGACGCAGGCGAGGGTGCATGGGGTAGTTACATTCGGTGAATGCCAGGACGCAGCAACAGCCACTTCTCCGCTTCAACAGCGAAGAACTTGAACATGGTCAGAGCCTGGATCAGCAACCAGGAAGCCGGATCCAGCGGCGTGGTATGGAACATGTATTGCAGCGACAGAGTGTAGGTGAACAGGATTTTCAGGCCAATCAGGATGATGCCGGCCTCGGCAGGTTCAAATGCCAGCGCCAGCGTATCGGCGGTGTCGGTATAGGCCATGCAGATACGATCACCGATCGAGGCGGCGGCAGCACCATGGCATGGCTGGCCAGCATCGCACGCACCGCTTCCAACGCCCGATCCGCCTGGGGCAGCAGAAGATTCGAGCCATGCGCATGCGGCCTGTCGGCAGCTTCCCGGGTGGAAAGCCCGCTCTCACGGTATCTTATTGATGCCAGCGCTTGCAGATACGATTCGCTATGGAAAGACATGTGTTATCCAGTCGGGACTGACCAAGAATGGCCGTGAACGAACTTGCTCATCGCCTACTCAATGTTGCGACTTGCATGACTTGCCCTGGTTCCTTCTATGCTTTGACACGCCGGGAAGCGCCGTGGCGAGAAAAGCGCACCACCCTATATTTGGCTTTTTTCTTTCGATGGTTTCGTAACAAGCATGAACACCCAGACTCGCCCCGAACAAACGATTACCCCAATCCGCCTCAAGCTGGCCCGTTTCCTCGAACGCTCACTGGTGCAACGCAGCATCCTGGCGCTGATTCTGATCAATGCCGTCACTCTCGGCCTGGAAACTTCGCCCGATGTCATGGACCGATTCGGGGATTTCATTCATCTGCTCGACAAATCCATCCTCGCGGTGTTCGTCATCGAAATCGCACTGCGGCTGTTCGTGCACCGGCTGAATTTCTTCCGCGATGCCTGGAGCGTGTTCGATTTTCTCGTCGTCGGCATCGCGCTGGTGCCGGCCACCGGCCAGTTCTCGGTGTTGCGCGCGTTGCGGGTATTGCGGGTGCTGCGCATCCTGACCATCGTGCCGTCGATGCGCCGGGTGGTCGGCGCGCTGCTCGGCGCGATTCCCGGTCTGGCTTCGATCGGCGCGGTATTGCTGCTGATCTATTACGTGTTCGCGGTAATCGCCACCAATTTGTTCGCCACGGCGTTTCCGGACTGGTTCGGCAATCTCGGCCGCTCGTTCTACACGCTGTTCCAGATCATGACGCTGGAAAGCTGGTCGATGGGCATCTCGCGGCCGGTGATGGAACAGTTCCCCTATGCCTGGGGCTTCTTCATCGTGTTCATCCTGATCGCCACGTTCACGATGCTGAATCTGTTCATCGCGATCATCGTCAACGCGATGCAGACTTTCAGCGAAGAAGAGCACCGCGATACCGCCAGCGTGGTGGATCAGGCGCGCGAGCATATCGAAGCCGACCTGCACAGCGAAATTCGAGCGTTGCGCACTGAAATTGCCGACCTGAAAACCCTGCTGACCAGACACCGGCAATGAGCCGCCCTCGCCCGCACGATTCACGCCTGGTCCGCCTGGCCTTCATCGTCGCCGGCTTTGTCGCCCTGGCGCTCGGGCTGATCGGCATCGTTGTGCCGGTGCTGCCGACGACGCCGTTCGTCCTCCTCGCGGCGGCCTGTTTCGCGCGCGGCTCGGTACGTCTGCATGACGCCATGCTGGCGCACCGCATCGCCGGACCGATCATCCACGAGTGGCAAACCCACCGCGCCATGCCGCGTCGTGCAAAACGCTACGCCTACGTCCTCATGCTGCTATCTTTCGGCAGCTCGATATTGTTGATGTCGTCGAACTGGCACCGTTCGATGCTGGCGGTGCTGGGTCTGGTGCTGCTGTTCTTTCTGTGGCGCGTTCCCGTGCGGGAAATTACCGGGCGCGAGTCTGTCCCCCGTTGAATTGATTACGAACGAATTCTCATGCCTTTGAACCCATCCCTCCCCTCTCCAGTCTCCGGCTGGACGCTGGTTTTCATCGCCTGGCTGCTGGCCAGCATTTCGACGCTGGCGGCGCTGTTTCTTGGCGAGGTCATGGGTTACACGCCCTGTGTGCTGTGCTGGTATCAGCGCATCTGCATGTTTCCCCTGGTGCTGATCCTGGCGGCGGGGCTGTTTCCGTATGACCCGCGCGTCGTGCGTTTCGGCTTGCCGCTGGCGCTGGCCGGATGGTTGCTGGCGTTGTTCCACTGGGGCGTATCCAGCGGATTCATTCCTGAAGCCGTTACGCCGTGCAGCAAGGGCGTTCCGTGTTCGGTCGAGCAGATCGTCTGGTTCGGCTTTGTTACCCTGCCGATGCTATCGGTGCTGGCTTTTTCCGGCATCATCGCACTGTTGTTATTGACTCATTTCAAGGCATCCAAATGAAGAAAACCCTGTTCATTACCGTCAGTGTCGTCCTATTGCTGTTTTTCGTCGGCGGCGTCCTTTATTACAAAACCGAAAAGACCGGTCAGGCAGAGCTGCTGGCCGAACAGAATCGCGCCGGTCTGGTGCGCGAACATTCACCGGCGCTCGGTCCCACCGCCGCCAAAGTGCGCATCGTCGAGTTTCTCGACCCGGCCTGCGGCACCTGCAAAAACTTCTATCCCTTCGTCAAGGACATGTTGAACACGAACCCGGACAAGATGCATGTGACCTTGCGCTACGCCCCCTTCCACCAGAATTCCGACCAGGTCGTGGCGCTGCTCTATGCGGCGGACAAACAGGGCAAACACTGGGAAACACTGGAGGCATTGCTCGCCGCGCAGGACGACTGGGTGGCGAATCACGTCGCGCAACCGGAGCGGGTCTGGCGGCATATCGAAGGGCTCGGCCTCAACCTGGATCAACTCCGGGCAGACATGAGTTCACCGGCCATCGCCGGCCAGATCAAGCAGGACATGGCCGATGCGCAGACGCTCAACGTCAGCAAGACGCCCGAGTTCTTCGTCAATGGCAAGCCGCTGCCCAGCTTTGGCTATGAGCCATTGAAGGAACTGGTGGATGCCGCACTGGCAAGCCAGTACCCCTGACCATTGAGCAACTGGAGGAAATTTCGTGCTTCGTTACCTGTCCACCTTCGCCCTTCTGATGATCCCAGCTCTTGCCGGAGCGACCGAAGCGGGCCAACGGCTTGATCTGACCGGCCACTGGGTCGGCATCGCCGCCCTGGTCCTGTTTGTCGGCGCCTACCTGCTGGTCATGGCGGAAGAGTTCATCCACCTGCGCAAATCCAAGCCGGTGATGCTGGCCGCGGGCCTGATCTGGGGTCTGATCGGCTGGGTCTATGTCCAGAACGGCATTCCGCACAGCGCCGAGATCGCCGTGCGCCATACCCTGCTGGAATACGCCGAGCTGATGCTGTTCCTGCTGGTGGCGATGACCTACATCAACGCGATGGACGAACGCCATGTGTTCGAGGCGCTGCGCTCCTGGCTGATTCGCAAGGGGTTCAGCCTGAAGGTGCTGTTCTGGGTCACCGGCACGCTGGCTTTCTTCATTTCGCCGGTCGCCGACAACCTGACCACCGCGCTGCTGATGGCCGCCGTGGTGATGGCCGTGGGCGGCTCGAACCAGCGTTTCGTGCTGCTGTCGTGCATCAGCATTGTGGTCGCCGCCAATGCCGGCGGCGCGTTCAGCCCGTTCGGCGACATCACCACCTTGATGGTCTGGCAGAAGAACATCCAGGCGACCAATGGCGCGATCGACTTCTGGACCTTCTTCATGCTGTTCATTCCGTCGCTGATTAACTGGCTGGTGCCGGCCATCCTGATGAGCTTCGCCGTGCCCTCCGGCCAACCCGAGGGCGGCGGCGTGCTGGTCGGCATGAAACGTGGCGCGCTTACGGTGGTCATCCTGTTTCTGCTCACCATCGTCACGGCGGTCAGCTTTCACAACTTCCTGCATCTGCCGCCGGTCATTGGCATGCTGACCGGCCTGGCCTATCTGAAATTCTTCGCCTACTACCTGAAACGCACCGGCGAGAACCACGCGCCCGTCGGCCAGGACAACGAAGATCTGGGCAGCCCGGTTGCGTTCGACATTTTCCGCAGCGTGGCACGCGCCGAGTGGGACACCCTGTTCTTCTTCTACGGCGTCGTGATGTGCGTCGGCGGACTTGGTTTCATCGGCTATCTGGCGATGGTGTCGGAAACCCTGTACGTCGGCTGGGGCGCCACCTACGCCAATGTCAGCATCGGCTTGCTGTCGGCGGTGGTGGACAACATTCCGGTGATGTTCGCGGTGCTGACCATGATGCCGGACATGTCTATCGGCCAGTGGATGCTGGTCACGCTGACCGCCGGCGTTGGCGGCTCGCTGTTGTCGATCGGCTCCGCTGCCGGCGTCGCACTGATGGGGCAGGCGCGCGGCGTCTATACCTTCTTCGGGCATCTGAAATGGACGCCGGCAATAGCCGCCGGCTATGTCGCCAGCATCTATGCACACATGTGGCTGAACAGCGCGGCGTTCTGACCATTCGGACGGTTCTGATTCAGAAGTATTCCTGCCGCAGCGCCGATGCCGGTGTGATTCGCCATCGGTGCCGCGACAGGGAAAACCGGATACTTTCCGATCTCGTCACCATCAACTGGGCATAACCCGGCTTCACAGGCAAAATGCCGGTTCCTCTATGCCTGAGCCGCGTGCCTGAAGGCAATGGGCGGCTTTTTTATGGATATTGCGTTACTTCTGTTCCTGATTCTCCTGAATGGCATTTTCGCCATGTCAGAAATCGCGGTGATCTCATCCCGCAAATCCCGTCTGCAACGTCTGGCGGAAGATGGCAGCCCTGGCGCACATTCCGCGCTGGCATTGCATAACGAGCCCTCCAACTTCCTCTCCACCATCCAGGTCGGCATCACTTCGGTCGGCATCCTCAGCGGCGCCATTGGCGAGACCGCGCTGGCCGATCCGCTCGCCGCCTGGATCAGCCAGTTCACATTGATCGAGCCGTATGCCAAGGGCATCTCGTTGACCGTGGTCGTCATCGGCCTGACCTATTTCTCGGTAGTGGTCGGCGAACTGGTGCCGAAGCGGCTGGGCCTACTGGCGCCGGAAGGCATCGCCTCATTGATCGCGCGGCCGATGAACATACTGTCGCGCTTCTCGAAACCGGTGGTCTGGCTGTTGTCCACGTCCTCCAGCCTGCTGCTGCGCCTGATGGGCGCCCGCCGCAAGGAGGAGCCGCCGGTCACCGACGATGAAATCAACGTGCTGATGGGTCAAGGCGCCGAAGCGGGCGTATTCCATGAAAGCGAACAGGAAATCGTCTCCAACGTATTGCGTCTGGACGATCAGCGCATCGGCGCGATCATGACCCACCGATCCGATATCTATCTGGTCGATCTGGACGAGCCGGAAGCGGTGATCCGCGATCGGATCGCCGATAGCCCCTATGAACGGATCGTCGTGTGCCGCGACGGACTCGACCATGTCATCGGCATACTGCGCACGTCCGATCTGCTCAAGGCCGCGCTGGCCGGCACGCAACTCGATGTCGAGGCGTCCTTGCGCGCGCCGCTCTATGTGCCGGAAAGCGTGTCCACGACCCAGTTGCTGGAGAGCTTCCGCCAGGCGCGCATGCAATTCGCGCTCATCGTCGACGAATACGGCGAACTGGAGGGACTGGTGACGCTCACCGATGTGATGACCGCGATCGTGGGCGACCTCCCCTCGTATGACTCGCGGGATGAGCAGGACGTGGTCGAGCGCGAGGACGGCTCCTGGCTGGTGGATGGCAGCGTGACCATCGAGCGGCTGAAATCGGCGCTGGACATCGAGGATGAACTGCCCGGCGAGGAAGAGAACACCTTCAACACACTGGGCGGCTTCGTCATGCACATACTCGGCCGCATCCCGGCCGTGGCTGATCACTTCGAGTCGCAGGGCTTGCGCTTCGAAGTGATGGACATGGACCGGAATCGGGTGGACAAGATGCTGATCACGCGACTGCCGCCAATTCCTGACAGTGCGATGGCGGAATGATCCTTGAAACAGCACGTGCAGCGAACCTTTTCGGATATCACCCGCTCGACAGCATGACATGACCTTGCTGCTTGTCGTTCTGACCCCCTTCTTCGGCGCACCCGTTGTCGCCTGGCTCAGCCGCGTCAGTCGTTCAGCCGCCGCCTGGGCCGCCGGTCTGGTTGGCCTCGGCTCGGCCGGCTTGCTGGCCGGCATCGTCGCGCCGGTGCTGGCCGGCGATACGCTGGTGCAACGCATCGTCTGGCTGCCGCAAGTCGGCCTCAATCTGGCCTTCCGCCTCGACGGTCTCGGCCTGTTGTTCGCCGGCCTGATCCTCGGCATCGGCCTGCTGGTCATTCTTTACGCCCGCTATTACCTGTCCGAGCGCGACAGCCTGGGCCGGCTGAACGCCTATCTGCTGCTGTTCATGGGCTCGATGCTGGGCGTGGTGCTGTCGGAAAACCTGATCCAGTTGCTGATCTTCTGGGAGCTGACCAGCCTGTCTTCCTTCCTGCTCATCGGCTACTGGAAGGAACGCGAGGAAGCGCGCCAGGGTGCGCGCATGGCCTTGGCGATCACCGGCGCCGGCGGCCTGGCCCTGCTCGGCGGCATTCTGCTGCTGGGCGAAATCACCGGCAGTTACGAGCTGACCACGATTCTCGCTTCCGGGCCGCTGATCCGCGCACATCCGCTGTACCTGCCGACTCTGATCCTTGTGCTGCTCGGCGCGTTCACCAAATCGGCGCAGTTTCCGTTCCATTTCTGGCTGCCGCATGCGATGGCGGCGCCCACCCCGGTGTCGGCCTATCTGCATTCGGCGACCATGGTCAAAGCCGGCGTGTTTCTGCTCGCGCGGCTGTTCCCTGCGTTGTCGGGAACCTGGGAATGGTCGCATCTGGTCGGCGGAATCGGCCTGATCACGCTGTTGACCGGCGCCTTCATCGCGCTGTTCAAGCACGACCTGAAAGGTCTGCTCGCCTATTCGACAATCAGCCATCTCGGCCTGATCACCACGCTGTTCGGCATCGGCACGCCGCTGGCGGCGGTAGCCGGGGTGTTTCACATCATCAACCACGCCATCTTCAAGGCGTCGCTGTTCATGGCCGCCGGCATCATCGACCACGAAACCGGCAGCCGCGACATGCGCCGCATCAACGGCCTGTGGAAATTCATGCCCTATACCGGGACGCTGGCCATGGTGGCGGCGGCGGCGATGGCCGGCGTGCCGCTGTTCAATGGCTTTCTGTCGAAGGAAATGTTCTTCGCCGAGGCAGTCAGCGCTGCGACGATGATGAAGTTCGGCTGGTTCCTGCCGGTGGCGGTGACCCTCGCCGGCATATTCGCCGTGGCCTATTCCCTGCGTTTCATTCATGACGTGTTTTTCAACGGCGACCCTATCGACCTGCCACGCACGCCGCATGAACCGCCGCACTGGATGAAGGTGCCGGTGGAAGTACTGGTGGCGCTGTGCCTGCTGGTCGGCATGCTGCCGGCACTGACCGTGGAACCGATCCTGGCGCTGGCGGCCGGCGCGGTACTGCAAGCGCCGTTGCCGCAACATGATCTGGCGATCTGGCATGGCTTCAGCCCGGCGCTGTGGATGAGCGTGATTGCGCTGCTTGGCGGGGTCGCCCTGTATGTCGGACGCAAGCCCCTGTTCGCGCTGCATGACCGTCTGGAAGGCCGGCTCGATGCCCGCCGTGTCTACAACACGCTGCTGGCCGGACTGCTCGCGTTTGCGCAAGGTCTGACCCGCCGTCTCGATTCCGGTTCGCTGCAACGCATGATTGCGTGGTTTTTCGGTTTCGCGCTGCTCCTGGGCGCCAGCGGCTGGCTGGGCAGCGATTCGTCGCTGACCGGGCCGCGCGAATTTTTGCCGGTCGATCCAGTCAGCCTGTTCGCCGCGCTGGCCATGATCGCGGCAGCGCTCGGCGCGCTGGCGCTGCATCGGCAACGCTTCGTCGCGCTGGTATTGACCGGCGCGGTGGGGCTGGTGGTGTCGCTGATCTTCATCAAGTTTTCCGCCCCCGATCTGGCCCTGACCCAGCTTTCCGTCGAGGTGGTGACCGTCATCCTGCTGCTGCTGGCACTGTATTTCCTGCCCCAGCACTCCCCGGCCGAATCCGGTGCCGGACGGCGCATGCGCGATGGCACGCTTGCACTACTGGCCGGCGCGGGCGTCAGCGCGCTGGCCTGGGCAGTGCTGACCCGGCCCTACACCAGCATCGCCGATTACTTCCTGGAAAACAGCGTGTCCGGCGGCGGCGGGCATAACGTGGTCAACGTCATCCTGGTCGATTTCCGAGGCTTCGATACCCTGGGCGAAATCACCGTGCTGGCCCTGGCCGGCTTCGCCATTTACGCCATGCTGGAAAACCTGCGTCTCGACGGGCGTGGTTGTGACGATGTCGGGCGAAGCTGGAACCAGGACATGCATCCGGTCATCATGGCCTCGCTTACCCGCCTGCTGCTGCCGCTGGCATTGCTGGTTTCCGCCTTCATTCTGCTGCGCGGCCACAACCTGCCCGGCGGCGGTTTCATCGCCGGCCTGATCACCGCCGTGGCGCTGATCATGCAATACCTGGCCAATGGCGTGGCATGGACGCATGACCGCCTGCCCGCCAACATGCATCCGATCATTGGCGCCGGCCTGGCCATCGCGACACTGACCGGACTGGCTTCGTTCGGCTTCGGCTATCCCTTCCTGACGTCCACTTTCGGCCATCTGGATTGGCCCGTCGTCGGTGAATTTGAACTCGCCTCCGCGATGGCCTTCGACCTGGGCGTCTATCTGGTCGTGGTCGGCGCCACCTTGCTGATCCTGATCCACCTCGGCCTGATGCACGACGCCAGCCACGGCCCCGGCGCCTGTCCGATACCCGAGGAAAAACGCGTGCGGGCAGGTCGCTGATGGAAGCCCTGATCGCTCTGCTGATTGGCGTATTAACCGCCTGCGGCGTCTATCTGCTGTTGCGCGGGCGCACTTTTCCGGTGGTGCTGGGGCTCACCTACCTGTCCTACGCGGTGAACCTGTTCCTGTTCGCGATGGGCCGCCTGACCATCGGACAGCCGCCGGTGATCGGCACCGGCCTGCAGGGTGATTTTTCCGGTTATACCGATCCGGTACCGCAGGCTCTGGTGTTGACCGCCATCGTCATCGGCTTCGCGATGACCGCTTTCGTCATCATGCTGGCGCTGAAAGCGCGCGCTGAACTGGGCAACGATCATGTCGACGGGAAGGACGCGGAATGAGCGGGAATGCCAGCACCGTAGGGTTGAGAAACCTGGACGCGATATGAACCATCTGGTCATCGCCCCCATCCTGCTGCCGCTTGTCGCCGGTATCGCGCATCTGTTCGGACGCCATCTCGCCTATCACTGGCGGCGCGGTTTCAGTTATGCCGTCGTGCTCGGCCAGATCGGCCTGGCTGCGGCGTTGCTGAATGCGGTCAGTGACGGTGACATCCTGACCTACTCACTCGGCAACTGGCCGGCGCCGTTCGGCATTGTCATGGTAGCCGACCGTCTGAGCGCCTGGATGCTGCTGATAACCGCAGTGCTGGCGCTGTTTCCGCTGATCTACGCGAGTCGCGGCATCGACGTCAGCGGCCGGCATTTCCATATCCTGTACCAGTTGCAGTTGTTCGGTCTCAACGGCGCGTTTCTGACCGGCGACCTGTTCAACCTGTTCGTGTTCTTCGAGGTGCTGCTGCTGGCTTCCTATGGCCTCATTCTGCATGGCGGTGGCCGTCTGAAAACCCGCGCCGGCCTGCACTATGTCGTGCTCAACCTGTGCGGCTCGGCGCTGTTCCTGATCGCAGTCGGCACGCTGTACGGTCTGTTCGGCACGCTGAACATGGCCGATCTGGCGCGCAGGATGGCCGCCGTCGCGCCGGAAAACCTCGGTCCGGCGCGTGCCGCCGGCCTGCTGCTGTTCGCCGTTTTCGCGCTGAAGGCGGCGCTGCTGCCGCTCTATCTCTGGCTGCCCGCTGCTTACGCCCATGCCAGCGCGCCGGTAGCAGCCCTGTTCGTGATCATGACCAAGGTCGGCGCCTACAGCATCCTGCGGGTTTCGACGCTGATCTTCGGCGCCCAGGCCGGTGGCGTGACGCTGATCGAACCCTGGCTGCTGCCGCTGGCCCTGGCGACGTTGATCATCGGCCTGCTTGGCGCGCTGGCGGCTCGCGCCCTGCGCGAACAGGCCGCCTACCTGGTTGTCGCCTCGGTCGGGACGCTGTTGACCGCGTTTGCGCTCGGCAGCGTCAGCGGCATCGCCGCCGGCCTGTATTACCTGCCGCATTCGGTGTTCACCGGCGCCGCGCTTTTTCTGCTCGCCGACCGCATCGCGCTGGGTCGAGGCGAGCAGGTTGGTCAACTCGCCGACCGTTTCGAACCCGGTCCGGCCATGGCAGGCGCGCCGTTGCTGGGCGGACTGTTTTTCATTGCCGCCATGCTGGCGGCCGGCTTGCCGCCATTGTCCGGCTTCGTCGGCAAGTTTCTGCTGCTGCGCGCGGCGCTGGAACATCCGGCCTGGCCCTGGATCATGGCCGTGACGCTGGCCGGCGGCCTGCTCGGCCTGATCGCGCTGGCGCGCGCCGGCAGTCTGCTGTTTTTCCACACACCACCCGCCGAAGAAGGTGCGCCGCCGCCGCCGTTCGATGCCGGCGCGCTACTGCCGGTCTTCGGATTGCTGGCGCTGACCATCGGCCTGACTCTCGCCGCCGGCCCCCTCCACGCCTACGCCAGCGCCACCGCCGAACAATTGCTGCAACCCTATCATTACGTCCATGCCGTGCTCGGAGGTCGTCCATGAGCGCACCGCAACCCTCCCCCGCCAGATTCGTAAGCGCTGAAGCGCCAACGACTCTGCTGCCCCCGCAAAAGGGGGGCGCCAGATTCGTAAGCGCTAAAGCGCCAACGACTCTGCTGCCGCATCCGCTGCTTTCGCCGATCCTGGCGGTGATCTGGCTGCTGCTCAACAACAGCATCGCGCCCGGGCAGATTCTGCTCGCCGCTCTGCTCGGCTGGCTGATCCCCCTGTTCACGCTGCGGTTCTGGCCGGAGCGGATTCAAATTCGGCATCCCTGGGTGTTGTTCCGTTTTCTGGTCGTGGTGGTGGCGGACATTGTTCTGGCAAATCTGGTCGTGGCGCGGCGCATTCTCGGCAACCCGGCGTGCCTGCGGCCGGCCTTCATCGAAGTGCCGCTGGCATTGGAAAGCGATCTGGCGATCAGTTTCCTGGCCAATACCATCTGCCTGACTCCGGGCACCGTATCGGCTCACCTCAGCCCGGACCGCCGCACGTTGCTGGTGCATGCGCTGCACGCCCCCGACCCTGATGCGGTGCGAACGCAGATCAAGGCGCGTTATGAAGCGCCATTGCAGAAGGTATTCGAATCATGCTGAGTCTGGTCATCCCCGTTGCCTTCGCGCTGGTTGCGGCCGCCGTGGCCATGAATTTCTGGCGTCTGCTGCGCGGCCCCAGCGCGCCGGACCGCATCCTGGCGCTGGATACGCTTTATGTGAACACCATTGCGCTGCTGGTGCTGCTCGGCATTCATCTGGGCAGCGCGCTGTATTTCGAGGCGGCCCTGCTGATCGCGCTGATGGGCTTCGTCGGCACCGTCGCGTTGTGCAAATACCTGCTGCGCGGCGACATCATCGAATAGGGAAGCCACTACATCATGCTCGACTTTCTGCTGTCATTCCTGATTCTGGCGGGGGCAATTTTTACCTTCATCGGCTCGCTCGGCCTGGCGCGATTGCGCGATTTCTACACCCGCCTGCATGGCCCGACCAAGGCCACCACGCTCGGCGTCGGCTGCCTGCTGATTGCGTCATCGATCTATTTCAGCCATCAGGGCAACGGCGTCAGCCTGCACGAGGTGCTGATCACCCTGTTTCTGTTCATCACCGCGCCGGTCTCGGCGCATTTGCTGGCCAAGGCGGCGTTGCACCTGAATCTGCCGCGTGTCGGCGACAAGACCGACCAGTAGTTTTCCGCAACGCCTTTGTAGGCGTGCGCCATTCGGCATTTCTTCGGCGAGATTCCCGGCGCTATTTGCGCGGCAGATGCGGCACAAGCCGCTTGATCAACTGGGCGTGATCGAATTCACGTCCGCCGACTGCCGTGTAGATCACCATGCCGTTCGGGTCCACCACGAAGGTGGTCGGCAAGCCGCGCATGTTCCAGGTCTGCATGACACTGAACTCGGGATCGGCCAGCACGGTAAAGCTGGGGGTCGGCTTCAGTTCGCCGATAAAGCCGCGCACGGTCTCGGCATCCTCGCCTGCGGCGACGGCGAGCACCACCAGCCCGCGTCCGGCGAGGCGCTTGTTGAGGCGCTCCAGGGAAGGCATTTCGCGCCGACACGGCGGGCACCAGGTCGCCCAGAAATTGACTACCACCAGCTTGCCCTTGAACTCGGCCAGATCGTGTTGCCTGCCGGACAGATCCTTCAGACGCATGGCGGGCGCCGGATAAGGCGCTGCGACGGGCGTCAGCTCGTGACCGAGCGCGCCGGATTCGGCGGCATGTGCGGAAAAGGCCACGAGCGCCACAAATAGCAGGGAGAGAAGTTGCTTGAAAATCATTCGGTGCTTCCTGTCCAGAAACGACAAAGGGGCTTGCGCCCCCATGTCGAAATCATCACAACCGGTATCAGACAATCATGCCGGGATTGTTGCCCATGCCGATGACCTTGGGCTGATTCAGCTTGACCTGCTTGACCACCTTCACATCGCGCAGATACTCGGCCACCACGTCCCAGATCGGCGCACCCTGGACGTTTTCGCCCACCGGCGCCCAGCCCGCAACCTTGTAGGTTTTCTTCGCATCGACCGGCTTGCCGTTCAGCGTCATGTCGCCGATGCGGTTGCCGATCGTGGCATTTGGCGTGACGCTGTACTGGATGCCGCCGACGCGCACCATGTCGCCGCCCTGCTGGTAGTAGGGATCGTCGTTGAACAGGTTGTCGCAGACATCTTCCATGATGGTCTTGATGGTTTCGCCGCTCATGTTGGTCAGCGTGGTCTGCGGGTAGGTAATGGCGACCTGGTCCATCAGTTGTTCCATCGTGATGACATCGCCCGGCAGCAGGCTGGTGCCCCAGCGGAAGCCCGGCGAGAAGGCCGCGTCGGCACCCTTCACCTTCATTAGCGCGTCACAGATCATCTGGTCGTAGGTGCCATTGAAATTGCCACGGCGATACAGCAGGTCTTCGGTGACGGCCAGTTTTTCGCCCAGTTTCGCTTCGAACGGCTTGCGAATCTTGGTGATCAGCGCGTCCATCTTCTTGTCGGCCGCGAGCAGGTTGGAGAACACCGGCACCAGGCGGTATTTCCAGCCCTTGACCTTGCCGTCCTTGACATCGAAGTCCATGACGCCGAGGAACTTGCCGTTGGAACCGGCATTGGTGACCAGGGTGACGCCGGCGGCATTCTTGACCTCTATCGGCTGCGGCACGCCGTCATGAGTGTGGCCGCCGAAGATGGCGTCGATGCCGGTAACGCGGCTGGCCAGCTTGAGGTCGACGTCCATGCCGTTGTGCGACAGTACGACGACTACCTGCGCGCCCTTGCCGCGCGCTTCGTCGACGAATTTCTGCATCGAGTCGTCGCGAATGCCGAACGACCAGTCCGGCATCATCCAGCGCGGGTTGGCGATCGGGGTGTACGGGAAGGCCTGGCCGATAATAGCGACCTGGACACCGTTGATGACCTTGATTACGTAGGGCTTGAACACCTGATCGCCGAAGTCCTGGGTGACCACGTTCTGCGCGACGAATTCGATGCCGGCTTTCTTGAAGTCGCCATTGACGATTTCCTGCACGCGCTCGGCGCCGTAGGTCATTTCCCAGTGCGGCGCCATCACGTCAACGCCGAGTTCGATACAGGCATCCACCATGTCCTGCGCGTTGGTCCACAGGGCGGTGGCGGAACCCTGCCAGGTATCGCCGCCATCCATCAGCAGCGAACCGGGACGCGAGGCGCGCACCTTGTCGACCAGCGTCTTCAGGTGGGCGAAACCGCCGACCTTGCCGTAGGTCTTGGCCGCCGCAGCGAAGTCGATATAGGTGAAAGCGTGCGCGT
Source organism: Tepidiphilus sp. J10 (assembly GCA_945897955.1). GTDB lineage: Bacteria > Pseudomonadota > Gammaproteobacteria > Burkholderiales > Thiobacillaceae > PFJX01. Next base: position 1,588 of record CAMDGQ010000017.1, on the reverse strand, counting down.
CGATGCCGCCCGGCTTGATGTTGTAGGCCTTGAGCAGATGTTCACCGACCAGATGCGGCACTTTGCCGACTGAACCGCCGACGCCCAGGTTGACATTGGGTTCGCGGAACCAGATCGGCTTCAACTGCGCGTGGCAGTCGGTCATGTGCATCAGCGATACGTTGCCGAACACCGGAATGTCGTAGTAGTTCGAGGGCACGTTACCGGCCAGGGCCTGGCGGCTATCCAGAGCAAAGCCGGCGGCGCTGGCTGCGGCGAGGATCTGGAGGAATTCACGGCGATTCATGGACATGTTTGCTTCTCCTCTTTGTTCTTGAGCAGCGCGCATTCTTGCGGCAGCCAAGCGGGTGGTAAATGGTAGTGATGAGCCAATACGACTGGTCAAATACGGTAGTTCAAATGTAAATCCAGGCGCATGGCTCGGATTTTCTGGCGACGCTCAGGCATTGCTCACTTCCGGAAAATGGAAGACTGCAAAGGCAAACCGTTGGAAAGGTAGGAATGGAAATATTCAAGGTTGTCATAACGCGTGCTGCCGGCCTTGTCGGGCACATGGCGGACATCGCGGTGGCAACCTTCGTAGCGCTTTTGCAGGGTGATCAACTGATCGCCGCCCCGAAAAACAGGCCAATGGGTGGCCTGGCCGATGACCGGTGACAGGAGTTCCGAACGCAAGCGATTGCCGACATTGTCGACATGGCAGTTGGCGCAGGATGCATTCAACTGGCCGGCGCGACTGTAGAAGGTCTTCTTGCCGTCCTCGAACGCCTTCAATGCGCCTTCGCCTTCGACCTTGATGTTCATCTTCATGCCGTTGGACAGGGTGCGCAGATAAGCCGTCAACAATCCCATGCTGCCGGGATCGCCGTAAACCCAGGCATCTTCGCCATTGGCCAGACGACAGTCGTTGATGGCGCCTTCGAGCGTCACCACCCTGCCCTTCGCGTTGTCGAACATCGGGTAATTGCCGGCAATCATCCGGCCAGCGTTGGGCAGACAGTCGGCGTAGGTCTTGCCACTCTTCAGCGGCGTCTTCCAGAGCTTTTCAGCCTTGTCGAGTTCACTGGAAAAGGGGGGAAACTCCATGATGCTGTTGTACTGAGCCATGCCGTCCGAATCAAACAGGAGCGATCCGGAGACATAGTCTTCCAGCTTCAAATCCGGATAGACGCTTTTGAAATGACCAACCAGTTTCAGGCGGTCTTCTTCCGGGCCTGCATGAGCGGCGGCAGTCAGCGCTATCAGCGCGGCCAGTGCAACAATGAATTTCGTCATGCCGCCATCCGGAAGATCAATGGAAAGGGCCGGCAAATCACAGGATTGGATTTCGCCGGCCCGTACAGTCCTGCTGCTTAGCCGATGGCGGCTTCGGCGGTGTTCTTGTCGCCGGTGTTGTCCACCCAGTTGACGACAACCTTGTCGCCCTTCTTCGCACCCTTGACCTTGAATGCCAGGTACGGGTTCTTGGAAATGCCGCCGCCCCACTGGGCATCCAGCACCGTCGCACCATTCACCGTCGCGGTGACGTTGGTGATGTGGTGTGCCGGTACCACGGCGCCGGTCTTCGCGTCCTTGCGCAGGCCCGTTT
>CAMDGQ010000016.1 GCA_945897955.1 Tepidiphilus sp. J10 | reverse complement strand
TCAAAGTTCTCCAGGCGCTTGCGCACGAGGGCGTTCTTCAGCGGCTCCGAATGCAGGACATCACAGGCATGGCAGCGGGGCTGCTCAAAGATCACGAGCAAGGGTTTGTTGGCCGCAAAACGGCTGCGGTCCAGCGCATACGGTGGGGTGCTGAAGATCGGGTCAGGGTTCAGTTCTTCATCCGCGAACAGCGGGGCCGGGTTTGCTTGTTCCAGATACTCGCCGAAACGCTTGGTCTTGTAGTGTTCATCAACGACATACTCCAGCGCCGCACGCATCTTGTAGGGGGTGTGGTAACCGACCAGCTTCAGGGCCAGTTTGCGCCCCTTGACGTAGAACAACAGCGTGGGTGTGAGTTGCGCCTTCTGCTCGATTGCGAATTCGTTGATCGACTTGGCTTTACCATCCATGCCGGTCATATTTTCGATGCTGTGAGCGTTCAGCCCGACCACATCGAAGTTCAAGCGCAGGTAACGCACCAGATCGCCCTTGGACAAATTGTCTCTCATCAGTGCCTGGCAGTACGCGCAATGCGGCTGACCGAAGTAGACGATCAGCCCCTTCTTGCCGGAAGAGAGCGCGTCATCCAGATCCTCGGGAAGATTTTTGAAACTGCTCTTGAACCAGTCCGGATGCTCGTCCTGGTAGTCGGTTGGAAGATCAATGAACGAATACACGTCTTCGGCAGGTGTCGCCGCAACAGCGGAGCACGAACACAACAGCGCAGCGATGATCACTGCGGCAGCACGTATGTGTAGACCTAGTAATTCCATTGCGGTGTTGAGGCGAGTGAAGTGGCCTTGAAGAATACGTGCCCCGGCTGTGGTTTGCACTACTGCAGCACACCTACCTACTTGGGCCTGAAGCTGCCTGCTGGTTGTATGGCATGGCCGTCAAATCATCGGCCGGAACGGACCGTCAGTCACATTCTCACCGACGTCCGCAAACGGCCATTGCAGCCCTCCACCACTTTGCATATCACTACAATGCCCATGCGCATCAGTCAGTGACCCGGAAACCAACGGCGATCAATCCTTGCCGGACTTGAATCTGATGTGCTTTGGCATTGAAAACCCCGGAAATCCGAATCGCGGCATAGGGCTGCAAAAAACGAAACAGGAGATGTTGTGTCAAGACTGACCGACTTGATTGCCCAGGCCAAAGCCAAAGACCCGCAAATGGGCGCGGACCTGGACCGGGAGTTCAAGGTGTTGTCCTCGCGGCTGCCCTTCGGCCTGAACTTCGAGCGTCATCGTCCGGAGGCGGTGGAACTGCCGCAGCGGCCCATCCGCAAGGGCGACAAGGTGCGGGTGCTACCGCCCAGGGGATCGACCGGCAAAGGTGACTCGCGGCTCTGGCAGATCATGGCCATCCACCGGGGGGCAGGCGGCAAGGTGGCGGAACTGGCCTTGTTGGGCGGGGAGGCCACGAAGACGCAAACCGCGCAGACGCAGACCGTGGCGCTGGTCGATCTGGTGGTGGTGGCGGAGTTCCGCGACACCATCTATCCGGGTCTGGTCAGCACCGGCAAGGTGCAGCGGGGCGGCGACAAGCCGTTTCATACCGTCATCAATGGCGAGAACTACCACGTCCTGAAAGCCCTCACCTACACCCATCGCGGCAAGGTGGACGCCATCTACATCGACCCGCCTTACAACACCGGGGCGAAGGACTGGAAATACAACAACGATTACGTCGAGGGCGATGACCTCTATCGGCACAGCAAATGGCTGGCGATGATGGAGCGGCGATTGTTGGTGGCGAAAGAATTGCTGAATCCGGCGAATTCGGTGCTGATTGTGACGATCGACGAGAAGGAATATTTGCGGCTGGGGTTGTTGTTGGAGCAGGTTTTTCCCGAAGCGCGAATTCAGATGGTCTCATCAGTCATAAACCCAGCTAGTTCAAGTAGAGCTATGGCCTTTAGTCGTTCCGATGAATACATTTTTTTTGTATTCATGGGGATATCAGGGCCGGTTCCGGTTCACTTAAGTGCTGATTGGTACCCGAAGACAGGCCGAGATAGCCGTGGCAAGGCGAGGTGGCAAGAGCTTTACCGGCGAGGTGCCGATGGCATTCGCACAAAATCCCCGGGTTGCTTTTATCCAGTGTTTATCAAAGAAGATGGTACGGAGTTCGTGGATGTTGGGGGTGCCTTACCGGAATATCAGCATCCTTCGGACGTGAATATTCCAGAAGGGTTGGTTGCATCCTGGCCGATTCGATCTGACGGAACCGAAGGGCGATGGTCAATGACGCCTGACAAGTTGCGGACAGCCATTGCGAAGGGGTATGTCCGCATTGGGAATGTCGGCGCAAATGGATATGGGCTTACATATCTCGCTATTGGCGAACAAAAAAAAGTGGAAGATGGGTCTTACCCAATTGTTGGCTATCGTGCTGATGGCTCAGTAATAACAGGGGAACAGGAATTGGTTGAGTTGGTGCCGTCAACGCAGTGGCGCATACCAAGTCATGATGCTTCTGCATATGGCAGTCAATTATTGAGAGCGATACTTCCAAATCGCCGCTTTCCGTTTCCGAAATCACTCTATGCGGTAGAGGATGCACTCAGATTCTTCGTAGCCAATAGACCAGATGCCATAGTCCTTGATTTTTTCACAGGATCCGGCACTACTGCCCACGCCGTTATGCGCCTGAATCGCCAGGACGGCGGACGCCGCCAGTGCATTTCAGTAACCAACAATGAAGTGGCTGCCAGTGAACATGAGGCACTTCGAAGGAAAATGCTGCGTCCCGGCGATGCCGAATGGGAACAACACGGCATCTGCGATTACATCACCAAACCCCGCGTCAAAGCCGCCATGACCGGAAGAACTCCAGACGGCGACCCGATCAAGGGCGATTACAAATTCACCGACGAATTCCCGATGGCCGAAGGTTTCGAGGAAAACGCCGAATTTTTCACCCTGACCTATGAAACCCCGGTTTCGGTGAATCACAACCGGGCCTTTGCCCGCATTGCGCCCTTGCTTTGGTTGCGCGCGGGCAGCCGGGGGCGGCGGATCGACCATTTGCCGGAAGCGGGTTGGGAAGTGGTGGAGGCCTACGGGTTGCTGGTCAATGTGGATAACTCCACGCCTTTCATCGAGACCATCGGCCAGACTCAGGGGCTGGGCGTGGCTTTCATCGTCACCGACGATGACCGCCGCTTTCAATCCATCGCGCGACAACTGCCGGCAGGGGTGGAGCCGGTACGGCTGTATGAGTCGTACCTGACCAATTTCAGCTTCGCCAATGGCGAAGACTGGGGCGATACGGAGATTCAGGGATGAAATTCACGCTGAAGGACTATCAGGCGGATGCGGTGCGCGATGCCTTGGGGAATCTGAAAGACGCGCGAGACGACTGGCGCCGCAAGTCGCGAAGGACCGCATTCTCGTTGACCGCCGTGACCGGCGCGGGCAAGACGGTGATGGCGGCGGCGGCCTTCGAGGCGCTGTTTCATGGTGATGACGAGTTCAACTTCGATGCCGACCCCGGTGCGGTGGTGATCTGGTTCAGCGACGACCCTTCGCTGAACGAGCAGACCCGTTTCCGCCTGATGGAGGCTTCCGACCGCATCCATTACAACGATCTGGTGGTGGTGGAAAACACCTTCAATCAGGCCTGTTTCTCGCCCAGAAAGATTTATTTCCTGAATACCCAGAAGCTGGGCAAGAACAGCCTACTGGTGCGGGGCTTCGAGGGCGAAGGAGATAGCGGCCTGTTCCCGGAAACCCGCCCGGACATGCGTTCGTTCACGATGTGGGACACAATCCGCAACACCATCGAAGACCCTGCTTTGACCCTGTATCTGGTGCTGGACGAGGCGCACCGGGGCATGGGCAACCCGAGCAATGCGGCAATAAACGCCAAGGGCACCATCGTGCAGCGGCTCATCAACGGGGTGAGCGGTGTGCCGGGGATACCCGTGGTGTGGGGGATTTCCGCCACGGTGGAGCGCTTCAACAAGGCGATGGAAGGGGCGCAGAAACGCATCACGCTGCCGAACGTGGTGGTGGATTCGGCCAAGGTGCAGGAATCCGGCCTGATCAAGGACACCATCATTCTGGACATCCCCGATGAAGTGGGGGATTTCGATACCGTGCTGGTGCGCCGCGCCACGGACAAACTGAAAGAATCCACCGCTGCTTGGGCTGAATACGCGAAACAGCAGGGTGACCAGCGCATCGTGTTGCCCTTGATGGTGTTGCAAGTACCCAATACGCCAGACCCGAACGACATTGGCCGCGCCCTGGATACGATCTATCAGCAATGGCCGGAGCTGCCGGGCGGCAGCGTGGCGCATGTGTTTGGCGAGCACGCGACGATGAAATTCGGCAATCGCAACGTGCCCTATATCTCGCCGGAGCGGGTGCAGGAATCGACCTGGGTACGGGTGCTCATCGCCAAGGACGCCATCAGCACGGGCTGGGACTGTCCGCGCGCCGAAGTGATGGTGTCTTTCCGCGCGGCGGTGGATCGCACCCACATCACCCAGTTGCTGGGCCGCATGGTGCGGTCGCCTTTGGCGCGCCGCATCCCCGGCGATGACCGGCTCAACTCGGTGGATTGCCTGTTGCCCAAGTTCGATGTCAAAACGGTGACGCAGGTCGTCGATGCGTTGATGAAGGGGGACGACGGTTCCGCCCCACCCAGCGGGCGCGTACTCGTCAACCCGGTGGAGATGAAGCCGAACCCTACCGCCTCGCCGGCGGTATGGGAGAAATTCGAGGCCTTGCCTTCGCAAACCCGCCCGCAACGTGGGGCCAAGCCGGCCCGGCGCTTGACCGCCCTGGCGCATGAACTGACGTGGGACGGCATTCTTGAAGGTGCGGGCAAGCTGGCGCACGACGCCATGCATAACGTGCTGGATGCGGCGCAGGCCCGTTTCAAGGAGCAAATCGAAGCCAAGCGCAAAGCGGTACTGACGGTGGACGGCAAGACAGTCGTAGCCGATATGAAAGGCAAGACCAAGAGCTTCGATCAATTCCTGGAAGATGCCGACATGGCGGTCATTGATGACGCCTACCGCCGCGCTGCCCGCATCTTCAGCCCCGATATTTCCCGAACTTACGTCGATGTCCTGGCTTACCGGAATGCCGACCCGGAGGATGACGATGAGTTTGAAGAGGCGCTGGTCGATGGGCGGGTGACCGTAGCCGGGCTGGGTTTGGTGACGGAAGTGCAACCCTACTTTGATGCCGAGGCGGACAAACTGGCCAAGGCGTGGTTGGTGGAATACGGCCCGGCCATCAAGGGGCTGTCCCATGACCGGCAGGAAGCTTATCGCCAAGTCAGGGAAATGAGCACCGAACCGCAGGATGTGGATTTGGTGAAACCGGCGGCGCGATTTGAACCGACGAAAGTGCGTGAGCACGATACTGAAACGGCGATACCCACCTACAAGGGCCATCTGCTTTGCGATGCGCACGGCCATTACCCGGCGGCACTGAATGCGTGGGAAGTGAAGGTGGTTGAAACTGAAATGAAGCGGGAAGGCTTTGCGTTTTGGTATCGCAACCCGCAACAGCCGGGGCAATCGTCACTTGGTATTGCTTACCTCTCTGGTGAGCAATACGGCATTGTTCGTCCGGACTTTGTTTTCTTCGCCATGCAAGCCGATGGAACGGTTGTGGCTGATCTGGTTGACCCGCACAGCCTGCATCTGGCCGATGCGTTGCCCAAATTACAGGGGCTGGCGTTGTATGCGGAGAAACATGCATCGGTTTACCGCCGGATGGAATCCGTGGCCGAGGCGAAGGGAAAACTGCGGGTGCTGGATTTGACCAGCGAGGCTGTTCGCAAAGGCATTGCAGCAGCAACGGATGCGGCGAGTCTCTTTTCCGGGGCGCTGGCAAGGGACTATTGATTTTTCTTACCGCCAACCGTGTCAAGCCTGCTCCTACCTTTTGCCATCCGCTTGAGTGATGGGCAACTTGTGTCGGCTACGGACGTTCCGCGTGGCGCGGCCTGTAATTGCATCTGTCCAGGCTGCCAAGGTGCTCTTCTGGCCAGGCAAGGCACCGAGCGTGAATGGCATTTCGCCCATGTGCAGGCAACCGACTGCCCGGATGGCTATGAAAAGTCGGTTCACGAACTTGCGAAGCAACGCATCCAGCAACAGAAACTGCTTTTACTCCCGGCCATAGAGGCATCTGCACAAGGCTGGGATGCCTACGGGCGACTGGTTGAGAAAAAGCAATCCGTCATGGAAGCAAGGCCGGTACAGCTTGATGAATGTACGAAGAGTCGCCCACGCGGGGAGGTGACCCCTGACCTTACGGGTTTTCGCAAGGACCGGGAAATCCTGGTCGAAATCACGGTTTTCCACCGCCTGATGCCCGAGAAACAATCCCGCCTGATTGAAACAGGGGTTCCCACCATCGAGATTGACCTCAGTGTGTTCAAGACCCAACAGGCCACACTGGAACGACTGGACGCGGAATTGTTCGAGAATCCCAGGAATCGTCGCTGGATTTGGCATCCCAAACTGGAAGAAGCCAAAGCTACGGTTCAAGCTGAAGTGGATGCACAGATCAAAGCGGTGCAGGCAGAGTGGGAGGCCAAAGAACGATTGCGCCCAGAACCAATGCCCAAACCTATTTGGTATCAAGTCCGGAATGCCACACAGTTTCCAACAGAGGCCCCCACCTTTGATGGTCGGAGATGGCGGGCGGGATTGCCTGAAGAGGCACGGATTGCTACAGCTATAGCGGAATTGGTTTCGCGTACTGGCATATCCGAGGACAAGGTTCTCGCGCTCACGAGGGCATTAACGAGCCGAGGGATGCTTGAAGATATCACGCCGACAGAGTTGGCCACGCGCTGGTCTCATGTGTTGGGATTGGAAGAACAAGAAATGGCCCTGTTTCTTATTGAGGCGGATTACGTGCTTTAGCGAGCTTAGCCTGGATGCAGCGAAGCGGAATCCAGGGAATGTCACGCGTTCAAACCCGAAAACCGGGGTCAAAAACCCGCAAGAGCGCGGAAACAATAGGGACACACCACGGATTATTGATGAAAGGTGCAAAAAGTGTGGGCCCGTTTCCCTTGCCCCCATTATTCCGCCCCGACCAGGAGGGACAAAAGGGGGTTGCAACATTGCTCGATATGATGGTTACACAACCCGCTATCGGCAGATAAGATTCACGCCTTACTTTTGGAGTCGCCGCCATGGAAACCGTCAAACTTTCCAGTCGTGGACAGATTGTCATCCCCAAGGATGTGCGGGAAACCGCTCATCTGACAGAAGGGATGGAGTTTTCGGTTGTCTACGTCGACGGGCAAATCCGGCTGACACCCGTTCCGATGGTAGAACCAACCACTTATGCGGAAGCTGCTGGCTGTCTCTACCGGCCGGGCCGCCAGCCGATGAGTGACGCGCAACAGAAAGCCGCCATCGGCCGTATGCTCAAGGCGCGTGACGATGCCAGCAAATCATGATCGCCCTGGATACCAACATCCTCGCCCGCTACCTGCTCAAGGACGATATCGAGCAGTTTGAGCGGGCGCGCTCCCTGATAGAGAGCGCGGAGCGGCTCACCGCCCCGGTAACTGCGCTGCTCGAACTGGCTTGGGTGCTGGAAGTCAGCGATTGCAGCAGGCAAGAAATCGCCCGCGCCTTCCGGATGCTGATCGGACTGCCGAACTTCACCCTTCGCCCCCTCGATGGCCTTCTCTATGCCCTGCGCTGGTATGAGGAAGGCATGGACTTCGCCGACGCCTTGCATTTGGCTATGAGCGCCCAGGATGAGGCCCTGGTCACGTTCGACCGGGACTTCGCCAAGATCGCAAAGCGGGCCGGGGCGTTTCCGGAAGTGCGTGCAGCATGATCGATTTGTGAAAACGGGTAATCAGTGGGGCCAGGCCGCAATCGGCAACGGTCTGGCTCGCATTCCCACGTATTTCCAGAGTCGATAACTCAAACAAATTGAGTTGCTTTCGAAGCGCTGCCACTCGAATCAAGTGTCGTTCCATGGATCGACAAGCGCCAAGCCAGGGATGGCTTTGAAGTCATCGGTGTTGCGCGTTGCCAGCGACATGTCGTTTGCCAGGGCAATAGCGGCGATTTGTGCGTCTTGCGTGGTGATGGGCAGGCCGATGCGGCGTCGCTCGGCGGCGAGGCGGGCAAAGTGATTGGCGGCCACCGAGTCAAAGGGCAAACAGCGCGCCGCAAAATCCTCCTCGAACATCTGTCGGGCGGCGGCGGCGAGGGCGGCGCGCCGTTTGCCTTCCGGTAGAAGTGCGATGCCGAGACTGATTTCGGCCTGGGTGATGGCATTGGCCCACACTAAGCTGGACTGGGCATTGACCCACGCAACCACAACTTGATTGGGCTGAGGCCGCATCAATTCAGACAGCACGTTGGTGTCGAGCAGAATCATTGCCCGTCAACCTCGGAGAAATCCGGCAGGGGACGATCTGGCAGCTGCGCTGTTCCCAGTTCTACGCCGCCAAGCGAGCTGAAACGACGTTGCAAGCGCGTACCCAGGCCTTCACTGGGCACGGCCGGGTTGACTGCCTTGCGCAAGAGTTGCCGCGCTTCTTCTTCCATTGACAGCCCGTGGCGCGCCGCTTGTAAGCGGAGGTTGGTCTTCGTGGTTTCGTCCAGATTGCGGATCATGATGGTTGCCATGTGGAGACTCCTTTGCATGCAGTGCTAGCAGTGTATGCAAAGGTTTGGATGGGCTCAATAGAATGGTTTAACCCGGTTATTTCATCCTAAAAGCCGGAGTTGGGATTGAATGTTGTGAAATTTCAATCGGTTGCGTAACTGATGTAGGTGCGAATTCATTCGCACGCAAGCGGTTGATTATGCGAATAAATTCGCACCTACGACCCGGGCAACTGCGGTTTCCAGGATCATGATCCATGAAACAGCACGTTCTACGGCCATGCATGGGCCGGACCAATCGGTGAGCGGCTGGCTGTTCAGCCCCGAGCTGCAGGTGCGGTTTCTACCCGGTTACGACCGTTATGTTTGGCCCAGTAAAGTGCGGAATCGGCCTCGGCCATCAGGCTCGTCTGATTGATCGCCAGGCCCGACGCAGCAGCCACGCCCAGGCTGATGGTGACCGGCGGGGTGTTGTCAGCCAGCGCGGCCTGCACGGCCTGGCGCACTTTTTCGGCGACCAGACGCATGTTTTCCAGCGTGGAGTTGGGGGAAATGACAATGAACTCTTCGCCACCCCAGCGGCAGGCAAGGTCCGAGGCGCGTACGGCGTGCTTGACCACATTGGCGACCTGTTGAAGCACCTGATCGCCGATCAGATGGCCGTAGATGTCATTGACCGCCTTGAAGTGGTCGATGTCGATGAATGCCAGGCCCAACGGCAAATTCAGGCGGTGGCAGAGTTCGATCTGCGCCTGGAGGTAAGTGCTACCCTCACGCCGATTGGCCAGACCGGTCAACGGGTCGTTGGATGCGTGCTCCTGTAGAAGCAGTTCCAGTTGTTTGCGATTGCTGATGTCCTGCACCATGCCAACCACGCGCGCGGGCTTTCCATCCGCCGTGTATTCGCAAACGCGGCCCCGGTCATGCACCCAGAGGTAATGACCGTTGCGGTTGCGGATGCGGTATTCGGCTTCGTAACGCGAGCGCTTGCCCTGCATGTGCTCCTGCAACACGAGCATGACGTGGGGTACGTCTTCCGGATGCACATTGCGGCTCCAGGTATCCAGCACCGGTTCCATTTCGTCCGGCCCATAGCCCAGCATGCGTTTCAGTTGCGGACTGAAGAACAGGGTGCCGGTAGCCACTTCCCAATCCCAGAGACCATCGCTGGCCTCGTTCAGCGCAAACCAGAGCTGCTTTTCGCGGTTGTGCGCGTCGCTCTCCTGCGCTACCCGATTGGTGATATCGCGCGCCACGGAAAGGAAATACGCGCGGCCGTCCAGCGTGAAATGCGTGGTATTCACTTCGACGGCTACTTCATGTCCGTGCTGATGCCGGTGCCGGCCGATGAAGCGAAAGCAATCGCTGGCTTCGATCGCCCTAGCGATCTCCGACCATTGCGGCAGTCCATGCACATCCTTTTGCAGGCTCAGTACGCTGTGGTCCAGTACGTCTTCTCGCGTCAGGCCCAGGCTTTCCCAGGCTTTTCTATTCCCCCAGACTATGTTCGATGTGTCCGGGTCGATCAGATAAACCGCATCGGCGAGCTGGTCAAACAGGGCCTCTGCGCCAGGCAACAGGGGCGATTTGCGGATCGGCTGGGGTTCGGATTCTGGCATTGCGCGGTTGGCTTGCTGTTCAAAAATTGCAACTGTTCAGGGTGTCGAAATTCGCGAAATTGCCACAAAAGCCGTTACCCCGCGCCTGTTTACCCCTTCCAGGGCAACGAACTACTCAAACCTGCCGGCTTATACCGCAGACAGCCGTGACACGACGCCGATTTTTTCCAGATCATGGCCCTTGCGCGCCCGGTGCAGCAGGTAACGGATCAGCGCCGCGCCGGATAGCGTCAGGTTGACCGGTTTGCCGGTGCGGCTCTTGCCTTCAAGCAGCAGGCGTTCGCCGTCGAAGCAGGTGATTGCGCACAGGTGTTCGCGGTCTTCCAGTTTCATGATCTGTACGCCCTTGCCGCCACTCAGCGTCTTCATTTCTTCCAGCGGGAATGCGAGCAGTTTGCCGTTGTCGGCGGCAGCGGCGATCCAGGTCGGAAGGGCGGAAAGCTGCACCGGCGGCAAGGGCGCCCCACCTTCATCCAGCGTCAGGAAAGCCTTGCCGGCGCGCTGGCGGGAAAGCAGGTCGGAGAGCTGGCAGATGAAGCCGTAGCCGCTGTCGCTGGCGATCAGCAATTTCATTTCCGGTGCGCCCGAGAGCGCAAACAGCAGGCGCGCGCCGCGCGCCAGGTCGAGCAGGCTGGACATCGGCACGCCGTCGCCGCGCCCGGTGGGCAGGTCGGGAATGCGCACGCTGTAAGTGCGGCCGACGGAGTCGAGCAGGACCAGCGGCCAGACGGTGCGGGTTTCGATCACCGCCAGCGCGGCATCGCCGGCCTTGTATTGCAGCGCCGACAAATCCAGGCCATGCCCCACGCGTGCCCGCATCCAGCCGTTTTTCGACACGATGACCGTGACCGGTTCATCGGCAATATTGGCTTCGGCGACCGAGGCGGTCATTGCGACCGCGGTTTCGATCAATGTGCGGCGGTCGTCGCCGTATTTCTTCGCATCGGCGCGAATCTCGGCGACCACGACGCGCTTCAGCTCGACCTCGTCGCCAAGGATGCGCAGCAAGCCGTCGCGTTCTTCGCGCAGCTCGCCGAGTTCCTTTTCGATCTTGATGCCTTCCAGCCGGGCCAACTGGCGCAGGCGGATTTCCAGAATGTCTTCGGCCTGGATTTCGCTCAGGCCGAAGGCGGCGATCAGATCGGCCTTCGGGTCGTCGGCTTCGCGGATGACGCGGATGACCTCGTCGATATTGAGCAGAACCGCTTGCCGTCCTTCCAGGATGTGCATGCGGCGATTGACCGCATCAAGGCGGAACTGGCTGCGCCGGCGCACGGTGGCAATGCGGAAATCAACCCATTCCAGCAGCAGCGCGCGCAGGCCCTTCTGGCCCGGGCGGCCGTCGCGCCCGACCACGGTGAGGTTCATCGGCGCGGTGGTTTCCAGGCTGGTCTGCGCCAGCAGCATGCGCATGAAGGCGTCGGTGTCCTGGTTGCGCGATTGCGGTTCCAGCACGATGCGCACCGGCGCTTTCTCGTCGGATTCGTCGCGCACGGTTTCCAGCGCAGCCAGCATCGCGGTCTTCAGGGTTTTCTGTTCCTGGCTGAGTTCCTTCTTGCCGGTCTTGACCTGCGGATTGGTGATCGCGTCGATCTGGGTCAGCACCTGGGCGGTGGAGACGCCGGGCGGCAACTGCGTGACGACGATGCGCCACTGGCCGCGCGCCAGCGCTTCGACTTCCCAGCGCGCCCGCACGCGCAGGCTGCCGCGTCCGGTTTCGTAGGCGGACTGAATGTCGGCCGGGCTGGAGATGATTTGGCCGCCGCCGGGAAAATCCGGGCCGGGGATGTAGGCCATCAAATCCTGCGTCGAAGTTTCCGGATGCTTCAGCAACTGGATCGCGGCTTCGGCCAGTTCGCGCAGATTGTGCGGCGGCACTTCGGTGGCCATGCCGACTGCAATGCCGGAAGCGCCATTGGCCAGCAGCATCGGCAGCCGCGCCGGCAGCAAGGCCGGCTCCTGGAAGGCGCCGTCGTAATTGGGTTTGAAATCGACCGTGCCGGCGTCGATCTCGGCCAGCAGCAGTTCGGCGATCGGCGTCAGCCGGCTTTCGGTGTAACGCATCGCCGCCGCGCCGTCGCCGTCGCGCGAGCCGAAATTGCCCTGGCCGTCGATCAGCGGATAACGCAGCGTGAAGCTCTGCGCCATGCGCACCATGGCGTCGTACACCGACTGGTCGCCGTGCGGGTGCAGTTTGCCGATCACGTCGCCGACCACGCGGGCGGATTTGACGTGCTTGGTGCTCGAACTCAGCCCCATCTCGCGCATCGAGAACAGGATGCGGCGCTGCACCGGCTTCATGCCGTCTTCGACATTCGGCAACGCGCGGCCCTTCACCACGCTCATCGCGTAGGCGAGATAGCAGCGCTCGGCGTACTCGGAGAGAGAGAGGTAATCCTTGGGTTGTTCGCCATCCGAGGATGGCGGCGGGGGCGGTTGCTGGCCGGGCGGTTGTCCAGCCGGCGGCGGGTCACTGAACAGGTCCGGTGTCAGCGTGTCCTCGGCGTGCATCACTGGCTTTTCTTGACCGACGCCAGATGCGCTTTCGAACGCGCGTGGCAATCGGCGCATTTCCAGCGCTTGGTGCCGTTCGCGCACAACGCCATGACGCCCCCCAGCAATGGCTTGGTGCGACTGCAACTGGAACAGAAGCGGCGCTCCTCGGCAGCCGCCGGGGTGACTGTCGGATTGTCTTGCGCGGCTTTATCGGCCGGAGTTTTGGTTTCGCTGCTCATATATCAGCCTCCACGGTATTTCCTTTCAATTCCATCCATTCGCGGCGGGCGCCGGCCTCGCCTTTACCCATCAGCATGTCGAACATCGCCACGGCGGATTCCATTTCCGCGCGCGTTACCCGCACCGGCAGCACCCGCCGCGTCGCCGGACTCATCGCGGTTTCGCGCAACTGTTCCGGATTCATCTCGCCCAGGCCCTTGAAACGGCCGACCTCGATGGCTTCCTGTTTGATGCCCTCGCGCATCAGACGATCCTGAATCGCGGTCAGTTCGTCATCGTCAAGCGCATAAAAACGGCGCATCGGTTTCTTGCCGCGCGCCGGCACATCAACGCGATACAACGGCGGTTGCGCAATGTGAATGCGGCCCTGCTCCACTAATTGGGGAAAATGCTTGAAAAACAAGGTCAACAGCAAGGTCTGGATGTGCGAGCCATCGACGTCGGCATCGCTCATGATCACGACCTTGCCGTAGCGCAGGCCGGACATATCCGGCAAATCATTGAAGCCATGCCGTTCGACACCCAGCGCCACCGCGATGTCATGCACTTCGTTGTTGGCGTAAAGCCGTTCCGGTTCCACTTCCCAGGTGTTCAGCACCTTGCCGCGCAAGGGCAGGATGGCCTGGGTTTCGCGGTCGCGCGCCTGCTTGGCGGAGCCGCCGGCGGAATCGCCCTCGACCAGGAAGATTTCCAGCTCTTCCGGGTTGGAGCCGGAAGCGTCGGACAACTTGCCGGGCAGCACGACGACCGATGACTGCTTTTTCTTTTCGACCTTCTGCGCCGATTTAAGGCGCGCGGCGGCGGCCTTGCTGGCCAGTTCGGCGAGCGCCTTGCCATGTTCGACATTGCCGTTGAGCCACACTTCGAACGGGTCGCGCACCATCGCCGAGACCAGTTTCACCGCCTCGCGCGAGTTCAGCTTTTCCTTCACCTGGCCCTGAAACTGCGGGTCCAGAATGCGCGCCGAGAGCACGAAGCTCATGCGGCCGCAGACGTCTTCCTGGCGCAACTGCACGCCGCGCGGCAGCAGGCCGTGATGTTCGGCGAAGCTCTTCACCGCATCGAACACGCCGGCTTTCAGGCCGGCTTCGTGCGTGCCGCCCTGCGCGGTGTGGATCAGGTTGACGAAGCTTTCCGCCGCGAGTGTTCCCTCCGACCAGGTGAATACCCAGGCCGCGCCTTCGCCCTTGGCGAATCCGCCGCCGCTGTTTGGGTCACCATCGGCGTAGCGTTCGCCGCCAAAGGCCGGGATCAGGGTATCCACGTCTCCCAGAAGCTCGGCCAGGTATTGCGGCAGGCCGTTCGGGTAGGTCCAGATTTTTTCCTGATCAGGCTGGCCTTCGCGCTCGATGACCAGTTTCACCGTAACTCCGGGCAGCAGCACCGCCTTGGCGCGCAGCAGGCGTTCCATTTCGTTCAGCGAGATGCGCGGCGAATCGAAGAAGGTTGCGTCCGGCCAGGCGCGCACCAGAGTACCGGTGTCTTTCTTCAAGCACTTGCCGGTCACCGTCAGCGGCACCGCGAGCACGCCGCCATCGGCAAATTCGAGCGCGGAAACCTCGCCATCGCGCTTCACGGTGACGGCCAGACGGGTGGACAGCGCGTTGGTCACCGAAACGCCGACGCCATGCAGACCGCCGGAGAAGGCATAGGCGCCATCGCCGCTAGTCTTGTCGAACTTGCCGCCGGCATGCAGACGGGTGAACACAACGACCACCGTGGGTTCGTTCTCGGTCGGGTGCGGCCCGACCGGAATGCCGCGACCATCATCCTC
This sequence comes from Tepidiphilus sp. J10, assembly GCA_945897955.1. GTDB lineage: Bacteria > Pseudomonadota > Gammaproteobacteria > Burkholderiales > Thiobacillaceae > PFJX01. The sequence continues at coordinate 45,591 of CAMDGQ010000016.1, read as the reverse complement.
GACCGACACCGAACCATCGAGATGGATACGCACCGACAGCGTCCTGGCGTAGCCCGCCAGCGCCTCGTCGGCGGCGTTGTCGATCACCTCCTGGATGATGTGCGTCGGCGTGTCGGTACGGGTGTACATGCCCGGCCGCGCGCGCACCGGCTCCAGGCCTTTGAGCACGCGGATGGATGATTCGTTGTAGTGGTTCAAGGGATTCGGACTGCTATGGACTTGGCGAATGATATCGGCTGAGCGTAGGGCGGAAAAGCCGAAAGGCGCCTTCCGCCTCCAGCTTCAAACTTGCTACTTCGAGGGCAACAGCAAGCATGATTGACGAGGCGGAAGGCGCATGGCGGCTTTTCCGCCCTACTTTGCTCACAACACATAGCGCGCCAGATCCTCGCTTGCCGCCAATTCCTTCAAACGTGCATCGACATAGTCCGCATCGACGCTCAGCGTCTCCCCGCCGCGTTTGTCGGCATCGAACGACAGTTCGTCGAGCAGGCGTTCCATCACCGTGTACAACCGTCGCGCGCCGATGTTCTCGGTGCGCTCGTTGACCTGCCAGGCCAGTTCGGCCAGGCGGTGGATGGCGTCGTCACTGAATTGCAGGCCGACCCCCTCGGTTTCCATCAGCGCTTGATACTGCCGCGTCAGACAGGCATCGGTGCCGGTCAGGATGCGTTCGAAGTCACTCACGCTGAGGCTTTGCAGTTCGACCCGAATTGGAAAGCGGCCCTGTAATTCGGGAATCAGATCGGACGGCCTGGACAGATGAAACGCACCGCTGGCGATGAACAGGATGTGGTCGGTCTTGATCATGCCGATCTTGGTCGAGACGGTGGCGCCTTCGACCAGCGGCAGCAGGTCGCGCTGCACCCCCTGGCGCGAGACATCCGGTCCGCTGCCTTCGCGGCCGGCGATCTTGTCGATCTCGTCAAGAAAGACTATGCCGTTCGCCTCGACATTACGCACGGCTTCCAGCTTGATTTCTTCCTCGTTGACGAAGCGCCCCGCTTCTTCGTCAGCCAGTTGCTTCATCGCCTCGGAAATCTTCAGCTTGCGTTTCTGGGTACGCTTCTGACCCAGGTTCTGGAACATGCCCTGCAACTGCGTGGTGAGTTCTTCCATTCCGGGCGGCGCAAAGATTTCCATCTGCGCGGAAGACATCGCCAGATCAAGCTCGATTTCCTTGTCGTCAAGCTGGCCCTCGCGCAGCATCTTGCGGAATTTCTGCCGCGTGGCGGATTCCTCCGGCTTGGCTGCGCCGTCCTCAACCTGCCAGGCATCACGCGCGCCCGGCAACAGCACGTCGAGGATGCGGTCCTCGGCGGCATCTTCCGCGCGCATGCGAACCTTGCGCGTGGCTTCCTCGCGCGCCTGCTTGACGGCGATCTCTGCCAGGTCGCGGATGATGCTGTCGACATCCTTGCCGACATAGCCGACTTCGGTGAACTTGGTCGCTTCCACCTTGATGAACGGCGCGCCCGACAAACGCGCCAGTCGCCGCGCGATCTCGGTCTTGCCGACGCCGGTGGGTCCGATCATCAGGATGTTCTTGGGCGTGATTTCCTGTCGCATGACCCCCTCGACCCGCATCCGCCGCCAGCGGTTGCGCAACGCGATGGCGCAGGCGCGCTTGGCGGCATCCTGTCCGACGATGTGTTTATCGAGTTCATGCACGATTTCCTGCGGCGTCATTTGAGACATCTTTTGCTTCATTTCAAGTTAACAGCGTTTAAAACAGGGCCGAACGAGTCTATCACTCGCGAAACACGCGCCTCTGCGCGTAAAAATTAGCGTTATAGTGGCATCCATAATCAGCTATTCAAGGAGACAACCATGACATCTTCCGGGCTATATCGCTTTTTGCTGTTCCCTCTTGTTCTGGCCTCGGCTGGTGCAGGCCTTGCCGGCGCGGCCGAAGTCGCCCGGCTTGGCGACCTGGAAATGCACAGCGTCGCAGTGCCGACCACCGAACTCACCCCGGAAGCCGCCAAGGACTACAACGTCACACCGACTCCCGGCCGCGGCCTGCTGACCGTGACCCTGATCAAGAAGGGACGCAATGGCAAGGCGGAGTCGGTTCCGGGGCAGGTGTACGCCGGTGGCTTCACGCAGAACAACCAGTTGTTCACGATTCCGATCCGGGAAGTGCGCCAGGCCGACGGCGTTTATTACCTGGGCGAATACCGTGTCAATGCGCCCGACACGATTCGCTTTCTGGTCAACGCCAATGTGCTGGGCAAACCAATGAAATCGGAGTTTTCGCAAGCCTTCAGCGTGCATTGATCCCCGCAGCAAGAAGTTTGCCGCCGTGTCAGCGGAGCATGTTCAGTAATCCCGCAACCCCCATCGCTGCCACCAGCAAACCCGCTCCGCGTCTTACCCAGAGCTGACGCGCAAAATTCCGCAAATACTCCGCTGCCCAGCCCATCAACAGCAGGTTGGGCAGCGTGCCCAGGCCAAATGCCAGCAACAGCGCGGCGCCCTTGAGCGCATCGCCCGCCGCGAGCGCCATCACCAGCACGCTGTAAACCAGGCCGCATGGCAGCCACCCCCACAATGCCCCCGCCGCCAGGGCCTGAGCGAGATTTCGCACCGGCACAACCCGGGCAAGCATCGGCTGCACCCGCCGCCAGACGCCGCCGCCGGCTGCTTCCAGGATGCGGACCGATTGATTGAAACCGGCCAGGTACAGCCCGAGCAGAATCAACATGATCTGTGCCAGCACATACAAAGCGCGTTGCACGGGCAACAGGTTATCGGACAGAAATGCGGCGGAACCGATCAACCCTGCCACCGCGCCGAACGCGCTGTAACTGGCGATCCGTCCAACGCTGTAGCCGACATGAAAGCGCCAGGGTTGGCGCTCAGCCCCCTGAAACGACATCGCGGCGACAATACCGCCGCACATGCCGACGCAATGCGTGCCGCCAAGCAGGCCGGTCAGGAAAGCGGCCAGGAAGGAAATTTCAGGCATTGAATGATTGAACCTTGAAGCAGAAACAAACAGCCCGCCAGCCTACACCGGAAGAACGTACTCATTCATCCTGGAAACGGCAGTTGAAGTTGAATGGCTTTGAATTTCAATCGGTTGCGTTACTGATGCAGGTGCGAATTCATTCGCACGCAAGCGTTTGATTATGCGAATAAATTCGCACCTGCAATCCGGCCGGTTCATCGGTTATCCCGATGTCTGCGCTCTGTTTCAAGGATAATCCGGCATGCCCGATCAAATCTCCCCCAGCTTCACAGCAATGCCCGCCGTCCCCGCCACGGTCGGCGAATCCTTCGAAAAACTGTCGCTGGCGCCTGCCGTACTGGCCAATCTGCGCCAGCTCGGCTACCTCAACATGACGCCGATCCAGGCCGCCAGCCTGCCCATCTCGCTGGCCGGGCATGATCTGATCGCCCAGGCCAAGACCGGCAGCGGCAAGACTGCTGCGTTCGGCCTGCCGCTGCTGGGCAATCTCAACCCGCGCGGTTTCAACGTTCAGGCCATGGTGATGTGTCCCACGCGCGAACTGGCCGATCAGGTCACCCAGGAACTGCGCCGGCTGGCGCGCAGCGAGGACAACATCAAGATTCTGGCGCTGGTTGGCGGTTCGCCGATGCGCCCGCAAATGCTCAGCCTGGACCATGGCGCCCATATTGTTGTCGGCACGCCGGGCCGCATCATGGACCACCTGCAACGCGGCAGCCTGACGCTTGAAGCGCTCAACACGCTGGTTCTGGATGAAGCCGACCGCATGCTGGACATGGGCTTCTACGGCGAGATCGCGGCAATCGCCAAGCTGTGCCCGAAGAAACGCCAGACACTGCTGTTTTCCGCCACCTTCCCCCCGGAAATCGGCGAATTGAGCAAGCGCTTCATGCGCCAGCCGCAGGAGGTGAAACTGCCGGAACTGCATGCCGGCGACAAGATCCGCCAGCGCTTCTATCAGGTGGCAAAAGACCGCCGCCTGGAGGCCGTGGCGCTGCTGCTGAATCACTACCGCCCGGTCAGCACGCTGGCCTTCTGCAACACGCGCCAGCAATGCCGCGATCTGTTGCAGGTGCTGCGCGAACAGGGTTTCCATGCGCTGGCGCTGCATGGCGAACTGGAGCAGCGTGAACGCGATCAGGTGCTGATCCAGTTCGCCAACCGCAGTTGTTCGGTGCTGGTGGCCACCGATGTCGCCGCGCGCGGACTCGATATCGACAAGCTGGAAGCCGTGATCAACGTCGATGTCACGCCCGACCCCGAGGTATACATCCACCGCATCGGCCGCACCGGCCGTGTCGATCAGGACGGCTGGGCATTGAGCCTGGCGAGCGAGAACCAGATGAAACGGGTGGATGCCATCGCCAGGGAAATCGGCACCGAAGTGGAATGGCACGCACTCGACGAGCTCCAGCCCGCAAGCAGGAAGCCGCTGCTGCCGCCGATGGCGACGTTGCAGATACTTGGCGGTCGCAAGGAAAAAATCCGTCCTGCCGATGTGCTCGGCGCACTGACCGGCGAGGCCGGCTTCAACAGCGCCCAGGTTGGCAAGATCACCATCACCGAGTCCACCACCTACGTCGCGGTCGATCGCAGCATCGCGCATGAAGCACAACGCCGCCTGTCGGAAGGCAAGGTGAAGGGAAGAACCGTCAAGGTCCGAATCCTGGCCGTCGATGGCGAGGCGCGGCCACGCGAATACGTACCGGCGGTAAAGCGACGCGACGCATGAACCCGTCACCTGGCCCCCGCAAAAATTAAAGTTTTATGAAGCAGGCCCGTTAAGCCATTCGTTCAGTCATTCATTGTTGACCTGCAAAGGGCAAACCCATCGAAAGATGGGGACGCAAAGTCACCGGTCTAAAGGGTTTACACCCCATGACAGCGGGATTTCCAGGTAATAGCGGAGCCGTTCCGGCGTCCACTTTCCTTGTTTCCCGTCTTGCGCGCTGCCCTGCGGAAACCTCTTGAACAGAGGCTTCCGGCCAGTTGGCTTGCGGGAGCGTTTCCCGGCTGCACGCGGGAAGCAAGGAGGGTGTGTCATGGGATTTACAGGCAAACCGCCAGAGCGCGCTAGCCGTTCTGATGCCGCCGCGCAGGCAGCCTGGGCTGCCTTGTCCCCGGAACTGCGCGAGTGTGGCGAGATTGCCGGTCAACGTTTGGCGCTTGTCCTGTCCGATGCGCTGCGCCAGGCGGAGGAGCTGTTGTTTTCCGCAAGCGCGCAGGCTATGACCCAGGGCGAATGCGAAGCCATCCTGGATGCGGCCGAATTTGCCAGGGCGCGCAAAGACAGTCTGGTGGTGGATTTCCGCAAGCACTTCGAACAGCGATATATCCGCGCATGCCTGTACAAGCCGTCGGCGATCTCCGGCTTCCGGATCGATTTTGACTTCGGGCAGTTGCAGATCGTCAAACACGACTTGCTCGATGATTCGCTCGATCCGGGCAAGATCGAGGAGGCCATCAAGAGCGCAAGCTGGGCGACGCTGCAAAATCTGACCCGCTGTTTCGCGCCGCTGCTTGGCAACGAGACAATCAAATCCAGCGACATTCCCCTGAGCCCTCGAATGATCGAGGCCGCTGTTTCCGATGCCATCCGCGACCAGCTTTGGCGGCATGAAGCAAAGAATCAACTAATCCGAGGCCTGCGCCGGTTTCTGCCGGAACGCGTCAGCCAGCTTTATCGTGACCTGACCGAGCATATGTATCCGATGACCGGCCTGACGGAAGCGGATGTTGTGGAAGTGGAGGTGGAGGTGGAGGCGGAGGCGGAGGTGGATGTGGCTGAGATCGAACCGCCGCCGGCTGTCGCCCTTGGATGCCTGGAGACAAGGACGGACGCAATGCCGGGTGAAGCGAGCGGCAGCCCTCCGGAGGATGCAGTGATCGAACTCGCCCTGGCGGCTACGCACGACATGAAATTGCGCCGCCAGGCCGAACCGCCCGCACAGCCAGTCGCGCCGCTGCCCGCCAGCCTGCCGGCGCCGGCGTTACCCGAACCGGTGGCGCGAACCGTTGTCCCGAGGCAGCCTTCCCTTCCTGCCCCGGCCATTCCCCCAATCGAAGCCGAACACAACGAACCGGTTCAATCCACCGCTCGAATGGATGAACTGGAAATTGGCGGCTGGCTGGAATTCCAGGCGGCTGACGGTTCTGTCAACTCACTCAAACTGGCCTGGGTCAGTCCGCGAAAAAACCTGTATCTGCTGACCAACCGCCAGGGGGAACGGGCTCTTTCCATGCGGGCCGACGACCTGGCTGATGCGCTGGGCGCCGGACGCGCCCGCCTCGCGAAAGCACCGACCAACGCACTGCCGGCTCGCATCCAACCCGGGAATGAACCGGTACGGCGCGCCATAAAGACTGCTTGAACCTCAAAAGGATCACCGAGATGTCGACTGCGATGCTGAACCCCCTGCCCAGGCAATCATTTCGCCAAACTGAAACGGCGTCCGCAGCCGACTCCGCTGCGGCACCCGTTCCCCTGCCCCGTTTCATTACTCGCCAGCCCTTGCTGGATGGGGATTTCCGCCTTCTTGGCTATGAGCTCGGGATCAAGGAAGCCAGCCCGCTTCCGGTTCTGCCCGGCGCGAACAGCATGCGTCAGATTCGGGACGAAGCGCTCCTGGTCAGCGTCATCGACCCGGAATACCAGAAAGCGATGAACCACCGGCTGACCTTGCTCAAGATCGATCCGACCACGCTGGACAACCCGCTGCTGGAGAATCTGCCACGGGAAAACAGTGTCCTCGCCGTGCATCCGGGCAACCCCACGCCCGCGCTGCTGGCCCGCTGCCAGACCTTGTCCAGAGAGGGTTACGCACTTGCGCTCGACGAAGCCGCCGTATTGCCGGGCATGCTTCCGCTCGCCCAGCAGAGCCGCTTTCTGCGCTTCGATGTCGGCGATACCGACTTGATGTCCCTGTGTGACAGGCTGGTGCGCATCCAGGGCATCCAGGGGCCTCGCCTGATCGCCAGGAACGTCGAAAGCGAGGAAACCTTCGCGGCTTGCCGCAAGCTTTCCTTCGACCTGTTCCAGGGCTACTTCTTTACCCGACCGCTGCCTTCTGCCGCGCGCGCCATCGACACCAGCCGCCTGCGCATCATCAAGCTCATGAATCTGGTCATCAGCCATGCCGAATTTCCGCTGATCGAAGTGCAGTTCAAGCTCGATCCCGGCCTGGCTTTCAAAATGCTGCGCTTCATCAATTCACCGGCAGTGGGTCTGCGTCATCCCATTCGTTCGATCGGCCATGCCCTCATCATGCTGGGCCACGACCAGCTCTATCGCTGGCTGACCCTGTTGCTGTTCACCCATCAGGAAGCCGATGGACGCAGCCGGGCTCAGTTGAGAAACGCACTGGTCCGCGCCCGATTCGTGGAAATCCTCGGTCAGGATGGGGTGAAAAAGGAAGATCGCGACGGGCTATTCATCGTCGGCATCCTGTCCATGCTGGAAGCCTTGCTCAATCTGCCGATGGAGCGCGTGCTCGCCCCGCTCAACCTGTCCGAGCCCATTCTTGCGGCCTTGCTGCATGGACGCGGGATCTATGCCCCCTACCTGCTGCTGGCCACCGCCTGCGAGGGAAATGACAGCGATGCGACAGCACGGCTCGCCGAAACACTCGGTCTGTGTCCGGAAACGGTCAATCTCGCGCACCTGCATGCGCTGATCTGGTCGGAAGGCATGGACGTGTAACCGACAAGCCGACCGCATCTTTCAACCTGGAAACAGGAAACAGGGCCGCGCCGATGCGGGTCTGCCGATGAAAGTTTGACGGCGAGTTCAAAAGTGGGGTTTATTGTTCGGGTTCCCGAAAATAAACCGCCAACGCGTTGAGCCCGCCATGAAAGAAAAAACCTCAGAAACCGGACCATCAGCAGGAGTCGGCCGCTTCAGCCTGATCGGCATGTTCTCGATACAGGGCCTGATCTACATTGGCCTGGTGTCCGTGGTCACCTCCTGGCTGCTGGCCAACTTTCTGGAAAGCCATCTGCTTCAGCGCGATGCCACGGTGATTCGGCAATTTGTCGAACGCATCGCGCATCACCACGATCCGCGCAGCTATTTCTCCAACACCGGCAAGCCCGCCGACGCGGCATTGAACGAATTTTTCGCGGACATCGCACACATGCCGGACGTGGCGCGGATCAACGCTTACGGACTCGATCACGTCCTGTTCTGGTCGAGCGACAGCAGGCTGACCGGCAAGGTCTTCAAGGGCAACCAGGAACTGGACAAGGCCCTGACGGGCGAATTGGTGATCAAGAAAGGCGTGGTCAGCCAAACCGAAAAATCCGAACACCTGGCTTTCTCGCAGAATGTTGACTGGTTCGTGGAGAACTACATCCCGATCCGGGATCAGGAATCCAGGAAAATCCTGGGCGTCGTGGAGATCTACCGTATCCCGTATGCGCTCAACGAATCCATCCATCATGGCCGCCTGCTGGTCTGGGCAAGCGTGGTGACTGGCGGCGTCTTTCTCTACCTCAGTCTGTTCTGGATCATCCGTCGGGCGCAGCGGCTGATCGATTCCCAGCAACTGGCGCTGATCAAGCAGGAGCGCCTGTCCACGGTCGGCGAGATGGCCTGGTCGGTGGCGCACAGCATTCGCAATCCGATCGCCTCGATGCGCTCATCGGCCGAGCTGGCGCTCGATGGCACTGACAACCCGGATATCAATAACAGCCTGCGCGAAATCATCGGCGAGGCGGATCGTTTTGACGGGTGGATCCGCGAACTGCTCACATTTGCCGGCGAACCGGGCGATGCCGAAGCAACCGCCAAAGTCGCCCCGGTGGTTGAACGCGCGCATCAGGACAACAGCCAACGCGCGGCTCGCCAGGGGGTGGAAATCGAAATTCGCAGCCGCGGGAACCTGCCGGATGTGCGTGGCGAAGAACGCCTGCTGGTGCAGGCGCTCAACAGTCTGGTCGCCAATGCGCTGGACGCCATGCCGCAGGGCGGCAAACTGGTCATTGATGCTGCGGCTGCCGGTTCGGCTGTTCGCATCGTCATCGCCGACAGCGGGTTCGGCATTCCGGCCGACAAGATCGACAACCTGCTTGATCCGCTGGTCGGCCACACGCAGGGCGGCCAGGGTATCGGCCTAGCCCTGGTCAGACAGATCGTGCATCGCTACGCGGGCAGCATCAACCTGCGCAGCGAACCCGGCCAGGGTACAACCGTCACCATCGAGTTGCCGCTGGCGCCGGCCTAGGAGCCTGTTGGGGGAAAACACCCAACACCACCCCCAAGTGGGTGGGGGATATGCCCCACCCACACCCCGGCAGTTTTCCACATCGCGTAAATTAATCGAATTTAATCATTAAATAACAATGAGTTAAGCAATAGCTCGAAGGTGGCATACAGCTTGCGTATAGAGCTGCATGGAAAATCAACCTACCCCGAGCCTGGCCACCGACGTCGCGCCGCCCTATGTCCTCATCGTCGATGACGAACGGCAACTGGCCAACAACATCGCCCTCTATTTGACCCGCAACGGTTGCCAGGCGCTGGCCGTGCATAGCGTGGCGGCGGCAAATCTGGCGATCACCGAACGCAAGCCGGATTTCGCGCTGGTCGATCTCAAGCTGCCCGACATCAGCGGCGTCGATCTCTGCCGCATGCTGCATGAGCGCTACCCGGAATTACCGGTGATCGTCATCAGCGCCAGCCTCGACCCCGCGTCGATGGCGGCATTGCGCGAGTCCGGCGTACGCGGCTTCGTCGCCAAGCCATTTTCCCTGGCCGGACTGCTCAACCTGATGCGCGACTCCGGCCTGAATCAGAGCAAGCCGGAGCAACCCAGGGCGACGCTCGCAAAATTGCCCGGCAAGGTCGAGCCACGCCATGCGCGCGGCACACCGGGCAACAGCGCGAACCCGCGCATCGTCCTGTACTCGCACGACACCATGGGTCTCGGCCACATGCGCCGCAACATCCTGCTTGCCCGCACGCTCGCCGAATCCCGCCTCAAGGCCAGCGTGCTGCTGGTCTCAGGCGCGCGCGAAATCGGCCGCTTCGAACTACCCGCCGGCATCGACTGCCTGGTGTTGCCGTCGTACACCAAGTCGGTCGATGGCGACTACCGTTCGCGCCATCTCGACATGGAAACCCGCGAACTGGTCCACCTGCGTTCGCACACCATCAATGTCTCGGTACCCGCGTTCGACCCGGACATCCTGATCGCCGACAACGTGCCGCGCGGTGCCCTCAACGAACTGGACAACGTGCTCGCCACGCTGAATGCGCGCGGCCGCACCCGTTGCGTGCTCGGCCTGCGCGACGTGCTCGACGCACCGGCGCGTGTGGCGGGTGAATGGCTCGAGCGCAACAACCTGTCGGCCATCGACTGGCATTACGAACAGGTCTGGATCTATGGCGATCCGGCCATCTACAACCTGTGCGACGAGTATCAGTTCGGCGCCAGATTCGCCGCCAAGGCCCGCTTCACCGGCTACCTTGACGCCCGCAAACGCGCGGCGCCGAAGGTCGGCGGGAATGGCGGCCAGCCCGTTCAGGCCGAGGCGCCGACGCGGCCGTACAACCTCTGCCTGGTCGGCGGCGGCCAGGATGGCTTCGCGCTGGCGCGCGCCTTCGCCGCCGCCGCGCAACCGGCCGGCACCGTCGGCGTACTGATCAGCGGCCCGTTCATGCTGCCGGAGCACATGCGCGAGTTGCAGACGCTCGCCGCCAACCGGGACGACTTCGTGCTGCACGGCTTCGTGCAGGAGCCGACCCTGTTGCTGCAGAACGCCCGCCGCGTGGTTGCCATGGGCGGCTACAACACCGTCAACGAAGTGCTCGCCTTCGGCCGCCCGACCCTGGTCGTGCCGCGCGTGCGGCCGCGCGAAGAACAACTGGTGCGCGCCGTGCGCCTGGCCGAACTCGGTCATATCGACATGCTGCACCCGGACCAGCTCGATGGCGCCGCCATCGGCGCCTGGCTGGCCACTCCCGAAGGCGGCATGAAGCGCGCCGCCAAACCGATTGATCTCGACGGCCTGAATCGCCTGGTCGATCTGGTCGAAACCCTGCTCAACCAACAAGGACAACTCAACCATGCCCTCGCCTAAGCCCCGTATCGGTTACGTCGTGAAGCGCTACCCGCGCTATTCCGAAACCTTCATCGTCAACGAAATCCTGGCCCACGAGGCGGCCGGCGCCGAGCTCGATATTTTCTCCATGCGCGCGCCGGAGGACACCCATTTCCAGGACATCCTGGCCCAGGTCCGGGCGCCGGTGACCTATCTGCCCGACCGGGTGCGCACCGCCTACGAGTTCTGGCTGCTGATGCAGGCCTCGGCCAAGGCCTGTCCCGGCGTCTGGCAACACCTGCCGCTGGCGGTCGGCATCGACTCGCGTGAACTCGGCCATGCGCTGGCCCTGGCGGCTCATGTGACGACGCGCGGCATCACTCACCTGCACGCGCATTTCGCCAGTTCATCGGCCAGCGTCGCCCGGCTGGCGGCGCGCTTTGCCGGCATCACTTACAGTTTCACCGCGCACGCCAAGGACATCTTCCATGAGGACGTCGATCCGGCCGACATGCGCGCCAAGCTTTCCGACGCCGCCGCCGTGGTCACCGTCAGCGACTTCAATCTGCGCCATTTCCGGAACGAATTTCCGGATTGCTCCGACCGCGTGCATCGCATCTACAACGGCATCGACCTGAAGCGCTTCGCCTACCGCGATCCGGCGCCCGCCGAACCGCTGATTCTGGCGGTCGGTCGTCTGGTCGAGAAGAAGGGCTTCGGCGATCTGATCGACGCCTGCGTGCTGCTGGCGCGCGATGGTGTCTCCTTCCGCTGCCTGATCGTCGGGGCGGGCGAAGAGGAAGATGCTTTGCGCCAGCATATCGCCCGCGTCGGCATCGGCGATCGCGTGCGTCTGGAAGGCCCGCGTCCACAGCGTGAAGTCATCGAACTGATGCGCTCCGCCGCCGTCATGGCCGCGCCCTGCATCGTCGGCGCCGACGGCAATCGCGACGGCCTGCCGACGGTGTTGCTGGAGGCCATGGCGCTGGGCACGCCGTGCGTCGCCACCGATGTCACCGGCAACCCGGAGGTGGTGCGCGATGGCGACACCGGTCTGTGCATTCCGCAGGCCGCGCCCGCCATCCTGGCCGACGCGCTGCGCGGCGTGCTTGCCGACCCCGCGCTCGGTGTACGCCTGGCGCGCAATGCGCGCCAGTTGATCGAAGCCGAATTCGACGTGCATCGCAATGCGGCGCGCGTGTTCCGGCTGTTCGACCCGGCCGGTCGCGCCGAGGCCGCCGCGCGGCAGGAGCAACACGTATGAACATCGCCTATGTCTGCGCCGATCCAGGCGTTCCGGTGTTCGGCAGCAAGGGCTGCTCGCTGCATGTGCAGGAAATGATGCGCGCGCTGCGCGGCCTCGGCGCCGATGTCAGCCTGTTTGCCACCCGGACCGGCGGCGAGCCGCCGGCCGATCTGGCCGGAGCGCCGCTGGTACTGTTGCCCGCCGCCGGACGCGACAATGAAGCCGCACGCGAACAGGCCCTGCTTGCGGCCAACGCCGATCTGGCGATGGAACTGCGCGCAGCCGGCAAATTCGATCTGGTCTATGAGCGCTATTCCCTGTGGAGCCATGCCGGACTCGAAGCCGCGCGCGCCGCCGGCATTCCGACCGTGCTGGAAGTCAACGCACCGCTGATCGAGGAGCAGCAACGCTACCGCCATCTGCATGACATTGAGGCGGCCCGGCAATCGGCGCGGCGCGCCTTCGCGGCGGCCGATGTCCTGGTCGCGGTGTCGGCCGGAGTGGCCGAATATCTGGAAGGCTTCGAGGAAGCGCGCGGCCGCGTACATGTGATCGCCAACGGCGTCGATACCAAACGCTTCGAGAAGGTCGTGCTCACCACTACCAGCAGGCCTTTCACGATCGGTTTCGTCGGCACGCTGAAACCCTGGCATGGCGTCGAGGTGTTGCTGCAGGCCTTCGCCCGCTTCCACGCCGACACCGCCGACAGTCGCCTGCTGATCGTTGGTTACGGCCCCGAACACGCAGCCCTGGTCACGCTGGCTGATCAATTGGGCATCGGTGCGGCAGTGGAATTCACCGGCGCGGTCGATCCCGAGCGCATCCCGGCGTTGCTGGCCGAGATGGATGTCGGCGTAGCGCCCTATCCGGAAACGGCGGACTTCTATTTTTCGCCGCTCAAGGTGTACGAATACATGGCCGCCGGCCTCGCCGTGGTGGCCAGCCGCATCGGCCAGTTGAACGATCTGATCGTCGATGGCGAGGATGGCCTGCTTTGCCCGCCCGGCGATGCCGACGCGCTGAGCGCTGCGTTCACGCGTCTGCATGGCGACAGCGATCTGCTGCACCGCCTTGGCCGCATGGCGCGCGGCAAGGTCAAGGCCGAGCACACCTGGAACTCGGTCGCGCACAAGGTGCTCGCTCTGGCCTTGCCGGCATGGACCGGGATCGCCGATGCCGAAATCGCCGAGGGAGTCGTCTGATGGCCCGTCCCAAGTCGATGCGTTCGGCCCTAGCCGGGCTGGCCCGCTTTGTCCGCGTGTTCGCGCCGCATGTGCGCGGCCAGCGCGCGGTGATCGGCGGGGCGATGGCCGCGCTGCTGCTCGAAACCCTGCTGCGCGTGCTGGAGCCATGGCCGCTGAAATTCGTCATCGACCGCGTCGCCGCACGCGCCGAGGGCCGCGTCTCGTTGCCGATGCTGGAACAACTCGACGCCGGCACGCTGTTCGCCATCGCCGCCGTCGCGCTGGTGATTTTTACCGGCCTGCGCGCGGTGGCAGCCTACTTCACCGCCATCGGCTTCGCGCTGGCCGGCAATCGCGCCCTGACCGCGATACGCGGCGCCTTGTTCCGCCATGTCCAGGCGCTGTCGCTCGGCTTCCACAGCCGCGCCCGTGGCGGCGATCTGGTCGTGCGCATGATCGGCGACATCGGCATGGTGCAGGAAGTCGCAGTCACCGCCGTGATGCCGCTGTTCGGCAACCTGTTGATCCTGATCTTCATGTTCGGAGTGATGCTCTGGCTGGACTGGCGCCTGGCGTTGATCGCCATGGCGGTGCTGCCGGTCATGCTGTTCGCGACCTGGAGTCGCGGCCGCCGCATCCATGAAGCCTCGCGCCGCACGCGCAGCCGCGAGGGCGACATGGCGGCCACCGCGTCCGAGTCGATGGCCGCGATCCGCACCGTGCAATCGCTGTCACTGTCCGGCCGCTTCGCCGATTCCTTTTCCGGCCAGAACACGGCCAGCCTCTCCGAGGGTCTGCGCGCCCGCCGCCTCAGCGCCAGCCTGGAACGCGGCGTCGATGTCCTGATCGCCATCGCCACCGCCCTGGTGCTCTGGTATGGCGCGCATCGGGTGATGGAAAAACAGTTGTCGCCCGGCGAGTTGCTGGTGTTTCTGCTCTATCTGAAGAGCGCCTTCCGGCCGATGCGCGACATCGCCAAGTATGGCGCGCGCCTGGCAAAAGCCGCCGCCGCCGGCGAACGCATCGTCGAGCTGTTCGAAACCGCGCCGGATGTACAGGATCGACCGGACGCGGTCGAGGCGACCGCATTGCGCGGCGATATCGTGTTCGACCAGGTTTCCTACGCTTACGAGGCCGGTCGTCCGGCGCTGGACAACGTCAGCGTGAAAATCGGCGCCGGCCGCCAGGTCGCGCTGGTCGGCTCCTCGGGCAGCGGCAAATCGACCCTGGTCAATCTGCTGCTGCGCCTGTACGACCCGGATGCCGGGCAGGTCTGCATCGACGGCCGCGACATCCGCGAATACAGCCTGGCTTCGCTGCGCGGCCAGATCAGCGTGGTGCCGCAGGACACGTTGCTGTTCGCGACCACGCTGCGCGACAACATCGCCTACGGTGCCGAGGGCGTCAGCGACGAGGCGATCGAGGCGGCGGCGAAGCTGGCCAACGCGCATGACTTCATCTCGGCATTGCCGAAGGGCTATCAGACCGAGGTCGGCGAGCGCGGCGTGATGCTGTCGGCGGGACAGCGGCAACGCATCGCCATCGCCCGCGCGGCGGTGCGCAACAGTCCGATCCTGATCCTCGACGAGCCGACCACCGGGCTGGACAGTGAAAACGAGCGTCTGGTCATGCAGGCGCTCGGCCGTCTGGCATTCGGCCGCACCACGCTGCAAATCACCCACCGCTTGGAAGCCGCGCGCGATGCCGATCTGATTCTGTGCATGGATCGCGGCCGACTCATCGAATCCGGCACACATGCCCAATTGCTGTCACAGGGCGGCCGTTATGCCGCGCTGGTGGCAGCCGGCACGGTGTTGCCCACCGTCGAACAACCTGTCCTGGAGCTTTGTCATGCTTGAAACCGCTGATGCCGCACTGGCCGCGCGCGACCCGGCGCTGCCCGGACTCTCCCTGCTGCTGGACGCCGCCGCCCTGGGCGAGGCAATTAACGCCGCCGCGCCCGAAGCACGCCTGGCGCAAGTCGAGAAACATTATCTGCGCTACAAGCCGGGCATGAACTGCCTGGCCGCCTATCGCGCTACGCGTGACGGCCGACCGATCACTTTCCACGCCAAGGCGCATGGCGCCGATACCGAGGTCAAGCTGGGCAAAGCCGGCAAGCGGGCCGGTGTCTCGGTGGCCGGGTTGCCGGGTCGACTGGTGCTGGCCGAGGTCGGCATTGTGGTGAATTTTTTCCCCAACGACAGCAAGCTGAAACAGCTGCATTTACTGGGCGACGACACCAAACGGAGCGATCTGCTGGCGAAGCTGTTCCCCTATCAGCCGCAACTCTGGTCCGGCGTCATCGAGACCCTGGCCTATAAACCCGAGCGGCGCTATGTCTGCCTGCTGACCGCCAGCGACGGCACGCGCCGCGTGCTGCGCTTCCATACCCCGGCCGGCTACGCCGCGCTGGCCGAGCCGCCGGCGCCGGGCAGCCTGCCCGGCGGTCCGCGTTTCTCCAGCCGCATCGCGGAAAACCCGGAGTTCGGCCTCGTCGCGCACGACTGGCTGGAGGGCGATTTGTTGCGTGGCCTCTACTGTGCCCAGGAATGGCGGCCGGACCCGGTAAGGCGCGCCGGCCACGCGCTTGCCCGCCTGCATGCCGGCGCCGGCGATGCCGGTGTGACGGCAACGCTGCCGAGCCGAACGCTGGCGGATGAATGCAACGCCATCGACGCCAACCGGCGCGGACTGACCATGCTGACGCCGCATCTGGCCGTGCTGGCCGACTCGCTGGCGGTACGGCTGAAGGCTGCACTGGAAAGGCGAGCGCCCGCGCTGGCGATGATTCATGGCGACTTCTACGGCAAGCAGATCCTCGACACCGAGACCGGCATCGCCTTCCTCGATCTGGATGAGTTGTGCCTGGGCCATCCCGCCGCCGATCTCGGGTTGTTCGTCGCCCATCTGGAACTCGAAGTGGGCTATTGCATGCTCACCCAGGCGCGCGCTGGCGAGGTCACGGCGGCGTTGCTGAACGGCTACTCGCTGGGCGAGGGCAATGTCGGCCCGGCCGATCTGGAGGCGTATATCGCGCTGGGTCTGTACCAGCTCGCGCATCACCCCTTCCGCGTCGGCGCCAGCCATTGGCCGATCTGCATCGAATACCTGCTCGCGATCTGCGAGCGCCACCTCGACGCCGCTGAGCGCCTGGCCGGTTTTGCCGCGCAGCCGGCCGCCGCGATTGTCGACGATCCGGCCATGCCCCGACTGGCCGAGGCACTGGACCCGGCGCGCGCCGGCAAGGCGCTGTCCGAAACCGGCATCGATCCGCGCGGTTTCAGGCTGTCCGCCTGCCGCCTGCTGCGCCACAAGCCGGGCCGGCGCGCCCTGATCGAGTACACCTGGACGCATCCTGACGGCGGCACGCTGCGCATGCTCGGCAAGATGCGCGCCAAGGGACTCGACCGGCGCACCTATATGGCGATGCGCGATCTGCACGCGCGCGGCTTCGCGGCCGGCCAGGCCGGCAATGTCGATGTGCCGGCGCCGCTGGCCCTGGCGCCGCGCCTCGATCTCTGGCTACAGGAAAGAGTGAACGGCGAACCCGCCTGGTCGGCTTTGCGCGGCAGCGACGGTGTGTACTGGGGACGTCGCATCGCCGAAGCGATTCATCGCCTGCACGCATCGGGTTACCAGACCGACCGAACGCACGGCCTGGTCGATGAACTGGACATTCTCGCCACGCGCCTGCATGCAGCCGCCGACAGCCTGCCGCGATTGCGGTCCCGCATCCTCGCGGTCAATGCGGCCTGCCGGCAACTGGCTGCGACCCTGCCGAAAGCCCATCCGGTCTGCATCCATCGCGATTTCTACCCGGACCAGACCCTGGTCGATGGCGATCAGGTCCACCTGCTCGACTTCGATCTGCTGTGCATGGGCGATCCTGCGCTGGATGTCGGCAATTACCTCGCTCATCTGATCGAACACGGTCTGCGCGTCCACCACGATGTCACAGCCTACGCGGCGGCGAGCGACGCGCTGCGCAGGCGTTATGCCAGCCTGAGCGGCGTCCCCCGGATGAGTGAGTCGATCCGCGTCCATACCCTGCTTTCACTCGCCCGCCACATCCATATCAGCACGCAACTGCCCGGCCGCGCAGCGTTCACCGAACACATCCTGACGGCCTGTGAAGCCTTGCTGGAAATCCAGTCCGCTCATGTCATCCCTGACATGGCGCCGATATCATCCTGAGAAGAAGTCAATGATCCTGTCCCGCCTCACCCCCTCTATCCGCTCGCAGCGGAAGCACCTCGCACAGTCGCTGCTGTGCTGCCTGCTTGGCCTCGCGGCGACTCCCGGCATCGCCGCGCCAACCGTCGAATTCGACTTTGACGATCCGCCCGATACCAGCCAGGTGCTGTCGGATGCGGCCAAGTGGGGCATGGACCTGCACGCCAATATCGAATCACGCCATGATCTCGACCTCGACAGCCGGTTGAATGACCGGCTGCTGTTCATCGAGCCCGAGTTTCGCGTCGCGCTGTCATACAACCCGCCTGGCGCGTCCTGGCAGGGTTTCGTGGAAATGGAAATCGCCGGCAAGGCGGTGCTGGATGACCCGGCCGGCAACGAAAGCCAGTACGTCGATCTGCGCCTGCGCCAGGGTTATCTGCTGATGCCTGATCTCGGCCACGGCTTTTCCCTGCAAGTCGGCAGGCAAAGCTTCAAGGACGCGCGCACCTGGTGGTACGACGAGAAAATGGATGCCTTGCGCCTCTATTGGCGCCAGGAGCGCTTCGGCATGGAACTGGCCGCCGCGCGCGAGCGTTTGCTGCCGGAAGACCTGTTCGACGTCGATACCCGCGAGAAGAACGATTACCTGATTCTGGCCGGCCATTACGCGCTCACCCGCAAATCGATGCTGAACCTGCTCGGCGTCCGCCGTGACGACCGCGAGAACGCCAAGAACGAGGATCCGCTGTTGGTCGGGGTGCAGGTCAATGGCGAGGTCGGCAAGGATTTCCGCTACTGGATCAATGCCGCGCGTCTGAGCGGCGAAGCCAGGGGCAAGACGCTGCGCGCATCCGGCTGGGACGTCGGCGCGACCTGGCGCCTGGACCTGCCGTATCGTCCGTATGTCGCACTCGGCGCAGCCTGGGGCGGCGGTGACCGCAACGGTCGCGACAGCATCGACCGCAATTTCCGGCAAAGCGACATCCAGGAAAACAAGGCCAGGCTGTTCGGTCTGACCCGCTACAACTATTACGGCGAGGCGTTCGATCCGGAACTGTCGAACATGCGCATCATGACCGCCGTGGTCGGCTTCCAGCCACAGACCGATCTTTCAATCGACATCGTTTATCACGACTACAGCCAGCACGTCGCCGATGACGACCTGTTCGACAGCGACCTTGATATGGACCCCGACGGAGATCATCGCGACCTCGGCCGCGAACTGGACCTTGTCGCGGGCATGCGTGTGGGCAAGGACACCCGGATCAAGTTCGTGCTCGGCGCTTTCTTTCCCGGCAATGCATTTCCCGGTGCGGATACCGCCTATGTTTCCAAGATTGAGTTAGGCTGGAAGTTCTGAAACCTACTCGATCGCTCCGCCATGCTGCTGACACTATCCCTTGCCGCCTGGCAAACCCCGGACTTCAATGCGGTGTTCAAGGCGGAAGTGAAACAGCTCGACCCCGACCTGCTGCCCTTGCAGCAGGGCCTTGCGCATTCGAGCGTCGCCAAGGCGGACGACCTCGCCATCTCGATCCTCGAAACCAGCGCCTCGGCGGAAGCAATCCAGGTCCGGGTCGGCCTGCTCTACGCCGGCATCATCGCCGGTTGCAGTTGCACCGATGACCCCACCCCGATCAGCGAAATCAACGAGTACTGCGAAGCCAGTTTCACCATTGACCGACAAACCGGCGCGACGCAGGTGCGGTTGCTGAACGACTGAAACCTGAAACAGCCGGTGTATCGGGCATCGCTTCGACAGACATTTCGGTCATGCCAAAACAAAACGGGGCGAGAAATCTCGCCCCGTTTTGTTCAATCAGGAAAGTGAATCAGCTGTTGCGGCTTTCTTCGACCATGCGCTCGATGATCGGGCCGAGGATGACTTCCATCGCAAAGCCCATCTTGCCGCCGGGAACGACCAGGTTGTTCGGGCGCGACATGAAGGAGTTGGGGATCATGTTCAGGAAGTAGGGGAAATCCGCCTTCTTGGGATCACGGAAGCGCACCACCACCAGGCTCTCGTCGGGCGTCGGGATGTCGCGCGCGATGAACGGGTTGGAGGTATCGACCAGCGGCACGCGCTGGAAGTTGATGTCGGTCTGCGAGAACTGCGGCGTCACATAATTTACGTAATCCGGCATGCGGCGCAGGATGGTGTCGACGATGACTTCAGCGGAATAACCGCGCTCGGCGGCATCGCGGTGAATCTTCTGGATCCATTCCAGGTTGACCACCGGTACCACGCCGACGCCGAGGTCGACATATTTCGGCATATCGACCTTGTCGGTCTTGACCAGGCCATGCAGGCCTTCGTAGAACAGGATGTCGGTGTTGGCGGGCATGTCTTCCCAGGGGGTGAACTCGCCCGGCTTCAGATTGGTGCCCAGACGGGCATTGAGCTGGGCGGCTTCTTCATCGCTGTGGATGTAGTAGCGCTTCTTGCCGGCGCCGGTTTCGCCATAGACCTTGAACATGTTCGCAAGGCCTTCAAAGTCGTTGGCTTCCGGGCCGAAGTGGCTGAAGCTGTGGTTGCCGGCGGCTTCGGCCTTCTTCATGGCTTCCTTGAATTCGACACGGCCCAGGCTGTGCATGCTGTCGCCCTCGATGACGGCGGCAGCCAGTTTTTCACGCGTGAAAATATGCTCGAAAGCGCGTTTGACAGTTGTTGTACCAGCGCCGGATGAACCGGTGACGACGACGACGGGATGCTTCTTGGACATGGGTGCCCCCCAAAAAAGTGAAAAGTGGCTCGGGAATGTTGAATCGGGAAACGTCAATGGTGTGCGCTACACCCTTCACGTTTCACTTTTCATCCCAAAAAGGGTTATCGAGTATAAACGCGCGTTCCCCGGCCTGTCACTCGGGACGGCGCACCCAAAGGCTGTCCTACAATGCCGGCGCGATTGCAACACGATGAATACAACCCTGGATGGCGGATTGCGCGCGCGAGCGCCCACGATCGCGACATCCTGTTTGCGGGGGCTGGAAGCTATGGAACTGAAACGTATCGTGCTCGGCGTGACCGGCGGCGTCGCCGCTTACAAGGCCGCCGAACTGGCGCGTCTGCTGATCAAGCAAGGCATCGATGTGCAGGTGGTCTGCACGGCGGCGGCGCGGCATTTCGTTGGCCCGGCGACGTTCCAGGCGTTGACCGGGCATCCGGTGTTCACCGACCTGTGGGATGAGCGCGTCGATAACGGCATGGCGCACATCGACCTCAGCCGGGGCGCGGATGCCATCGTGGTGGCGCCCGCTTCTGCCGATTTCCTCGCCAAGCTGGTGCAGGGTCGCGCCGACGATCTGCTCTCGACCCTTTGTCTGGCGCGCGATTGCCCGTTGCTGGTGGCACCGGCGATGAACCGGCAGATGTGGGAAAACCCGGCCACGGCGCGCAATGTGTCGCAGTTGCGGCAGGATCAGGTCACCGTGCTGGGGCCGGACAGCGGCGAGCAGGCCTGCGGCGAAACCGGCTTCGGCCGCATGCTGGAGCCGGAAGAACTGGTTTCGGCCATCGTCGCCCGCTTCCAGCCCAAACGCATGAATGGCTTGAAGGTGCTGGTCACCGCCGGGCCGACCTTCGAGGCGATCGACGCGGTACGCGGCATCACCAATTCGAGTTCCGGCAAGATGGGCTACGCGGTGGCGCGCGCGGCGCTGGAAGCCGGCGCAGAAGTCACTCTGGTGTCCGGTCCGACCTGTCTGCCGCCGCCGCGCGGCGCCGCGCTGGTGCGCGTGGTCGGCACCCAGCAGATGCTTGCGGCGGTGGAACAGGCGGCGGACCAGGCCGATATCTTCATCAGCGTCGCGGCGGTGGCCGACTATTACGTGCTGAATCCGAGCGAACAGAAGATCAAGAAGGACGCGCATATCCTGACGCTGGAACTGGCGCCGAATCCGGACATCCTGGCCAATATCAGCAGCCGGCCGAAACCGCCGTTCTGCGTCGGCTTCGCCGCCGAGAGCGAGAACCTGGAGGAATATGCCGAGCTGAAACGGCGTCGCAAACACTTGCCGCTGATCGTCGCCAACGATGTCAAGCAGGCGGTCGGCGCCGACGAGGTGCAACTGGTGCTGCTCGACGAGGCCGGCCGCCATGTGCTGGAAAAGGCCGACAAGCTCGCCCAGGCGCGTCTGCTGATCGCGCATATCGCGCAGCTTTACAACACGCATTACCAATAACCGATGGAAGAGCCATGCAAGTCGATCTGAAGATTCTGGACGCACGCGTCCGCGAGCAACTTCCCCATTACGCCACCGCCGGCAGCGCCGGGCTGGATCTGCGCGCCTGTCTGGATGCGGCGGTGATCCTGAATCCGGGCGAAACGGTATTGATCCCGACCGGCCTGGCGATCCATCTGGCCGACGCCGGCTATGCCGCGATGATCCTGCCGCGTTCCGGCCTGGGCCATAAACACGGCGTCGTGCTGGGAAATCTGGTCGGCCTGATCGACTCGGATTACCAGGGCCAGTTGCTGGTCTCGGTGTGGAACCGGGGCCAGACCGCGTTCACCATCCAGCCGTTCGAGCGCATCGCGCAAATGGTCATCGTGCCGGTGGTGCAGGCCAGCTTCAACGTGGTGGAAGACTTCGATGCCAGCCATCGCGGCGAGGGCGGCTTCGGCAGCACCGGCAAGCACTGAACCCCGGGCGAGCATCGTGCTCGCCGGAGTGGGTGGCCTGTCCGGTAGAATGCGCCGGTTCTTTTTTCGAGCCCATCATGTCCGCCCTCAAAAACGATACCTTTCTTCGCGCCCTGCTGCGGCAGCCGACCGAATACACGCCGACCTGGCTGATGCGCCAGGCCGGCCGCTATCTGCCCGAGTACTGCGCCACGCGCGCCCGCGCCGGCAGCTTCCTGAATCTGTGCAAGTCGCCGCCGATGGCGACGGAAGTCACGCTGCAACCGCTGGCGCGCTACAACCTGGACGCGGCGATTCTGTTCTCCGACATCCTCACGGTGCCCGACGCGATGGGCCTCGGCCTGTATTTCGCCGAGGGCGAAGGCCCCAAGTTTGAACGGCCGCTGCGCGAGGAATGGGCGATCCGCAACCTGCAGGCGCCGAATCCGCATGACCATCTGCGCTACGTGATCGACGCGGTGTCGGAAATCCGCAAGGCGCTGGATGGCTCGGTGCCGCTGATCGGCTTCTCCGGCAGCCCGTTCACGTTGTCCTGCTACATGATCGAAGGCCAGGGCAGCGACAGCTACACCCAGGTCAAGAAGATGATGTACGGCCGCCCCGACCTGATGCATCACATTCTGGAAGTGACCACGCGCGCCGTGATCGACTACCTGAACGCGCAGATCGAAGCCGGCGCTCAGGCGGTGATGGTGTTCGACTCCTGGGGCGGCATGCTGTCGCAGGCGGCGTATCTGGAATTCTCCCTGCCCTATATGGCCCGCATCATGGCCGAACTGACCCGTGAACGCGAAGGCCGCGTCGTGCCGCGCATCGTGTTCACCAAGGGTGGCGGCCTGTGGCTGGAGAAAATCGCGGCCTGCGGTGCCGACGCCGTAGGGCTGGACTGGACGATCGACATCGGCGACGCCCGCCGCCGGGTGGACGGCAAGGTGGCGCTGCAAGGCAACATGGACCCGAGCATTCTGCTCACCACGCCGGAAGCGGTGGCGAAGGAAGCCGAAGCCGTGCTGACCAGCTACGGCCACGGCTCCGGCCATGTCTTCAATCTGGGCCACGGCATTTCCCAGTTCACGCCACCGGATAACGTCTCCGTGCTGGTCGAAACCGTGCGCGAAAAGAGCCGAGCGTTCCATGTGACCGCCTGATCGGCCGCAGCCGCCCGACCTGGGCGGCCATTGCAAAAATAACAGGGTGTGACAGGGAGTCCATCAATGAAATCAGGCGCCGGATCAATGATCGCGCTGCTGCTGTTCGCCTCCGGCGCGCTGGCTGGCTTGTGGTTCTACATGCAACCGGAACGGACGCGAGATCTGGTCGCCCAGGCCAATGCCGATCTGGCGTCCATAGACAGCAATCTCGACGCGCTGGAGCAGGCCGCTGCGCGAATCAACGCACCATCGCCGCCCCCCGCCGCCGCAGACAGGTCGACGTCATCGCGGGCGAGCGGCACGTCAGAACTGCTGCTGACCAGCCTGGGCCGCGATAAATGCCGCGACATCCTGCCGCGTTTGTTGGGCAGCAGCGGCCGCATCGGCAGCACGGTGTTGTTGAACGGCCAGCCGGTAAAGTCTGCGCATGGCTGCCGGTCAAGCGGCAACCGCATCGAAGTGCTGATGTAGGGCATCTTTCAGGCCGCCTCGTGGAACTGCAACCGATGCAGGCGCGCATAGGCGCCTGACTTGGCGAGCAGTTCGGCATGGCTGCCGATTTCGACGATGCGGCCGTGTTCCATGACCACGATGCGGTCGGCGCTTTCGATGGTGGAGAGTCGGTGCGCGATGACCAGCGTGGTGCGGCCCTGCATCAGGTTTTCCAGCGCGGCCTGGACAAAACGTTCCGACTCGGTATCCAGCGCCGAGGTGGCTTCATCCAGGATCAGGATCGGGGCATCCTTCAGCAGCGCGCGGGCGATGGCGAGGCGCTGGCGCTGGCCGCCGGATAGCTTGACGCCGTTTTCTCCGACCAGCGTCTCG
This sequence comes from Tepidiphilus sp. J10, assembly GCA_945897955.1. Taxonomy (GTDB): domain Bacteria; phylum Pseudomonadota; class Gammaproteobacteria; order Burkholderiales; family Thiobacillaceae; genus PFJX01. The sequence continues at coordinate 21,349 of CAMDGQ010000016.1, read as the reverse complement.
AATCCCTGCGGCATCGCTTCGATGAATTCCAGCGCGTGTGCCGCCTCCGCCGCGCTGCGGATGGCTTCCGGCGTGGCGGTGGCCAGGCGGCCGTAGGCGATGTTGGCGGCGACGCTGTCGTTGAACAGCGTCACGTCCTGGGAAACGAGGGCGATGTTGGCGCGCAGGTCGGCCAGTTTGATGGCGTCGAGCGGCACGCCGTCGAGCAGAATGCGGCCGGATGTCGGGCTGTAGAAGCGTGGCAGCAGGTTGACCAGGCTGGTTTTGCCGCTGCCTGAAGCGCCGACCAGGGCCAGCGTTTCTCCGGCGCGCACGACGAGATCGATGTCGTCCACCGCCGGCTTGGGTTTGCCCGCATAGGCCAGCGTGACCTGTTCGAAATGAATTTCGCCGCGTGCGCGGTCGAGGCGGAGGTTGCCGGTATCCGGCTCGCTATCGCGATCGAGCAGTTCGAATACCGCCTCCGCCGCCGCCAGGCCGCGCTGTATCTGCGGCAGCACGCTGGACAGGCGCTTCATCGGCGCCGACAGCATCAGCATGGCGACCATGTAGGAAACGAAACCGCCTACCGTGGTTTCGTTGCTCGATGCCTGCTGGGTGGCGATATAGACGATCACCGCCAGGGCCAGCGCGGCCAGCAGTTGCAGGATGGGGCCGTGCGCGTTGGCGGCGACGGTCTGCTTCATGGCGTACTGGCGTGCACGCTGGATGGCGCGACCGAAGCGATCGCGCTCGTAGTTGCCGCCGTCGAATACCTTGACCAGCTTGTGCGCGCCGACGCTTTCTTCCAGCACATGCGTGATGTCGCCGACGTTCTTCTGCATTTCGCGGCTGGTATGGCGCAGGCGCTTGCTGGCGGTCCTGAACACCCAGGTCGAGACCGGCACGATGGCCAGGGTGACCAGGGTCAGCTTCCAGTTCAGCCAGAACAACCAGCCCATCAGGCCGACGATGGCGAGTGAATCGCGCACCAGGGAAGTCACCACGCTGGTCGCCGATTCGGTGACCTGGGTGACGTTGAACGCCACCGTCGCAACCAGTCGCCCCTTGGCCTGATCATCGAAGAAGGCGGTGGGCTGGGTCAGCAACTTGTCGAACATCGCCGCGCGCAAATCCATGACCAGACGCTGGCCGACATAGGCCATGGCATAACCTGAGGCGAACATGAAGATGCCTCGAACCGCGAACAACGCGACCAGCGCGATCGGCACCCAGCGAATCACTGCGGCGTCCTTCTCGACGAAGCTGCCGTCGAGCATGGGTTTCATCAATGCCGGCAGCACCGGCTCGGTCGCCGCCAGAATAATCATGGTGAAAATGGCGACGCCGAACATGCGCCAGTGCGGCCGCACGTAGGAAAGCAAGCGGAGATAAAGGGTTCGACTATCCATGTTGAGAGGCTCGATCCGTGAGATGGCAGCCGATTGCCGCGAACTTGCGTGGTTGACTCGGGAAAATGCAGGCAATTATAGTGCGGCCATGCAAGCCGAACTTGACGCTCTGGAAACCAAGCTCGCTCTGATGTTGGAGCGGTACCACGCAATGCGCGATGAAACACTCAAGTTACGTCAGCAAGTCGTGGCGCTTGAGAGCAATAACAAGCACTTGAGCGACAAATTGAATGAAGCGCGTGTCCGTGCCGAAGCGCTGTTCAACAAGATTCCCGACTGATTTCTCTTTGCCCCGAGGTTGATCGCATGGCCAATAACGTAAGCCTTGATGTCGCCATCATGGGCAGGGAATTCCGGGTAGCCTGCCCGGAAGAAGAACGCGAAGGCCTGCTGCAAGCGGTTTCCTATCTCGATCGCAAGATGCGCGAGATTCGCGACAGCGGCAAGGTCATCGGCCTGGAACGCATTGCGATCATGGCGGCGATCAATATCACTCATGACTACCTGGCTTCCAAGCCGATCGAGCCGGATACGCGCGAACATCGTCAGCGTCTCGAACACATGAGCAAGCTGCTTGATCAGGCGCTGGCTTCTCAAGATAATCTGTTCTGACTCTCCACCATTGAGTCATCAATCTCCCTGCTGCGTTCGCGAGGTCCGTAAATTCTTTGAACCGATAAGCTTTTGCTTAAGGTCGCGGTAATCGCCCGCTGGTGTGCGCGTGGCACTATGTCCATGTACCCGAGGCGGTCGTGCCATGGCCGAACTTGGACCCCTGGGTTCAAGATCGCGGTCCGGACGGCGTAAGCGGGGAGGCCCCCATCTGCATGATCCCCAATCCTGAAGTCCCAACCGACAAAGCCGCGTTGCGCAAGCAGTTGCGCGCGCGCCGCGCCGCCGTTTCCCCCCGGCAACGGATTGCCGCCGGCCGCCAGCTCGCCCGCCTGGCCTTGCGTCATCGCCTGCTGGCGCGGCGTCGCCGAATCGGTTTCTACATGCCGTCGAAAAACGAGATCGACATCCTGCCCTTGCTGCGCACCGCGCTGCGCATCGGCGCGGCATGCTATCTGCCGGTGGTGCCCCGGCGGGCGCTGGTCAGCGCGGGACGGCGCACGTTATGGTTCACCCGTCTGGTCGGTAAGGCGAAAAATCTGGATCAGTCGCATCCGGGCTGGTCCAGCAACCGTTATGACATCCCCGAATTTCTGCCGCGCGGCGCGCGCAGGGTGCGCGCCAGGCAACTGGATGTGCTGTTCATGCCGTTGCTTGGTTTCGACAGTGCGGGCTGGCGTATCGGCATGGGGGGCGGCTACTACGACGCGAGTCTGGCGCATCTGAAGGGCAGAATGCACTGGCGGAGGCCGCATCTGATCGGCGTCGCGTTCGCCGTGCAGGAAGTCGCCAGCGCGCCGAACGACCCGTGGGATGTGCCCCTGGATGGCATCCTGACCGAACGAGCCTACCGCCGCGCGCGTCGCATCTGATGCCGCCGGGCCTCAGGCGATGCCGGCGAGGCCGCAGCCGAATTGCGCGATAGCCTGGTAAAGATTCGAGATCATGCTGTTCTCCTGGAGGGATTGAAGTTGCCGCCATTTCAGCCCAGCCTGCTTCATCTATCCATTGGATTGTTTAGAATTCATCCATCTGCATCCTAGATCAAGACCGCCATGACCCTGCAAGAATTGCGCTACCTGGTCGCTCTGGCCGACAGCGGCCACTTCGGTCAGGCCGCCGAGGCCTGTTTCGTCAGCCAATCGACGCTGTCCACCGGGCTGAAGAAGCTGGAGGATTTTCTTGGTGTGATCGTGTTCGACCGTTCGTTGAAGCGTGTCACGCCGACTCCCATCGGCCGTGAAATCGTCGAATCGGCGCGCCGCATCGTTGACGAAGCCGCACGCATACGCGAGCTGGCCAGCTTCGCCAAGGATCCGATGGATCGCACGCTGCATCTCGGCGTGATTCCAACCCTGGGACCGTATTACCTGCCGCATGTGCTGACCCAGGTGCGCGCCGCGCATCCCAAGCTGCGCCTGCTGCTGCGTGAGGAGATGACGCCGCACATGCTCGCCCACCTGGCCGATGGCAAGCTGGATGCCGGCCTGCTGGCGTTGCCCATCGACGATCCCGCGCTGGAAGTCGCGCCACTGTTCGTAGAGCCTTTCCTCGCCGCAGTGCCCGGCGGGCATGCGCTGGCCAAGGCCGGATCGGTCAACATCGACGAACTCGCCGCCGCCGGACTTTTGCTGCTGGAAGAAGGCCACTGTCTGCGCGATCAGGCACTGGAAGCCTGCCATCTGCAAGGTCTCAAGAGCGAGGAAATCCGCGCCACCAGCCTGGAAACCCTGCGCCAGATGGTCGCGATGGGGCTGGGTGTGACGCTGATCCCGACGCTGGCCGGTGCCGGCATCAATGCGACCGGTGAGCAGGTGACCCTGAAACCGATCAGCAAACCCGGCGCGGCGCGCAGCATCGGCCTGGTCTGGCGGCGACGCTCGGCGATGGCGAGCAGCATCGAACGACTGGCGGAAACTCTGGCGGCGAAACTGCCGCCGGGCGTGCTGGCGATTTAGGGCTGAATACGGTTTGCCGACCATATTTAAGCATTGCGCGAGGAGAAGGTATGACGCATGAAACCGAGTCCTTCGAGCGTGGCCCGGAACTGGCGCGGGCCGAATCGGTGCTGCCGGCCGACACTTACAACCTTTCGCGCATCCTGCTTGCCGCCAGCCGCGCCGGCTGCGTGTTCGTGCCGATGCGCGGCATGCAGTACCTGGCGGTGGTGGATGCCGAAGAAATCATCTTCGTGGACAGCCAGTTCAAGCGCTGGGTGGAAGTGGCCTGGTGCCGGTTCCAGCCGCAGGCGCGCGCGGCGCTTGATGCGCCGGTGGCGTATCAGGCCGTGTACTACACGCCCGACGGGGCGGTGACGCAACGCCGCCTGCAGGGCGAGTTTCACGCCGCGCTGGCGCTCCTTGCGGCACGGCGCCCATCCGGCGCGCCGGCGCGCGTCCTGGCGATGCCGCGCGGGTAAAACGAATCCGAGTCCTGAATCCATGGCCGAACTGACGCTTTACCATCGCCCCGGTTGCCATTTGTGTGACGACATGCGCGACGCACTGCTTGAATTCCAGCCCGAACAAGCATTTCAGTTGCGCGAAATCGACATCGACGCCAGTCCCGAACTGCGCGCCCGCTATGGCGTTCTGATTCCGGTCCTGTGTCTCGGCGAGAGGGAAATCTGCCATTACTACCTGGATTCCGTCGCGTTGCGAGCGGCGCTTGCATACACGTCGGCGGCCGGCTAAGTGCCTGTCATTTCAGGTAAAATCCGCGCCCGTTCATTGACAGAAGGCGCTTGTTAGCGCCCCCAGGCATTCTTCATGCGTAACACCCTGATCCGCAATTTCTCCATCATCGCCCATATCGACCACGGCAAATCCACGCTGGCGGATCGGATCATTCATAGCTGCGGCGGCCTCGCCGACCGCGAGATGGAAGCGCAGGTGCTTGACTCGATGGATCTGGAGCGCGAGCGCGGCATCACGATCAAGGCGCAGACCGCCGCGCTGCTGTACAAGGCGAAGGATGGTCAGGAATACCAGCTCAACCTGATCGACACCCCCGGCCACGTCGATTTCTCCTACGAGGTTTCGCGCTCCCTGTCTGCCTGCGAGGGCGCCCTGCTGGTAGTCGATGCCTCGCAGGGCGTGGAAGCGCAGACCGTGGCCAACTGCTACACGGCGATCGAACTCGGTGTCGAAGTGTTTCCGGTGCTGAACAAGATCGACCTGCCTTCAGCCGACCCAGATCGCGTCGTGCAGGAGATCGAGGACATCGTCGGCATTCCGGCTGATCACGCGGTGCATTGTTCCGCCAAGAACGGCATCGGCATCGAGGACGTGCTGGAAGCGGTCATCAAATACATCCCGCCGCCGCGTGGTGACGAGGACGCGCCGCTGAAGGCGCTGGTCATCGATTCCTGGTTCGACAACTATGTCGGCGTCGTGATGCTGGTGCGCGTCGTCGATGGCGTGCTGAAGCAGAAGGACAAGATTCGCCTGATGGCGGCCGGCGTCGATTACCTGGTCGAAAACGTCGGCGTGTTCACGCCGAAATCACTGCCGCGCACACAGCTTTCCGCCGGCCAGGTCGGCTTCGTCATCGCCGGCATCAAGGAACTCAAGCACGCCAAGATGGGCGACACGCTGACCCTGGCGAATCGGCCGGCGGCTGAGATGTTGCCTGGCTTCAAGGAGATCAAGCCGCAGGTGTTCGCCGGACTTTATCCGGTCGAGTCACACGAATACGACAGCTTGCGCGACGCACTTACCAAGCTGCAACTGAACGACGCCGCACTGCAATTCGAGCCGGAAACCTCGCAGGCGCTGGGCTTCGGCTTCCGCTGCGGTTTCCTCGGTCTGCTGCACATGGACATCGTGCAGGAACGCCTGGAACGCGAATACGACCAGAGCCTGATTACAACGGCGCCTTCCGTGGAATACCAGGTGGTCATGAAGGACGGCAGCACCATCGAAGTGGAGAACCCGTCACGCTTGCCCGATCTGTCCAAGATCGAGGAAATCCGCGAGCCGATCATCACCGCTACCATCCTGGTGCCGGAGGAGTATCTCGGCAATGTAATGACGCTGTGCAACCTGAAACGCGGTGCGCAGGTGGACATGAAATACATGGGCCGCCAGGTCATGCTGAAATACGATCTGCCGCTGAACGAAGTTGTGCTCGATTTCTTTGACCGCCTGAAATCGACCTCGCGCGGCTATGCCTCGCTGGATTACGACTTCAAGGAATTCCGCGCCGACGATCTGATCAAGCTCGATGTGCTGGTGAACAGCGAAAAGGTCGATGCACTGGCGCTGATCGTGCATCGTTCCACGTCGCAATATCGCGGCCGCGAACTGGTCTCCAAGATGCGCGAACTGATTCCGCGCCAGATGTTCGACGTTGCCGTGCAGGCCGCCATCGGCTCCCACATCATCGCCCGCGAAACCGTGAAGGCGCTGCGAAAAAACGTTTTGGCCAAGTGTTACGGCGGCGACATCACGCGCAAGAAGAAACTGCTGGAGAAACAAAAGGAAGGTAAAAAGCGGATGAAACAGGTCGGCAACGTCGAAATCCCGCAGGAAGCGTTCCTGGCCATCCTGCAGGTCAGCGATAAATAACCCTCAACATTCCCACGAAAAACAATGAACTTCGCTCTCATCCTCTTCATCGCCCTGGTCATCACCGGCGCCATCTGGCTGCTCGACCATCTATTTCTCGCCAAGGAGCGCGCAGCGGAAGCCAAGCTGCCGCTGCTGGTGGATTATTCCAAGAGTTTCTTTCCAGTCATTCTGATCGTCTTCGTGTTGCGCTCGTTCCTGGTCGAACCCTTCAAGATTCCTTCCGGCTCGATGCTGCCAACGCTGTTGATCGGCGATTTCATCCTGGTCAACAAGTTCGAATACGGCATTCGTCTCCCTGTACTGAACAAGAAGGTCATTGAACTGGGCGCGCCGAAGAATGGCGACGTCATGGTGTTCCGCTTCCCGAACGATCCCTCGCTTGATTACATCAAGCGCGTGGTCGGCATACCGGGTGATGTCGTCGAGTACATCGACAAGCAACTGACCATCAACGGCCAGCCGATTCAGCGCACGCGTGCGGGAACATTCGAGTACACCGCGCAAGGGCTCAACTTCGTTCAAGGCGAGACCTGGCGCGAACACCTCGGCGCGCACAGTCACATCGCGATGACCCAGTCCGACATGCCACCGGTGATCGTTCACCAGGTCGAAGGCAATTTCCCAAACCGGGACAACTGCATCTACAACGACAATGGTTTCAAATGCACCGTGCCCGCCGGCCACTATTTCATGCTCGGCGACAACCGCGATGCGTCCAACGACTCGCGCTACTGGGGCTTCGTGCCGGACGCCAACATCGTCGGACGGGCTTTTTTCATCTGGTGGAATTTCGATGACTTCCTGAATATGGTTAAGACCTTTTCCAAACCGGCCCGCATCGGCCACAGCATAGAGTGAGGCAGGCATGAAGCGACAAAGCGGCATTACCCTGGGTGGCGTACTGGTTTTCATGATGTTCATCGGTTTTGGCGCCTACATCGCCGCGCGCGTGCTGCCAGCCTATTTCGATTACTGGACGTTGCAACGCATCATCAAAAACGTCCTGACACTGCCGGAGGTGGAAAACCTGAAGGAAAGCGCTATCCGCACCAAATTCAACAAGGAACTCCAGATCAACAACATGAAGTCGGTGAACGTCGACGATCTTCTGGTTGAATGGGTGCCGAACGGCGTCCGCCTGAGCGTCGATTTTTCGGTCAAACAATCATTCATGGGACCGGTGAGCCTGTGCATGGATTTCCATGCCGAGGAAACATCGAAATAGTCCTGACCAAAGCATCCATGTCTGCCGCCAGCGCTCAACTTGAAGCCAGATTGGGGCATTCATGGCGTCAACGCGAACTGTTGAATCAGGCGCTGACGCATCGCAGTTTCAGCGCTCGCAACAACGAGCGACTGGAGTTCCTGGGCGATGGCGTACTCAATTGCGTCATCGGATTGATGCTTTATCAACGCTTTCCGGAACAACCGGAAGGCCGCCTGTCGCGCTTGCGCGCCAATCTGGTCAATCAGGATTCCCTGCATGACATTGCGCTGGAACTGGAACTCGGTCGCCATCTGCGCCTGGGTGAAGGCGAGTTGAAGAGCGGCGGCGCGCAACGGCCATCCATCCTCGCCGACGCGCTCGAATCGTTGCTCGGGGCGGCCATGCTGGATGCCGGCTTCGATGTGGCAAGCGGCATCGTCGAACGTCTGTTCGACGCAAAGGTGAGCGCGATCGATCCCGCGCATCAAGGCAAGGATGCCAAGACGCGCCTGCAGGAATGGCTGCAACCGCGCCGTCTTGGTCTGCCCGAATATGCCCTTACGCAAACCGCTGGTCAGGCGCATGCCCAGATGTTTCATGTCGAATGCCGCATTTCCTTCGGAGCCTCGACACGCAAGCTGATAACCCATGGCCACGGGCCAAACCGCAAAACTGCGGAACAGATGGCGGCGGAAGCCGCCTTGATCGAACTGGAAAAAACTTGAATCTCAAAACGGATGCGGCGGCCTTTCATACCGGCGTGATCGCCGTCGTCGGCCGTCCCAATGTAGGCAAATCGACACTGGTCAACGCGCTGGTCGGCGCCAAGGTCAGCATCGTCTCGTCGAAGCCGCAGACCACCCGCCACCGCATTCTTGGCGTACGCACCGAAGCCGAAGCGCAGTACATCTTCGCCGACACACCCGGCTTTCAGACCCAATTCAAGAGCGCGCTGAATTCGGCGATGAACCGAACCGTGACGCAGGCGCTGGCGGAAGTCGATGTCGTGCTCTGGTTGGTCGAAGCGCGCAAATTCACCGCCGCCGACCAACGCATCCTGCCGCTTTTGCCGCGTGACAAGCCGGTCGTGCTGGTAGTCAACAAGATCGATCTGGTCGAGGATAAAACCAGGCTGCTGCCGTTTCTGGAGAGCATGGCCAAGCAGTTCAACTTTGCCGAAATCGTGCCGCTGAGCGCCGAGAAGGAAAAGGACGCGCTGCGCCTGCCGGCCATTCTCAAACGCTATCTGCCGGAAGGTGAAGCCTGGTTCGGCGAGGACGACATCACCGACCGCAGTTCGCGCTTCCTGGCCGCAGAGATCGTTCGCGAGAAGGTGTTTCGCCTGACCGGCGACGAGATTCCTTATGTGGTCGCGGTGACCATCGAACAGTTCGAGGAAGACGGCCAGATGTTCCGCATCGGCGCGGTGATCTGGGTCGACCGCGATGGCCATAAACCGATCATCCTCGGGCGCGGCGGCGAACATATGAAGCGCATCGCCAGCGAGGCGCGGCAGGATATGGAGAAACTGTTCGACCGCAAGGTCTTTCTCCAGGTCTGGGTCAAGGTCAAAGGCGGCTGGGCGGACGATTCACGCCTGATCAAGCAGTTCGGGTATGAGTGAGCCGTGAGTGAGAAAATCGACGGCGACCCTGCCTTTGTGTTGCATAGCCGTCCCTGGCGCGAAACCAGTTTGATCGTCGATGTGCTGTCTCGCCATCATGGCCGCGTTGCACTGATCGCGCGCGGTGCGCGACGTCAGACTTCAAGCCTTAAAGCACGCTTGATGCCGTTTCAGCCGCTTGCGCTATCCTGGTTCGGCAAGCATCAACTGCGCACGCTGCACGACGCCGAATGGCAGGGCGGCGAACTCATGTTGCGCGGTCATGCCCTGATGTGCGGCTTCTATCTGAATGAACTCCTGTTGCGCATGCTGCCTGAAGGCGACGCGCACGCAGGACTGTTCGATCTTTACGCAGTCACGCTGACGGCGCTGAACACGCAAAGCGATGTCGAACCCATCCTGCGCCGCTTTGAACTCGATCTGCTGTCGGAACTGGGTTATGCCCAGCCGCTCGGGCATCTTGCCGAGGGCGGAGAACTGGAACCGACCTGCCGCTACAGTTTCGAGCCGGGACATGGTGTGGTGCCGTTGCTGCGTAATCAAACCGGCTATCGCGGGCAGACTCTGCTCGATCTCGCGGCCGGCAATCTTTCCGACTCCGCCACGCTGGCCGAAGGCAAAATATTGATGCGCGGCCTGCTGGCGCACTATCTCGGCGAAAAACCGCTGGCCACGCGACAACTTCTTATTCACCTGCAACAACTCGACCTGCACAAGTCATGACCAGTTCATCCAACAGCCTCTTTCTGGGCGTCAATATCGACCATGTCGCCACGCTGCGTCAGGCGCGAGGCACCCGCTATCCAAGCCCGGTACAAGCCGCATTGCTTGCGGAATCGGCCGGCGCCGACTCGATCACGCTGCATCTGCGTGAAGACCGACGCCATATCCTGGATGCCGACGTGCGCATCCTGCGCGAGTTGCTGCAAACCAGGATGAATCTCGAAATGGCCGTCACCGACGAGATGATCGAAATCGCTTTGCAGGTCAAGCCGCAGGATGTCTGCCTGGTACCGGAACGGCGCGAGGAATTGACCACCGAGGGCGGCCTTGATGTCGCCGGCCAGTTTGCCGCCGTGCAAGGGGCTTGCAGGACGCTTGCCGCCGCAGGTATTCGCGTCTCGCTGTTCATCGACGCCGACGCGCATCAACTGGAGGCCGCCCGCGCCGCCGGCGCGCCAGTGGTGGAAATCCATACCGGCCGTTATGCCGACGCGGCCCGGCCTGACGAAACACGACATGAATTGCGCCGCATTATTCAAGCGGTGGAAAAAGGCGTTTCACTCGGTCTGGCGGTCAACGCCGGCCACGGTCTGCACTATCACAACGTCCAGTCCATTGCTGCAATCCCGGGCGTGGAAGAACTCAACATCGGCCACGCCATCGTCGCGCAGGCGATTTTTGTCGGCTGGGAAAACGCAGTGCGGGAAATGAAGCGTCTGATGTGCCAGGCGCGGAGCTGACACGGCGAATACGCACCTGCCAAATGTCCGACAAAATTAGTCGGGCTTGTTCGACGTTTGATGCAATGGCACACTAGCGCTCCATCATCGAACGCTAATAAAGGATTCATCCATGAGCGGTCTTAACCCGAATTCCCCCATTCCGACGGAAATCAAGCTGCATCAGCAGTCCAAAGTCATGGAAGTGGCTTTCAACGAAGGCAGCCGTTTCAGCTTCCCGTTCGAATATCTGCGCGTGTTCTCGCCTTCGGCCGAGGTACGCGGGCATGGCCCCGGTCAGGAAGTGCTGCAAGTCGGAAAAAAGAATGTGGACATCAAGAACATCGAACCAGTTGGGCAATATGCCGTTGTCCTGGTGTTTTCCGACGGGCATGACTCGGGTATTTATTCCTGGGATTACCTTTACGACCTGGGCGCCAAACAGGATTTCTATTGGCAGAACTACTTGCGCCGAATGGACGAAGCCGGCGCCTCGCGCGAGCCAAAAACCGTGGTGTGAGCGATAAATTGATCGCCGAGATTGCGCGCGCGATCTCGGCAGCCTCCGGCAAACCATTCCAGCCAAAACGTCGGCATGATGTTACCGGGGGCTGCATCAACCGAAGTCTGGGCCTGCACGGGGAAGATGGCCGACGCTTTTTCGTCAAGATCAACCGGGCCGCGCAATTGGAAATGTTTGCCGCAGAGGCCGCCGGCTTGATTGAACTTGATGCGGCTCAAGCCATCCGCGTCCCAAGACCGTTAACGCATGGCCTGGCCGGCGACCAGAGTTTTCTGGTCATCGAGTTTCTGGACCTGGTCCAAGCCGATGAAATACATGGCGCCAGGCTCGGCGAACAACTCGCCCGCTTGCATGCAACCACCTGGCACGCCTTCGGCTGGAACCGTGACAACACCATTGGTGGAACCCATCAGGCCAATCCGGCAAGTCGCGACTGGGTCGAGTTCTACCGCGAACAACGCTTGCGTCCGCAACTTGCTCTGGCCGCCCGGCATGGCGCTGCCAGAGGGATGATAGACCTCGGGGAAAAACTGCTTGCTGCGCTGACCGGTTTCTTCCACGGCTACACACCTCAACCCAGTCTGCTGCATGGCGATCTATGGAGCGGCAATGCCGGCGCAGTCGGAGGCAATCCGGTCATCTTCGACCCGGCTGTCTATTATGGCGACCGAGAAACGGACATCGCGATGACCGAACTGTTTGGCGGCTTCCAGCCCTCCTTTTATGCCGCCTATAACGCGGCCTGGCCGCTTGATCCCGGCTATGCGACGCGTAAATCGCTTTATCAGCTTTACCACTTGCTGAATCATTTCAACCTGTTCGGCGATGCCTACGCCCGGCAAGCACGCCAGTCCATTGACCATCTTCTGGCTGAATTACGCTAATACGTTTGCCTGTATCGGTGTTTTTATGGATAATCCCGCGCTTTCCAGGTTCCGACCCAGGTAGCGCGATATGAAAGCAGGCATTCACCCCGAGTACAACGAAATTGCCGTTACATGCAGTTGCGGCAACAGCTTTACCACCCGTTCCACGATGAACAAGCCGCTGCACGTCGAAGTATGCTCGGCCTGCCATCCGTTCTATACCGGCAAGCAGAAGATTGTCGACACAGCCGGTCGTGTCGAGAAATTCCGCCAGAAATACGGCATCGGCAAGAAATAACACTTGCGCACAAACAAAAAAGGCAGCCAATGGCTGCCTTTTTTGTTTTGCATGCATACCATGCGAGCGACGCTCACTTCGGCCCCTGATCAGCCCACTTACGACGCCGTATTGCCATGAATTCGACGCCCCCCGCAAAACTGATCTGGCTTGCTTTGCTGCTGTGCTTCTGGGCATTTTTCGGACTGACCGGTCGCGATGCCTGGAAGGCGGAAGAAGCAGCCGCACTTGAGCCGATCCTCGACTGGCTCGAAGGATCGGTTTCCATCTGGTCGACCCCCGCCCCGCTGTACACCCTGGTTGCGGCTATCGCGGTCAAGGCGAATATCGCCGGAGGCGATATCCAGGATGGCGCGCGACTTGCCAGTGGCCTGTTTACCTGCATTGCACTCCTGTTCACTGGCTTGAGCGGTCGCGCTCTGTTCGGCCCGGGATTTGGTCCGGCCGCGACAATTGCTCTGGCCGGCGGCTTTGGCCTGATGCTGCGCGCACACGCGCTTTTACCGGAGACCGCGCTGCTTGCCGCATGGTCGCTGCTCTTGTATGGCGTGATGGTGGCAAAAACCCAAGCACGATATGGCATGTTGGCAATCGGCATTGCGCTTGCTTTTTTGACGCTTGGCTTACGCGGAATCCCGGATCTGGTTGCCGGCCTGGCGATCATTCTCTTGCCACTGTTCCTGCCTGTCGGGCGCGACCGGAATTTTCGGCAAGCCATGCTGCGCGGCGCGCTGCTCGCAATGGTTTTGCTGACCCTCGCCTTCGCCTACCTGTCTTCGACCGGCAACCTGAATGACTGGCTGCAATGGCATGGTGGCGGGCGCTTCAGTCCAATTCGACCTCCCTCCAGCGCATTTGCCGAATTACCCTGGTTTGCCTGGCCATTGTGGCCGTTGGCGCTCGGCGCAATCTGGCATGCCCATCTTCGTCTGGCGCGCACCCCGGAATTGCACCTGCCCCTGATTGCAGTGGTTGTTCTATTGCTCGCGGGACTGGTGCCTGCATGGTCAAGAGATGGCGCATTGCTGCCCGTATTGTTGCCTCTGGCGCTGTTATCCGCTTACGGTCTGGATAACTTGCGACGCGGCGCAGCCCAGGCACTGTACTGGTTTGGCGTTTTGTTCTTCGCCTTTCTGATCATGGCATTCTGGGTCTATTTCGCCGCGATCGAATGGGGTTACCCGGCCAAGCTGGCGCTGCGCATGGCCCGTCTAACGCCTGGCTACCAACCCGGTTCGGTCGCAGCCTTTGCCTATTTTCCCGCTGCCGTCGCCACACTCGCCTGGATCATTGCCATCCCGCTGTTTCCTCGCGCGAAGGCGCGCCCAATTCTGGTCTGGGCCACAGGCATGGTTCTAATCTGGATTTTGATCGCAACCTTGTTTCGTCCCTGGATTGAAGCCGGCTGGGCCTATCGTCCGCTCATTGCAGACATGTCGCGCCACTTGCCGGCTGGCGCTTGCCTGAATACCAGCGTCGATCCCGCGATGAAAACCATGCTGCGATTGCACCTCAAGGCAAGGGAACGGATCGACTGCCCATGGACTTTGAAGCTGTCCGTGCAAGCCAGCGGAAAACCGAGAACGCCTGTTGTCGGCAATGTCATCTGGGAAGGCTTCCGTCCCCGTTACAAATCGCAGGTTTACCGCCTGGAGCATGATGCAGCCAGCACTCCATGAACCTCGACCAGTCAGCGCGGTCATTCTTGCAGGTGGCTTGGCACGCCGCTTTCAGGGTGAAGACAAGGGGCTGATAGAACTCTCGCGTCGGCCCCTGGCTGCCTGGGTCGCCGAGCGACTCTCCGGTCATGTTGCCGAGGTATTGATCAATGCGAATCGCAACCTGAACCGATATGCCGCCATTGGACATACCGTTGTTCCCGACTACCTGCCGGACAGACCAGGCCCGCTCGCAGGGCTGCTTGCTGCGGCCCGCACCGCACAACAGGAATGGTTGCTGAGCGTGCCTTGCGACACGCCCTTTCTGCCGCTTGACCTCACCGGAAAACTGCTTGATCACGCCCTTGCCAGTCAGGTACCCCTGGCACGCGCCGCAGACGAAACCGGCAACCAGTTCGCGATCATGCTGGTACATCGGGAACTCATAGCCGACCTTGAGGAATTCGTCAGCTCAGGCGGCCGCCAGGTACAAGCCTGGCAAGCCAGACATGCGTGCGAAACGATTCATTTCGGTGACGATCCCTATGCCTTTCTCAACCTCAACACCCCTGACGACCTCAGAAAAGCGGAGCGTCTCGCACCACGCTATGCGCGCTGATTCCACTGGATAGCGATCCTGATGAACCCCCTGCAACATATCCTGATAGGCCTGATCCGCTTTTATCAACTGGTTTTATCACCCTTCATGGGCAATCAATGCCGCTTCACACCAACCTGCTCACAATTTGCCCGTGAGGCAGTGGAAAGACACGGCGCAATCAAGGGTAGCTGGCTTGCCATCAGACGAATTTCCCGCTGCCACCCCTGGCACCCGGGAGGTCATGACCCTGTTCCATGATCCTGTTCCATAACCCGGCTTGACGAGATTGCCTGAGCCCTTATAATTCCCGACAGATTTAGTCAACTTAGAGGTCAGCATGGACATCCAGAAACTGATTCACGAGCAAGTCACCACTCATCCCGTTGTGCTGTACATGAAAGGCACACCGCAATTTCCCCAATGCGGCTATTCAGCCAACACGGCCAATATTCTGCGCGCCTGTGGAGTGACCAATCTTTTCTCGGTCAATCTGCTGGTAGAGCACGAAATTCGTGAAGGCATCAAGGAATACGCCAGTTGGCCAACGATTCCCCTGGTCTTCATCAACGGGCAGTTTATCGGCGGCGCCGACATTACTCGCGATCTATATCAGTCTGGTGAACTGCAAAAAATGCTGGCCACTGTGCCTGCCTGATTACCTTTTCAGCCCTTCAAAGCCGGATGGTCACCCCAGCCATCCGGCTTTTTTCCCTCGAATCACCACTAAAGTTTTATGCCGATCTGCCGATAGCTCAGCCTGTCGGGCCGCCGGGCCCATCCAAGCTGGGGAATAAGATTGAGCTCGAAGAAGTTCGCCGCAGTCATCGTTGCAGTTGCAATCATGGTGGGATTGACGGCATGGTTCGCCGAACCGATCTGGCGCCTGCTCGCGGTAGCCCTGGCGGCTGTTCTGATTCTGGTGTTGAACGCCGGTTTTGATCTGGACAAGACAAAACCAGACAACACGCAGAATGAAGAGGCGGCCTTGCGCACTGAACTGGCTGCGCTGATGTCGGATCTCTCACGCGAAGGCAAGAGCCAGTTTCAATCAAGTCGAGAAGATCTGGAGCGCGTCAAGGACTTGCTGCGCCTCGCAATCGACGAACTGGTTCAACGCTTCGGCGAAATGAATACCCGAATCCAGGCTCAGCGCGATCTCGCCATCTCCATCGTTTCTGCAATGTCCTCGCAGGGCAGTGGAAATGAAGGCGTCAGCTTTTCAGAATTCGTACTGAACACATCAAAAACGATGGAGGCCTTCGTTGACAACACCGTCAACACCAGCAAGATTGCAATGGGTCTGGTCGAGACCATGGAAACCATCGACAACGAAGTCAACGCGATTATCGGCATCCTGGGCGAGATCGAATCAATTGCCAAGCAGACCAATCTGCTCGCCCTGAACGCAGCCATCGAAGCCGCACGGGCAGGCGAAGCGGGGCGGGGATTCGCGGTCGTTGCGGATGAAGTACGCGCCCTGTCTCAACGGACCAACCACTTCTCGCAGCAGATTCGCGGCCACATGGAAGGGGTTCACACCTCGCTGGCAGTCGCGCATGATTCGATTTACTCGGTCGCCTCGATGGACATGAATTTCGCGCTGCAATCGAAGCAGCGGGTGCATAGCACCATGGCGCGCATCAGCGAAATCAACCTGGAAATGGCTGCGTCCGCACAAAGCATTGACGAACAAGCCGGCCGGGTTTCCGTAGAAGTGAACGCCGCAGTTACCGCGCTCCAATTCCAGGACATGAGCAGCCAATTGATCGGCCATGCACAGAACCGCATCCTCAATGTCGAAGATCTGGTCGAAAAACTTGCAGGCAGCATTCAGCAAAGCGCCCAGTTGAGCAGCGGCCTGAGCCAGGCGCGAAGCTGGCTGCATGACCACTCGCTCCAGGAAGCGCAGCGGAACCACCCAGTCAAGCAGGAAAGCATGAGTTCCGGCGATATCGAATTGTTCTGATCTAGAGAGGAAGCGCTATGGGTAAAGTCGTTTTGACGGTTGATGACTCAGCCTCCATCCGTCAGATGGTCGCGTTCACGCTGAAAAGCGCGGGCTACGAAGTCATTGAAGCAGTAGATGGGGAGGATGGTCTCAACAAGGCCAAGAGCAAGGTAGCCGATCTGGTGTTGACCGATCAGAACATGCCCAGAATGGATGGGCTCACCCTGATCAAATCACTTCGCGGCTTACCTGATTACCGCAGCAAGCCTATTCTGATGCTCACCACGGAATCCAGCGACACGATGAAAGCCGCGGGCAAAGCGGCGGGCGCGACCGGCTGGCTGGTCAAACCGTTCGACCCGCAAAAGCTGCTTGAAGTAGTCAAGAAAGTCATCGGTTAAGCCGCTGGCAGGACCGAGTCCCTTGCAAGCGCATCAGGTACTCGGCCTGGCGCTGCCGCCCTCAGCAATCAATAGCCTGCGGATATTGCCATGAGCATCGACATGAGCCAGTTCTACCAGGTGTTCTTCGAGGAGACCTCGGAGCACCTGGCGAGTATGGAGACTCTGCTCCTCAACCTGAATGTGGAATCTCCCTCGCTGGAGGAACTCAACGCCATCTTCCGGGCGGCGCACTCCATCAAGGGGGGCAGCGGCACGTTCGGCTTTACCGACATGACCAGCGTCACGCATGTCCTGGAGTCCCTGCTTGACCGCCTGCGCAAGGAAGAACTCGCACTTAGGGCCGAGATGGTCGATGCCTTCCTCGCCGCCGGCGATGTGCTGCGCGCACAACTGGAGCATCACCAGGGCGGACCGGAAGCAGATGCGGACGAAATCGCATCCGTTTGCGAGCGCCTCAACCAGCTTGCCAGCAATGATCCGACGGCGACAGACGCCCACCCCGCCGATCACTCCATGCCAGCGGATGAACCTGCGCCCGCCCAGGTCCGCAGAATTCGGCTTGAATGCATGCTGCCCGCCAATGTCAGCGGCACTCCGGAAGCATTCGACAACCTGCTCGACGCCCTCCGTGATGCTGCTGCCGTGGACATCAAGCAACGGCCGAATGGCATGGATGGGAAATTCGTTGCCATACTCACCACTCAAGCCAGCGATAACGATCTCAAGGAAGTTCTAGCCTTCTACTGCGGTCCCGATGAAGTGCTCATCGAACCCGAAGCGGAAGAAGACGCCTATGGCTTTTTTGAAGATCTGCCTGACCCAGTGGTCTCACAGCAGGCCGATGACAGCTACGGGTTCTTTGATGAACTCCCAAGCGGAGATGAAGCATCGTCAGCCGGCATGGAAGCCGCCGGCTTCGGTCTGTTTGATGATGCTCCCGGAGCACCAGGAAGCGAACCTGAACCGCCCGAGGTTTCGCCCGGCGACAGCCCGGCCGCCATTGAAGGCCCCGGCTACGGCATATACGTCAATGCACCTGGCGGACTTGGCTTGTTCGACGATGCACCCGGTGCGGAATACGTGCTGAAAACCAGTGCACCGCGTCCATTTTCGGACAAGGCAAATGCCATCCTGAGCAGGGAAAGCGACTCGGCGACAACGAAAGTCAATCCGGCTCCACAGGTTGAAGCAACCTCGACGGTGGGACGACGTCTGACCGACAACCCTGGCGTCGAGACGGCCAAGGCTGGCCGCCGCGACAATGACAAGATCATTACTGCGGCCAACACCGACACCAGCATCAGAGTCGCTGTAGAGAAAGTCGATCAACTCATCAACCTGGTCGGTGAACTGGTCATCACGCAAGCAATGCTGGCTGAAGCGGCCAGCAACCTCGACCCGGTGCTCGCCGAGAAAGTACTCGCCGGCATCGACCTGCTCTCACGCAATACCCGCGACATGCAGGAATCGGTCATGTCCATCCGCATGTTGCCGATGAGCATGGTCTTCTCGCGCTTCCCGCGCGTCGTCCGTGATCTGGCCGGCAAGCTGAACAAGCTGGTTGAAATCAAGACCATTGGCGACAACACCGAACTGGACAAAGGGTTGATCGAAAAAATCACCGACCCGATGACGCATCTGGTTCGGAACAGTCTCGACCACGGCATCGAAATACCGGAAAAACGCGTCGCCGCCGGCAAGAATCCGAAAGGAACGCTGACGCTCAAGGCCAGCCACCAGGGCGGCAACGTCGTCATCGAAGTCATCGACGACGGAGGGGGACTTGATCGCGCCCGGATACTTGAAAAAGCCAAGGAAAAGGGGCTGCCGGTCAACGATGGCATGTCCGACTTCGATGTCTGGCAACTCATTTTCGCGCCGGGTTTCTCGACCGCCGATGTGGTCACCGACGTATCCGGACGCGGTGTCGGCATGGACGTCGTAAAACGCAACATCGAAGGACTCGGCGGCCGCGTCGAGCTCGAATCGTCGCCCGGTTTCGGCACCCGCACGGTCATCCGACTGCCGCTCACCCTCGCGATTCTCGATGGAATGTCGGTCGGCGTCGGCGGCGAGACCTTCATCCTCCCGATCACCACGGTCATCGAATCACTGCAACCAAAGCTGGACGACATTCGCACGTTGGCCGGCGACAGTCGAATGGTGCACATCCGGGGGGAATATCTTCCCTTCGTTTCGCTGGCGACCGCCTTCGGCCTGGACGGTGTGCAAGACATCACCAAGGGCTTGCTGGTGGTGGTGGAAGCCGAAGAAGGCAAAGCAGCCCTGTTCGTCGATGAGCTGCTCGGCCAGCAACAAGTCGTGATCAAGAGTCTGGAGGCCAACTACCGCAAGGTTCCCGGCATCTCCGGCGCCACCATCATGGGAGATGGTCGGGTGGCCATGATCATTGATGTCTCGGCAGTCACCCGCATGGGCTTGTCCCATGCCAGACCCCGCCTGGTCGCCTGATCAGCGGCGAACGCCGCGCGCATTGCCTTATCCCGATTCCTCGCCCCGATAGGAGACCAAAATGGATTACCCCGAAACCAGCGGTGTCGCCGCCTCCGGTGAATATCTCACCTTTACCCTGGGCGCCGAGGAATACGGCATCGACATTCTCAAGGTGCAGGAAATTCGCGGCTACGACGCCGTCACCAAAATCGCCAACGCGCCGCCGTTCATCAAGGGCGTCATCAATCTGCGCGGCGTCATCGTCCCCATCGTCGACCTGCGCATCAAATTCAATCTGGGCGCCCCCACCTACGACCAGTTCACCGTCGTGATCATCCTGAACATCGGAAAGCGCGTGATGGGCATCGTCGTCGATGGCGTCTCCGACGTGATCCAGCTGAGTTCAAGCAACCTGCACCCTTCGCCGGAGTTCGGCTCCATTCTCGATACCCGCTACATCCTCGGCCTTGGCACGGTGGAAGAACGCATGATCATCGTCGTCGATATCGAACGTCTGATGACCAGTCAGGAAATGTCACTGGTTGAAGCGGCTGCGGCTTGAAGGACGACATCGTGAATATCCTCCCGCCTCAAATTTCCCAGGCCGCCAGCCGTGTCATGTTGATCAATGCCACATTGCTGAGCGTCATGATCGTCGTTTTTCTGGGGATGACCTGGGGCCTCAAGTCACTTCAGCAGACAGCCCTGGCGTTCGACCAGGCCTCCGCTCAGATCGCTTCGGCACGATTTTCCATCGTACAAGTACAACAATTTCTGACCGACTACAGCCTGACCGGCGAGCCCGCCGCCAGGACGGAAGCTCAAACGGCGCGTGATACGGCACTGGCAGCACTCAAGCAGCTGCAACAGTTACAACCGGAAAAGGCTGGCAGTCTGTCTGCCATGCGGACTGACGCCGAAACCTTGTACCGCATCGGCGAAGGCATGTCCGCTGCATACATTGGCCAGGGCAAAGCCGCCGGCGATGCCATCATGAAAGGCCCCGGCGGATTCGACGAAGCTTCGGCAAAGCTGGCCGAAGCCATCAATGGCCTGAACGAAGACATTCACAAGGCTCAGGAAGCTGACGGCACCAACACCAACCGCTTGATCCTGCTCGGTCAGGTGCTGCTGATCGGACTTTCGCTGGCGATTGCCACAATTTTGTTGATGTTGCTTCGCAGCATGATTCGAAATGTACTCAGCCAGCTGGGCGGAGAACCCGGCTATGCCAGTTCCGTGGTGCAAACCCTGGCGAAGGGACAACTCGACGACCCCATCAACATCCAGCCGGGTGACCAGGTCTCATTGCTGTCGAACCTGCGCATCCTGCAAGCACAGCTCAAGACCAGCTCGGCAGTTGCGGTTGAGAACCTGCGCGTCAGGATTGCGCTCGACAATGTCTCCGCCAAAGTCATGATGGCCGACAACGAGCGGCGCATCATCTATACCAACAAGGCCGTGCAAGGCATGTTTCGGCATGCCCAGGCGGACATCCGCAAGCAGTTGCCGCATTTCAACGTAGACAATCTGCTTGGCGTCAGCATCGACAGCTTCCACAAGAACCCCGCACATCAGGCAGACATACTCGGAAAGCTCAACAGCACCCACCGTGGCGCACTGAATATCGGCGGTCACAGCATGACCGTGGTGGCCAACCCGGTGATCAACGACAAGGGACAGCGACTGGGCTCCGTTGTCGAGTGGAATGACCGCACCGAAGAGGTCGCCGTCGAGCATGAAGTGGCCG